>DASXFM010000553.1:0-5772 GCA_036489615.1 Verrucomicrobiia bacterium | reverse complement strand
TTGATAGAGGAAATGGCTGGCGTCGGCGCCCTCGTTGCCGCCGCGCCGGTCATACGTGCTGCGCATGTAGGCCCGCATCCCGATGCGTTGCGAGGGCCAGCGCGCCCATTCCCGGTACGCATCCAGTCCGGATGGAATGGCAGCCGGCTCGATATCGGGCGGAGAATTCGAGAGAGAAATGCCATTGGTTACAGCGCCGGTTACGAGCCCTTCGGAAAATATGACAACGGAAAAAACCAGAATAGCTTTTGCGGCGAGAGATGTCATTTTACGGCCCATAATGCGGGACGATCGATAATATTTTGAGCCAGACAAGGCGTCCGGATACGAAAATAATTATTTGGAATTGGTCTGTAGATTATCTTTCCAGATTAAGTGAGCCAAATAGAGGCCGCCGCGCGCCCAGCCGGCCCGGCTGATGTACCATTGGCCGTCGGTGTCCTGAATGACTTCGGCCGCGTGAGCAGCGATATGTCCAACCTTATTGTTAATGTCCCAGTGGAACGGGTCGTGACTCACAAAAACATCGGTGCCGTCGTAACCATCGCGCGGTCCGATGAACAAATAATAGGCGTCACCGCGTTGCACTACGAAAGGTGATTCAGTATTGCCTGCGCCTCTTCCGATGGAAGGGTCTGTGAAGGCAATCTGGCGATTGGTCCATGTCAGCAAGTCGCCGCTGGTCATACAGGCCACGACATGATGGCCGCCGGATGGTTCGCTCGTTGCGCAGTAGTAGATGACCCATTGGCCATGGACTTGAAGCAGGAAAGGATCGCGCGCGTCAAATCCATCGACGAGCATCGGATTCCGCGACGAACGGGTCCAGGTTTCAAGGTCGGGCGAGGTCGCAAGGTTGATTTCATATCGGGTGTGATCCGAACCGCCGGCGCAATAGAACATGTAATAGAGGCGGTGGTAAAAAACAATGTCCGGCGCCCATAAATGGGTTTCATGCCAGGGCGCTCCCATCGCGGCCTTTAACGCAAACGGCTTTTTATCCCAGGGCCGTTGCAACAATGTTTTGGCGGTCGTGTGAGCAAAATATATTTCATGTTCCGGGTCGGCCGGTTCCTGATGGGTTATCCCAAACATATGCCACAGGTTGTCGGGACCCTGGATGAAACAATGGTCATTGATGTACCATGGCTCTTTTTCTCCGGCACCGGGATCGTATATTTTTATGAAGGGACCGGCTTCAACCAGCGGTGACGGCGCGCCGGTCGCTTCCAGTAATCCTCCGGCGAGCAAGAAGAGCAGGCCGAGACATTTCATTTTAGTTCCTCGCCGCCCTCAGCCACGTTTTGGGCATCATAGAGGCGGGTGCCCAGGACAATTTCTTTCGGCACACTCTGGCCGTTTAAAATCTTGAGTGCGGTATCGATGGCTTCCGCGCCTCCCGTGGGATACTGAAACGTCGCATCCAAAATCCCTTGTTTGACATACACGACCCCTTCCTGAGGCAGCGCATCGATTCCGACGAACTTCATCTGTTTGCCACGACCGGCGGCTTTGGCCGCGAGATACGCGCCGTGCGCTCCGTCGTCGTTATGGGCGTACACCAGATCGATGCTATCGTAACGGGAAAGCGCCGATTCCATTTCGTCGCGGGCCTTGGGTTCAAGCCACTGCATATCCGCCTGGAAAATGACTTTGATGTTTGAGCCGGCGATGCCTTCCAAAAACCCCTTGTGCCGGTCCTGGCCGGGAGTGGAAGTCTGCAATCCCATGAGTTCCACAACATTACCCTTGCCGCCCAACGCCTTGACGATCCATTGCCCGGCGGCCTTTCCAATCTTTTCATTGTTGGCTCCGATAAAGCACGTGTATTTGTCACCCAAAAGCCTGCGATCAAGGACGATGACCGGGATGCCGGCATCCATTGCTTCAGCGACCGGTTGGGTGAGAGGTTGCGCCTCCTTGGGGCTGATAATGATTAAATTTACCTTTGAACTGACAAATTCCTCCAGCTGGGCGCGCTGTTGCAGGGTGTCGTTCTGGGCATCTTTGAAAATGACTTTGAGTTCGGGATGTTTGGCGGCGGCAGTGGCGATATCCGCATTCATCTGCACACGCCAGGGCTCGCCCAAATTGCATTGAGACATGCCGATGATGAATTGCTTTTGTGGCGGCGGAGAACTGGCGGGGGAATTTGCCGCGCCCGTATCTTCGGACTTTTTGCAGCCTGCCAGTAACGTAATGACTGCCAGGATACAAACGGAGTTCGTGAGGATTTTTATCAATTTATTATTCATAATTTTATGTTCTGCGACGGCGTTGGGTCAAAACTGCGATGACAATAATAATGCCCGTTAGAACCAGCCGGCCTGCTTCGGGGACGGCGTTGATGCTCAAAATCTTGTCGAGGTAACCGATGGTTAATACGCCCAGAAGCGTCAGTCCCATGCCGCCGCGTCCGCCCATCAAACTGGTTCCACCGATAACGACCATGGCAATGGCGATCAATTCATAACCGGTTCCCGCTTCCGGGTCACCTTGCTGTTCTTGCGCTGCCTGGCAAATGCCGGCCATCGCGGCAAACATTCCTGACATGGCATAGGCGAATATTTTTGCCCCCACAACGGGCACGCCGGAAAGCCGGGAAGATTCTTCGTTTCCGCCGATGGCGTAAAGAAAGCGTCCGACGCGGTGCTTTGACATCAACAGCCAGCCCAGGACCACACAGGCGATGAAAATGAGCGTCACTACGGATATGCTTCCTCCGAAAATGCGATGATCGATATCCTGGAAAAAATCGGGCACATTCACGTACCGATAAGTGCCATCCGGATTAGCGATGGCGGTGGAAACTTTCATTCCGCCCGAAGCGTATTTGGACAGGCCTCGAGCCAGGACCATCATGGCCAGCGTGGCGATAAAGGGCTGGATTTGCAGGCGGGCGGTTAGAAAACCAGATACCGCTCCGCACGCGGCGCCGACGGCTAAACAAGCCGGCAAGACAACCCACCCGGAATAGCCCCAGTGGATGGCCATTTTTGCGCAACAAACCGCTGCCAGGGCAAGGATGCTGCCCACGGACAAATCAATTCCCCCGGAAATGATCACCATCGTCATGCCGCAGGCAAGGATGCCGTAAACAGACATTTGCCGCAGAGCATCCCGATGGGTACCTGATTTAAAGAACGCGCCGTCCGCGTTGAAGATGGCCCCGATGATAAAGACCAGCAGCAGCGCGAGAAATGCGCGGCCTGCCGGGCTGGTAAAAAGTTTCTTCATCAATTTTGCCGGTTAGGAATGTTGGTTCCCATCGCGGCTGCCAGAATGTTTTCGGGCCTGGCGTCCTGTCGGGAAAACTGCGCGGTGCAATGCCCGCGGTGCATGACCAGGATGCGGTCGCTCAGTGTTAACAGTTCGGGCATTTCGGAAGTAATCAGCAAAATGGCAATCCCCTGCGCCGCCCACTCGCGCATGAGTTGATAAATCTCCTGTTTGGCGCCGATGTCGATGCCGCGGGTTGGTTCGTCCAGAAGTAAAAGGCGCGGGCGAATTTGCAGCCACTTGGCAATAGCGACCTTTTGCTGATTGCCGCCGGAGAGAAAACCGACTTCCAGGTCCATCGAAGCCGCGCGCAATTTCATGGAGGAAGTAATTTTCTCCGCGGCAGCCGTTTCCCGGCCGGGTCGACGCCAGCCCAGAGGGGACAATTCACGCAGCCCGGCAAGTGTGGCATTGGCAACGATAGAAAGGGACAAAACCAGGCCGGTTGCTTTGCGGTCATTCGTCAGCAAGGCGACTCCGGCTTCAATGGCTTTCCTGGGCGACGTCAAAGAGACCCCGGCGCCGTCCAAATAGATTTCGCCGCCGGTCCTTGAACCAAAATCTCCGAAGATCCCGTGAAAAAGTTCAGTTGCCCCGGAGCCTTGAAGTCCGGCAATTCCCAAAATTTCACCTGAACGAACGGAGAATGAAATATTTTCGACGGCGGGTTTTTTCGATAATCCCTCGGGAAAAACGCCAAAGTTTTCGACCCTTAGCCGCTCTTTGCCAAAATCGGGCGCTTCGTTGTGGGAAGACTCGGCGACTTCGCGGCCAATCATCCATTGGATTAATTTTGGAATGGGCAGTTCGCTTGCGGGCGCCATGCCGATCCATTTGCCATCGCGCAGCACGGTAATCCGGTCGGCGATGCGCGCGATCTCCTCCATCTTATGGGTGATATAGATAATGCCGCATCCGCGGGCTTTGAGAGTTTGAATCAAGGCAAACAATCGTTCCACTTCGGGCGCGTTCAGCGCGCTGGTGGGCTCATCCATGACGATGATTTTTGCGTTTTGACTGAGCGCCTTGGCAATTTCAATGAGTTGCCGGACGGCGATGGTAAACTCGCCGACCTGGCGACGGGTATCGATATCCAGGCCGAGTTGTTGAACACACTGTGCCGCCTGTTTTTGCTGCACGGCATCCAAAACGAATCCATGCCGCGCAGGTGTCCGGCCAAGAAAGATGTTGTCTGCCACGCTTAGAGAATCAATGAGGGATAATTCCTGGTGGATGACGGCGATGCCGAGACTGTTGGCGTCGAGCGGATTTTTAGGCCGCACGTCGCGGCCATTAACTTGAATGTTTCCTTCAAAATCCGTGTGAATGCCGGCGAGAATTTTTATCAATGTGCTCTTGCCGGCTCCATTTTCGCCGGCCAGGACATGCACTTCGCCGCTTTGCAATTCAAGCTGGATTTCCTTTAAGACCGTGGTATTTCCAAAATTCTTGCAAATACCCGTCATCCTGAGAAGCAAAGGCATGGATGGCTGGGATTCGGACGTAGCGCGGCTCACGGGATAATATGATTTTGTTTTAACAAGATTGTCCGTTTTTCCGTGGGTGAGCGCCGCACGAGGCGCGTACAACCAGTTGCAACGCTCGATTTAAACGTTTGCATGGGGATGTCAACGTAAAAAAATAAAGTTGTGTTGCGAAACGCGCGAATTCAAATTGCGGACGGGAGCCGGCCAGTTGCGGGTGTGGCTCGTGATCCGTGCAATATGTACATCCCGGCAAAATCGAAACTTCCGCGGCTCGGCCAGGTGGCTGTCCGGTGGCGTGAGCGGCAGTTCGACCTGCCATATCTTTATCGCGATGGCAATGGCGGCCCGTCTGTTTTATTCGTGCATGGATTAGGCGGCGCGAAAGAGAATTTTTACGCCGCTTTCCAGAGCGCCGCTTTGGCTGACTGCGCACTGCTTGCTTTTGACGAGCCCGGCACGGGGCTCGCCGCGTTTGATCCGGAAGCGGGTCTTAACGTCAGCGCGCTCGCCGACATGGCGCAAAGCGTGGCCGATCAGTTGTTGCCAGGGCCTTACTTTCTGGCCGGAGCGAGCATGGGCGGGCTGATTGCGTTATTGCAACTTCGCCGGCATGGTGTCGGTCGTGTTCAGGGGCTCATCAACATTGAGGGCAATCTTTGTCCTGAAGACTGTATGTTCTCGCGGCGTGTGGTTGTCCACAAATTCGAATCCTTCGAACCGGTATTCAGGCAAATGATCTATGAACTTCGTGCGTCGCGTTATGCCGACGACCAAATTGCCGCGCATCAGATGGCCCTGAATGTGGATATTCGCGGTTATTACACTTACGCATTTGAGACGGTCAGCGAGTCGGATTCCGGCCGGTTGATTGAAGAATTTCTTGCCCTGCCGATTCCGCGTCTTTTTCTCTATGGCGAAGCCAACAAGACGCTTTCGTATTTGCCCAGACTGCGCGCGAGCTCCGTTCAAGTCAGGGAGATTCCGTCGAGCGCGCATTTCCTGTTTT
>DASXFM010000545.1:0-1930 GCA_036489615.1 Verrucomicrobiia bacterium | reverse complement strand
CCGTAATCGCTATTAATCGCGTTTCTATTTATTGCGGGACTCCCGCCAATTCGGCGGGAGTCCCTTTTTTCCGTTGAAAGAGCAACCCATTGAAATTGAGGGCACGGTGAAACTGGTCCTGCCAGGGACGATGTTTCGCGTCGAACTCGAGAATGGGCATCTCGTGCTGGCGACTATTTCGGGAAAAATGCGTAAACGATTTGTTCGGCTCACCGCCGGCGATCGAGTCAAAATGGAAATGTCCCCCTACGACGTCGACAAGGCACGGATCGTCTGGCGCCTGCATTGACCTCGTTTGAAATGCCCAAACCGGATGTCAAACGAGACCTTGAAGCGCTGATCAAGGCGACCGAGGAAAATCGCGTCGAGTTAAGAAAAACGCAGCAAAAGATGGAAACCCTGGAAGCGGCTATCCAGGCCATGCGAACTTCCAAACTTGAGTCCGAGCGGAAGCGAGGAAAATCCCAATCAAGCGGTAGAAAATAACGCCACTTCTATTGTGGCCGGGCGCAGTGGCTTACCAGAATATCTGCCTTCAATAGTCTCATCGAAACAGAGACACGCTCGAATCCTGACTCGCGCCGGCAATGGACGAAAGTCCGCTCAATGGGCAAACATTTCCCGGCTACCAAAACAGTCTTCCGGGCCGCGAATCTGGAGGCCATTGGCAAATTTATTCTCGTACGTTGTGCCCTGGAACAAATCAGTTCATCAAAATGAATGATGGGCGCGGCACGGGATTGCAGGTTTTTTCCCTAAAAATCAGGGCCGCAGTCGCCGCGTGATGCGGAATTTGAGCCCGGAACCCGGAAAAAACGCGGCACGAAAAATAATTGTTGAACTTCATTGCTATTATTCGCGGCATAGGGGATGCTTTGTACAGGCAATCATGACCGTTCCAGATACTCTTTACGCCCGTACTAAAGCCTACGCACACGACCGCTCCTGGAAAAGCTGGTGGTATATTCTTTCCACGATGTTTTTGCTGGCGGCGGCAGTCGCCGGGACTTTCCCCATTTTGCCGTTGCCGTACCGTATCTTTAGCAGTGTGCTGAGCGGATTATTGATGGTCCGGCTTTTTGTAATCTACCACGACCAGCAGCACCGGGCCATGCTTCCCAAATCGCGTCCGGCGGCAATTTTGATGCGTTTTCTCGGCATGATTTTGCTGAGTCCCAACGCGGTTTGGCGCAGTTCGCACGATTATCATCACAGCCATAATTGCAAATTACGCAGCGCCAACATCGGTTCTTTTCCAATCATGACCCTTGAGCAATACCGTCAAACGTCCACCGGTCAACGCCTTCTTTACCTGTTCATGCGGCATCCGCTCACCATTCTGTTCGGTTATATCACCGTGTTTATTTTTGGAATGGTGATCCTGCCATTCTTCAATGCGCCGCGAAAGAACATCGATTGCCTTCCAACATTTCTGCTGCACGTGGGACTCGCCGTCTGGTTGGGCGTTCATTTTGGCTGGCTGGCGCCGGTGCTGACCATGTTCGTGCCTTTTTTAATCGCCAGCGCCATTGGAGCATATCTCTTTTATGCGCAGCACAATTTCCCCGGCGTCCTTCTCAAGGACAAGCAAGGCTGGACTTATGAAGGCGCGGCGCTCGACTCTTCGAGTTTCCTCAAGATGGGACCGTTGATGACCTGGTTCACGGCTAATATCGGTTATCACCACATCCATCACCTCAACCATCGAATCCCTTTCTATCGCCTGCCCGAAATCTACCGTGATGTTCCTGAACTTCGCCGGGCCAGGACGACTTCGCTCCATCCATTGGAAATCTTCCGTTGCCTGCGATTAAAAGTCTGGTGCGTCAAGTCCCAGCGTATGGTTAGCCTCAAAGGCGTCTGAGAAACGGGCGACCACGGGAACGCACTCCAGTCAGCCCTTGCAATCTTCTTCCGCCTTCGCTCGGAA
>DASXFM010000543.1:0-34749 GCA_036489615.1 Verrucomicrobiia bacterium | reverse complement strand
TTTTGCATCCGTCCAGATTCCGGCATTCCTCCATAGACAATACATTTTTTCGCAGATTTTATGCCAAAACAAGGAGAAGTTCACGGTTTCAACCCATCGACCGCTGATCTTCCGCCACCCTGTTGGCAAAGCTCCTTTCGTGGAAAAGGCCGGGGGAAACATCGCACCCTACTCCTGGCTCAACTCGAATCGTTTTTTCGTAGACAGTTTTAATGAGGCTGTTATGCTAATGATGCTGATTCGAAAGGGTGATTGTGCAAACCAGAATTGCCAATATAAGAGGGGACTCTCAGATCGGGTTGCGAAAAAGCGGATCAAATAAGGTTGAGGAGCAGCGAACGAGTTTCGATCAACTGACGATCCTCAGGGGGTTCTTTGTGTTTGTGGGGTATTATCTGGGCGCGAGGATGGGTTTGGCGCTCACCTTTCAGCTTAATCCCATTTCGGTGATGTGGCCGACGAATGTGGTTCTCTTTGCGGCACTGCTCTTAAGCCCGCCCCGCTCCTGGCCGTTTCTGGTTCTTTGTGCCTTGCCGGCCCACCTGGTGACCGAAATTCACAGTGGAATTCCTATGGGCATGGTCCTGTGCTGGTTTGTCAGCAACACTTTTGAAGCTTTGATCGGCGCCGTGAGTATTCGATTTTTTTCCGCCGCTTCCACGAAATTCAACCGGATGCGCGATATTTTTATCCTGTTCGTTTGCGCGGCATTTTTGGCGCCATTTTTGAGTTCTTTCCTCGATTCGGCATTTGTATTGCTGAATCACTGGGGAAACCAGGAATATTGGAAAATCTGGCGCATGCGATTTTTCTCGAACGCATTTGCGGCATTCATTTTCCTGCCGGCGATCCTGAAATGGGTTCCCGGCAAACTTCCCTCATTCGATAAGGTGCCATGGCTGCGGGTTTTGGAAGGTGGCGCGGCCTTTTTGGGCTTGATGACGGTAAGTCTCTTCATTTTTTGTATTCAGAAATCCGGACCGGCGGCACAACCGGCCCTGTTGTACGTTTCATTGCCTTTCCTTTTATGGATTGCAATGAGATTTGGCCCCGCCGAAACCAGCGCGGCTACCTGTTGCGTTGCTCTGATTGCCATTTGGGGCGCAGTCCACGGCCACGGGCCATTTTCATACCGCGTACCGGAGCAAAATGCGCTGTCCATTCAGATGTTTTTTTCCTTCATGTCGGTCACGCTGCTGCTTTTGAGCATTGCGATTGGCGAACGTCGCCGGGCAGAAGAGCGATTTACCAAGGCTTTTCATTCCAGCCCCGATGCCATGTTGATTAGCCGTTTGAAAGACGGTCATATTTTCGAAATGAACGAATGCTGCGAAAGTATGTTTGGTTTTCGGCGCGATGAAACCATTGGCCGTACGGTAGATGAAATGAACATTTACGCCTCACTGGAAGATCGCGAGCGCCTGATCGCCGCGATTTCTGTCAAGGAAGGCATGCGCGACCTGGCGTTGTGCCTGCGGACCCGGACCGGAGAATTGCGCCACACACTCGTTTCGGCGGACGTCGAGGACATTGGCGGCGAAGATTGTTTGATCACCGTAATTCACGACGTGAGTGACCGCAAACGGGCGGAGGAGGCGCAACAAAACCTTGCGCATGCTTCCCGTTTGACGGTAGCTGGCGAACTAACCGCAATGATCGCCCACGAAATAAATCAGCCACTGGGCGCGATCATCTGCAATGTCCGGGCCGCAGAGCTGTTGCTCGAAGCGGAAAATCCATCCTTGGAGGAGATTCGTGAAATTCTTTCCGATATCCGGAGGGACGATTTGCGGGCCGACGAAGCTATCCGGCGCATCCGCAGCCTGCTGCGCAAGCACGAGATGCAAATGAAGGCGATGGACGCCAACGAAACCATCACCTCAGTCGTACGACTTTTGACGGCCGATGCGTTGCGGCGCCGCGTCCCGATTGTAAAGGACCTTGCAGAAAGTCTTGAGTTGGTCCAGGGAGACCCAATTTATCTTCAGCAAGTTCTTTTGAATCTTATTCTTAACGGTATAGAAGCCATGGACAATTCTCCCGAAGAGTCGCGCCAAATTACGATACGAACAAAACAGAAAAGCAAGGAAACCGTCGAAGTGACCGTGGCGGACTGCGGCCACGGTATTGGCGCCGCTAAAATGCCTCTTATCTTTGATTCGTTCTATACGACCAAGCCAAACGGGCTGGGGTTGGGCCTTGCCATTGCGCGCTCGATCATTGAGGCCCATACGGGCCGTATTTGGGCGGAGAATAACCCCGGTTGCGGAGCGACATTCCATTTCACGCTGCGAACCGTGCCCCAGGAGGGACTAACGTGTGACGCTCAAACCGAGGCCGATCCCCCCGGTGTGCAAATGGTCGGCAATATGAACCAATTCGGCGAGGGATGATGCGTGCATCTTCCTCATCACCTGCGCCCGATGAGCTTTGACGGTCCGTTCTGATGCGCTCAGTTCGCCGGCGATCTCCTTGTTCATTTTCCCGGCAATCACCCGGTTATATACTTCCAACTCACGCGGGGTCAACGTCTCATAATCGGCGTGCCAATGCTTGAGTTTTTCGCGGGCAGAACGTTCCCCGGCATCGTGTGCCAGCGCATTTTCGATGGCGCTCAAGAGAACTTCCCGGCGCACCGGCTTGGTAAGAAAATCAACAGCGCCGGCTTTTATCGCCCGCACGGTGCTGGGAACGTCTCGATAACCACTGACAAAAATAATCGGCGGCGTTTGCATCCGCATCGTGAGCGCTTCCTGCAAATCCAGGCCGTTGATCCCGGGCATCCGAACATCCAATAAAATACAGCCAGGCGCTTCGTCAAAACGAGTGAGAAGAAAACGCCCCACATTGGTGTAATTTCGCACATTGTAACCGGCCGCCCGTAATAAACGCGAGACGGTCGCATGGAACGACTCATCGTCATCCACGACATGAATGATAACCTCCAATGGACCAGCAACCTTGTTCATACGCTTTAACGATGCCATATTTCCCGCTATCTCCGGACGCCGGCATTGTTGCCTAATGCCTTATTGCATCACCGCCACCCCATCTGTCAAATCGTAATTCCAACAAAGTGTTTCTTCATAAAAAAGACATCATTTCCCAAAATCACGTGGTCTCTACCTTGCACCAAAGGGCAACTTTCCTGCACCGAAGGACAATTTGCCGAGCAAAGAATTCCGATTGAGAGTCGATGGGGCGCGAATTGATAGCTGAGGGGAAGGGTATTTGTGTCGAAACTTATGGACATTCAAACCGCATGGGGCGCTGCATTTATCGCTGGACACATCGGCGATGTCAAAAGCCCGGCAATATCATTGGACCACGATTTTACGAAGTTGAAGGATTATTAACCATGAGAAGCGCCCAACCTGTCAATCCCATCGTGGCTGACGCATTCCTTTTGCTGACGACGTTTGCGACAGGATCGCGGGCAGCGCCGCCGCCCGATGGAATGATTTGGATTTCTGGAGGCGAATTTACAACGGGAACGAACGATCCGCGAAGCTTTCCCAATGAACGTCCCGCGCATCGCGTGGAGGTGGACGGATTCTGGATGGATACGCACGACGTAACAAACGATGAGTTTAAAAAATTTGCCGACGCCACCGGCCATATTACCACCGCCGAAAGAAAGGTAGATTGGGCGTCGTCCATGGATGCCCGGCGTTACTTTCAAAAAATGATAAAGCTAAAAAGATTGCCGATATTTCGAACTATTGCGCTTCTCGCGTTCGTTATTCGCGCTTTTGCCGCCGACCCGCTGCCTTCGTGGAATGATACCGCGCCGAAAAAAGCCATCATGACTTTCACTGGACGTGTCACCGACAGCAATTCCCCGGATTTCGTCCCGCCAGCCGGGCGCATTGCGACGTTCGATAACGACGGCACGCTCTGGGCAGAGCAACCGGTTTACTTCCAGTTTCTCTACGCCATCGACCAAGTGAAGGCGCTGGCACCGCGACATCCCGAATGGAAAACCGAGGAGCCATTTAATCATGTCCTCACGGGGGACATGAAAGGGTTGTTGGCGGGAGGTGAAAAATCATTGATGAAGATCGTGGCCGTCTCGCATAGCGGCATGACCACCGATGAGTTCGACGCCGCAGTCGGGGAGTGGCTGGCCAAAGCGAGACACCCGGAGACCGGCCGGCCGTATACCAAAATGGTTTATCAGCCAATGCTGGAGTTGCTGACGTATCTGCGCGTGAACGGATTCAAAACCTATATTGTCTCGGGCGGCGGCGTGGAATTCATGCGCGTCTTTGCCGGGGACGTTTATGGCATCCCTCCCGAGCAGGTCATCGGCAGCCAGGGCAAACTAAAATATGAAATTCTCGACGGCAAACCGGCGCTGGTGAAATTGCCCGACCCCCAATTCATTGACGACAAAGAAGGCAAACCTATCGCTATTGAAACATATATCGGGCGCCGCCCCATCGCGGCCTTTGGAAATTCCGATGGCGACGAACAAATGCTCGAATGGACGATGGCGGGCGGCGGCGCGCGTTTTGCGCTGCTCGTTCATCACGACGACGCCACTCGCGAGTGGGCTTACGATCGCGCCTCCCGCATCGGCCGTCTCGACACGGCTTTGGACGAAGCCCATGCAAAGGGCTGGACCGTCGTCAGCATGAAGAGCGATTGGAACCGAATCTTTCCTTTTGAACCAACGAACCCAACCGAAACCAAAACAAATCCTTAAAAGCCTATGCCTATCGATTTGCAAGTAATTCGCGCGAGTGACTTTGTCCGCATCGACGCTGAGGAGCACCTCAATTTTGAAGAGAGCAAGAAAGCGCTTGAGGCACTGGTGCTTGCGTGCCAAAAACGTGGACTCGATCGCGCTGTGCTGGATGTGCGGGACTTGCCTGTGCCGGACAAGCCGCAATTTACCAACACCGAACTGGCTGCGCTGGTCGGGGCATTTCGCACGGCGGGTTTCTCACGACATCAACGCCTGGCAGTCCTTTACCGACAGGATATTCATGGGGGCATTCGGAAATTCACGTTCTTCAGCCGGATGCGGGGGTTGCAAGTCCAGGCATTCCAGGAATTTGAATCCGCAATGCACTGGCTTTGGAAGGACACGGAACGTCTGGAACAAAAACATGGGACCAGGGTGACCATTCTCCAGCACGATGGGAAAAAACGCGCGACGGATTTAGCGGGCAGAATTCATAGTCCCGCCATGGCCGGGCCAGTTCGCAGATTTAAGAGAAATGACCGAATTAAAGGTCCTCATTGAGCCGCCGGGCTACGAAAGGAAATGGAACGTGAAAATCAAACCCCGAATCATCTGCTTCGTTCTCCTCGTCGCGTTTATCGCCGCAGCCCGGGCCCAAACCGACGCGCCGGCGTCCAGTGGAGCGGCCGCGCCGCCCTCCGCGCCGCCCCAACTATCCGAGACCGACCTGGAGAAACTGGTCGCGCCGATAGCCCTTTATCCGGACCCGCTGCTGGCCACGTTGCTGCCCGCATCCGCTTACCCATTGGACATCGTGAAGGCCGCGCGATTCATCGCCAACACTAACAACATCCCCAATATTGATTCGCAATCGTGGGATTCAAATGTCAAGGCGCTCTCGCGTTTCCCGGACATCATCCAGAAAATGAACGACGATCTCGATTGGACCAGTTCTCTTGGCGAGGCCTTTGCCAACAACCAAAAATCGGTCATGAATGCCATCCAGGTCATGCGCGGCAAAGCTCAGCAGGCCGGCACACTCAAAACGACGCCCCAGCAAGTTGTTACTGTTACAAACACTATCGTTCAGATCGTACCCGCCTCCCCGGATGTTATCTACGTGCCGGTTTACAACCCTGCCTACGTTTATTACGGGCCGCCGCCCGGGGCAGTCGCCGCCGCGTCGTTTGTCAGTTTCGGCATGGGCATGGCGATGGGCGCCATCATCGCCAATAACTGCAATTGGCATTCAGGCGGGGTCTATGTCGGACCGCGCGGCGGCGTGGCCTGGAGGGGCGGCTATCACGGCGATGTCAATGTAAACCGCAATGTGAACGTCAACCGCAACGTCAACAACACCTTCAATAGATCCACCGGAAATCGCAGTGCCAACAATAACTTCAATAATTTCAGCCAAAACCGCAACGCCGGGCAAAACACGACAAGAAGCACAGGCAGCCAACAAAAATGGCAGCCCGATCCCAGCCGCCGGGACGTCAGGACGGGCACTTCGCCTGCGTCCAGTGGTTGGAGTGGAGCGAATTCTTCCGGTCAAAGGGACGCCTTCGATAATTCGGGAGGCGCATCACAAACCCGTAGCGCCAGCCAACGTGGATCGTCCAGTCGCGGTGGCGGACAATTCAGCGGCGGGGGATGGCGATCGGGCGGACAAACCGGGGGCGGCGCACGGCGATCAGGGGGAGGATTTCGCGGACGCCGTTGAATCACCAGACTGTGAAATTTTATGAAGACTATTCATAACCTCGCTCAACTATTCGCGTTCGTCATTTTGACGCTGGCAGCCGGGCCGATTGTACTCGCACAGGACATTGCCACCATCGGACGGACCTATCATTCGCCGGAAGACGCCGTTAATGCCCTGGCAATTGCCGTCAACTATCGCGATACCAACGCCATTGCGGAAATTTTTGGACCCGGCATCAAGGACATCCGTTCTTCCGACCCCGTGGAGGCCCAGCGCGAAGTGGCCGCCTTTGCCAAACAGTTTAATGCCTCAAACTATCTCGAACATGTTGACGACAACCGTTGCGTTCTCGATACGGGAGCCGACCGCTGGCCTTTTCCCATCCCCCTCGTCCGTACCAACGGCGCCTGGCATTTTGATACCGCAGCCGGCAGGAATGAAATCCTGAACCGGCGCATTGGTTACGACGAATTGCGAACGATTGAATCCCTGCGCGCGGGCGTGGAGGCCCAGCGCCAATATGCGTCGGAGGACCACAATGGCGATGGTGTGCTGGCTTTTGCCCAGAAGTTTATCAGTTCGCCGGGCAAAAAAGACGGCTTGTACTGGTCGCCGGATATTGACGGTGAAATCAGCCCTCTTGGGCCGTTGTTCGTGCAAGCCCAGAGTGAAGGCTATAAAAAAACTCCCGGGGCTGGCAGCCCAACGCCATTTCACGGTTATTATTTCAAAATCCTCACCCGCCAGGGCAGGCACGCCCCGGCCGGCGCCTACAATTACATCATCAACGGCTACATGATTGGCGGTTTTGCCCTCATCGCCTGGCCCGCGCAATACGGCGAATCCGGCATCATGACATTCATCGTCAACCAGCAGGGGCGTGTTTATCAAAAAGACTTCGGATCCAAAACCGCCCTGCTGGTAAAAAGAATAAGCGCCTACGACCCGGACTCTGCCTGGATGCTCTCCCCGGATTAAAGGAGGAGGAAATACAAAGCATGCACACCAAATTCACATCCAAAGGTTCATGAATGATACTTCCACAAAATGCCTTCAGGCATTTCATTGTATTGTGGTGCCTGTATTTATTTGCCGGATCGGCGCGGGCGGACATCTCGGAAGATTATCGCCTGACGGCGTTTCCATATTACACGTTTTCAAACAAGATTACCGTCTTTGCGCAATTGGGCTACGGGCTGAATCGTAATGGCCACGCTCAGACCTATAACCTGCTCTCGCCGGGAGCCTACTTCACTGCCAACCCATGGCTTCAGCTCTGGGGCGGGTTAAACGATCGTTATAATCAAAACAATGACAAGGCTGATACATTCGTCTTTCGCCCCTTTGCAGGCCCCAGGCTGTCATTGCCGAACCGATGGAAGTGGAACCTCTACAACTTCACCCAATACGAATATCGCGCCACGAAAAACTTCGATACCCATGATTGGTCCTCTGACAACCGTATCCGCAGCCGTTTTGAAGCGGATCTGCCGCTCTCCACCGTCGAACACACGTGGCAACCCCGGACCTGGTATGCCCTGGCAAGCGTCGAGCCGTTCTACGATTTTAACCAAAGTGAAGTCAGCCAACTGCGCGTGTCGGGCGGCATCGGCTATGTATTCAGCAAATATGCCCAATTGGAGTTCGTCTATTATGCAAAGTTCAGGCAGCAAAATGGCGGAGGGTTGGAATATAGCGAAAACATTTTCCGCCTGAACCTGAAAATCAGCTTGAACCGGGAAGGCGACGTTCAAAATGCGGCCGCCATCCGTTAACCGTAATGATGGAATAATATGAATAAATCCAATCAGTCGGCCCGGAGATTTCCGGTGACAGTGTTACCGGGCGCGTTCAATGCGTTGGTTTTTCTCCTGCTGGCCGCCCTGGCCGGCTGCGTCACCAGGTCCTCTACGCAAGGCGTAAAAAACCTTTGGCGCGCGGACACTGTGCCCGTTTTCGAACGGGGCAAGAGCACAGAGCACGACGTGCTATCTGCTCTCGGGCCGCCATCACAGGTTATCAGCGCAGGAAACCGGACAATATTTTACTATCTCGTTGAACAAAAAAAATCAAAGGGTCTCAGGCTCCTTATCTATAACCAAACAGTTGAACACTTTGTTTATGACCGTGCCATTTTCTTTTTTGACACACGGGAGCGTTTAACAGATTTCGCCACCAGCAATGAAAAGGTGCCTCTCCAGTAGAAAGTTCCTGCTCCTGCTTTGCGCCTTCCTTTCCGGTTGCTCGCACTTGACCAGCGAAATCGGGCCGCCGCTTCCAGCCACTCCTGAAATCACCGTTGGCAGGAGCACATCGGAAGACGTCCTGGAAAAAACCGGCGTGCCGTCGCAGGTTTCGGCGACTCCCGCAGGTTTCGTCTTCCTTTACGAACATAATGATGTCACCGAAAATCAATTAGGATTCACCTTGAACCGGTCCATCGTGAAATGGTTCAAATTCGTTTACGCCCGTTCGAGGCTCGAACACACCGCCTGGGTGCTCTGCTTCGACACGAACCAGGTCCTTCAGGCGTGGGGAAAAGAAAATTGGAAAGAACCATTGGGGCAAGGCATGGCGGCGCAATTTCTGGTTACGGCACAAACTCTCGTGGACTCCTCGCCGGTACGGCAGCCGGCCACCCAGCACGAGTGGGGAGAAATGTGGCTCACCCCCCTGCCGCAAGCGCTGAACGTCGCCCAAAGCCTGCAGGACGGACGGTTCGGATTGGAGCAAACGCTGGCGCCAACGGCTGTCGGGCAGCACACGCTTGAAATGGTTCAACCTTTGCCTCCAAGGCAGCAGGCACTGCAATCGAAACAATAACCCGGGTCGGTAATTCACGGATTAAGCCTTGAATTCACCGGCCGAACGCGAAACCTTTACGTCAGATCAGCCTGGCATCAACGCAAACAAGGCGTCATGCAGATTCCTACAGGGGCGTAATACCGACTTAAAGACGGAACGCCGTCTCCATTCGCATCGTCGGCATTAATCGAATGACCAAAATAATTCTTTGGCCATTAGCGCATTACGCAGATTAGGACAGGGTATTCGTCCCGTGGCACAAATTACGCGTATGGAGAGAATCCGGACACCGGAAACAAAAAGGGGAGAGGATAATTAAATGAAACGAAATGCTAATCTCAATTACGGACTGACTTCGTTATGCGCTCTTGCCTTGCTCAGTTGGACGTCACATATCACAGCGCAGCCGTCAGGCGCCGATAACAACGGCGGCCAAAGGCGTCCGAACATCATCATGCTCATGACGGACGATACTGGTTGGAATGACTTTGGTTGCTACTCGGGTGGAGGCGCAACGTTGGGACATCCTACACCGAACGTTGACCGTATCGCCAGGGAAGGCGCAGTCTTTACCAGTTGGTACGGCCAGGCAAGCTGCACGGCGGGCCGCGCTTCATTTATGACGGGGCGTATTCCCATCCGCACGGCGCTTTCCATCGTCGTGGCGCCGGGTGACCGGAACCATCTCACCAAAGCCACTCCCACGATTGCCGAATTCTTCCAGAAAAACGGTTACTCGACCTTCTTTATGGGCAAATGGCACATGGGCGATACCCCGGACTCCTACCCCACGGAACACGGCTTTGATGAGATGAGAGAATTCGCAGCCTATTACGCAGGCGTATATACATACAACAATACGGACAATTGGTTTCATCCCTGGTTCCCGTCCTATAACCCGGAATTCGAAAAGATGTATGATTCCGTTGTGAACCTGGACGAATGGGATGGCGTGGCCGGCCAACCTGCCGTGGACAAGGGCGCAATCACTTACGACACGATGGCAACGATGGACGAGCGAATGGCTTCCAACGCCGTTGAATACATCAAAGCCAATGCAAACGGCGACAAGCCATTCTTCATGGACGTCAATTTCATCAAGATGCACAACCCGACCCATGCCGCGCCGGATTTTGTAGGCAAATCACACTTGGGCGATTACTCCGACTCACTCATGGAAATGGACTCGGACATTGGCCAAATCATGGATGAACTCCGCGCCGATGCGCCAAACACCATCGTTATCCTGACCGCCGACAACGGCGCGTGGGTGGATGCCTATCCCGATGCCGGCACTACGCCCTTCCGCGGCGAAAAAGGCACGTGCTTTGAAGGGGGTTTTCGCGTGCCGGCGATTATGTGGTGGCCCAGCCACATCCCGGCTGGGGCCACCTATGGCGAAATGATGTCTCACATAGATTGCTGGTCAACCCTGGCCGCAATGGTCGGTCTCACCCCGCCTCCGCACGGCGCATGGCAGGACAACGATGGCAAGCCCATCTATTTCGACAGCATCGACAATAGCGCCTACATTATGGGAAAAGCACCCCACTCCGCCCGCCGGTCCTGGATTTATATTGATGGTGAATATCTCAATGCCATCCGTACCGATATCGCTGGGGATCCCAACGAACCGTGGGTGAATATCGCATGGAAATTTGTCTGGACGGCGAAAGACTCATGGTTGGGACCGCAACAAAATTTAGGTTCCATCCCCGCAGTCTATAATCTCACCATGGACCCTTATGAGAGATACGACATGATCTTCAACGGCGCAGCGCCCTCCCGAATCATGACCAGCTCACCGGGAAGATACGCCGGCGAAGACAATGGCTGGTCCACGGCGCTCTTTAGCATGGTCCTTGCCGAATTCGACAAGTCCATCATCAAGTTTCCGAGCATCAAACGTTCGCCGGGTGGCGCTTCAAACGACTTAATACCGGACCTTCAGCATCCCGACAATCCGGTTCCGGCATTGGATCCGAACAACATGCCATCGACCGTTCCCGGAGGGGATTAATTGTAAATCCAATTCCTGACATAAAACAGATAACATGCATGCTCTAGTAAAGATGCCGGCGCAAATACATGGAATCTGTCAGCCAGTACCAATTCACTTTCGCCCGACTTGACAATTTTCAGAAACAATGGCGTCGGTTAATTCTGAGTCACGTTAACCCTATGGAACCAATCCAACTTGCGTCTACCCGCAAGGCATGGACCACAGCAATTGCCGTCCTTACCGGCCTTGTGCTAATGATCGTCTGCATCCGGATTAATCCGCCGGAAGCAGAAGCAGGCGTTTCCCTCGCCGATTTATCCACACCAGTGTCGGACGTCTTTCGGCCGACCATTCCCAATAAAACTCCTGCTCCGGGTCCGGATCCCGCAGGAATGGTGTGGATTGCAGGAGGGGAATTTTCAATGGGTTGCCGGGCGCCATCCGAAGGAATTTGCACCCTGGCCACCATGAACGCGGTGAATGATGCGCAGCCCATTCATCGGGTCTACGTGGACGGCTTCTGGATGGACACCAACGACGTGACCAACACGAAATTCGAGGAATTTGTGAAAGCCACCGGCTACGTTACCATTGCCGAACATACTCCCACCCGGGGAGAATTCCCGACTGCGCCACCGGAAAATCTGGTGGCTGGCTCGATGGTCTTTACGCCCACGTCACAACCAGTGTCGCTCGACGATCCTTACCAATGGTGGCGGTATGTGCGCGGTGCAAATTGGCGGCATCCCGCCGGGCCCGGCAGCGACTTGAAGGGCAAGGAGAACTATCCGGTGGTACAAGTGGCATACGAAGATGCGGTGGCCTATGCAAACTGGGCGGGCAAGAGACTCCCAACGGAAGCGGAATGGGAATTTGCCGCGCGCGGGGGGCTTGCGGGAAAGGCTTATGTTTGGGGCGATGAGTTCAGACCCGGGGGCAAATGGATGGCGAACGTTTGGCAGGGACGATTTCCCATCGAAGACACGGGCGAGGACGGGTATGCCGGTATCGCCCCTGTTGGAAAATTTCCTCCCAATGGTTATGGCCTTTACGACATGGCGGGCAATGTCTGGCAGTGGTGCAGCGATTGGTACCGGCCCGACTACTACCAACAACTGGTTAACGCCGGCGGCGTGGCGCGCAACCCACACGGGCCAGCCTCCTGTTACAATGCGAGTGATGGCCAGCCGCAACGAGTACATCGTGGCGGTTCATTCCTTTGCACGGACCAGTACTGTACTCGCTATATGCTCGGAACCCGGGGCCAGGGAGATATTGACAGCGGTTGCAACAATTTGGGCTTCCGCTGTGTAATAGACGGTAAGGTTTCGGTTGTTGTCGCCCCCTCAACTGTCGTTCCAGTTGGCTATTTTCCAAACTTCGCGATCACGCGCCCTATCGCATTCAACCCCAATTCCAATTTCTCGATTTCCGGCCCAAAACTGATTCGGCAATAGTTTTTGAATCGCATCATGGAGCGGCGGTTCCCCGGGTTCACGTCAAAGAAAACGCCCGGCACGACGATGACCTTTTCCTTGAGACATTCGCGGAAAAAGCTCATCCCATCATCCAGTGGCGACGGCAGCTTTGATAAATTTGCCCATACGTAAAATGCTCCAGCCGGCGCCGCGTCCGCGGTGATGCCCATTTTCTTGAGCCTGGACAACACCAGCGCCCGCTTTTTTCCAAAATGCCTTTGAATAGCCAGCGCCTCCGCCGTCGCTTTTTCAGGTTTGAGCAAATCCAAAGCGGCGTTCTGAAACGGGTGATTGGCGCCGCCGTCTAAAAAGGAACCGGCGCTGGCGATCGCCTCAATTACCGCCTTGGGCCCAAGCGTCCAACTGATCCGCCATCCCGGGTAACGCCAGTTTTTTGTGAGACCGTCCACGACAATGATCGGGTCCTGCTCGACGTCATCGACGAATTCAGCGGCGGAAATCATCTTCGGCTTCGTCGCCTTCCCGTGGGTATACACGTAATGGGAATAAAACTCGTCGAAAATAACCGAACACTGGCATTCACGCGCCAGATCGCACCAGGCGGATAATTCCTTTCCCTCCAATAATTGGCCCGTCGGATTGCACGGATTGCTGACCAGCATCGCGCTCAAACCGCGCCCGAGAATTTCCTCCTTCAAATCCGAGACGGAAATTTTGTAGCCATTTTTGGCTTCGAGCAAAATAGGAATTGGCGTAAAGGCCTTAAAAACGCTCAGCAATTCCTCGTAGGCCGTGTAGTCCGGAATAAAATGGCCCATGTTGATGTTGCCCAGCGCGCTGGCCAACCGCGTGAGCGCCAGCCGCCCTCCGCTGGCGATACTCACGTTCTCAGCGGTATATTTGGATTTCTTCCCGGTCCGAAAGGCGGAGTTATAAAAATCCGCGACGGCCTGGCACAGCAATTGATTACCGGCCACAGGACTATATTGCCGGCTGGCTTCCGAAATACTCACTTCGAGCACCCGCTCTGGTCCGCCGGGAATGTCACCCGTCTCCGGAGAACCCTGGCCCAAATTTGCCCAGTGCGGGTCGCCGTAAGAAAACCCCTGGCGCCCCGCCTCGTGTGTGACGTAAATCACACCCGTCCGGGGCACAGACCGAAACCCAGGTATCGTTTTTGGTTCCATTTGAGTTTAAACGATATCAAACCGGAACACCGATGACGAGCGGTTAAAGTCCCGGATTTCAGCAACCCATCAAAAAATGCCTGCTTCCCCCCCAATAAATTAATCCGACGCGATTGGGTCGCAGGAAATGGTCATGCGATTTGTAATTTGAACCGCCGACCAGTGATGCCTTAATGCGAAGACCGCGATGACTTTATGCTCGTCATAAAGTGTATAAACCATTTCGGAGCCAGCCCAAAGAACATCAGCCCCATAAAAAATAACCAGATTCCGGCCGCTGAAAAAATGGTGATGCCGAGCCAAAAAGAAAACGGCGAGCGGCCTCTATATGTCGTCGGACCCCTCCCGGGCAATTCGCCTGTGGTAATTGCCTGCCAAATTTTGAAGAAAACGAGTCCTGAAAGGACGAAAAAGACAATCCCAAACAAACAAGCGCCCAATGTTACAATAATGGGCGTTTGCACATGGCCTGTCAGAAATCAATTCCGGCTACGTCAAAACAATCTTGTGCCCTTCTTTGAGGGTCACAATGGCCTTCTTCCAATCCGGAGTCTGGCCGGCCTGGATTGTGCGCTGGCGGCGGAGTTTGCCATGGACATTCAGCGTGTTGACACGCGCGACTTTGACCTTGAACAACTCCTGCACCGCCTGGCGGATTTGCGTCTTGTTCGCGCGGCGATCGGCTACGATGGTGTACTGATTGTACTTCTCGCCCTGCCGCGTTCCCTTTTCGGTGAGTCGGACGGTCTTGATAATTTCAAAAGCATTCATGTATTTGACCCTTCGGGAATTTATTCAGCCGCCAGGCGTGATTCGACTTTTTCAAACGCGCTTCGGGTGAAGAGCAGCTTGGCCGGGCGCAAAACGTCGTAGGTGTTCAGTGAGTCGCTCGTCGTTAGCGCCACATTGGGAACATTGCGCGACGCCAGCGTGAGATTTTTGTCAATGCCCGCTGAAACCACCAGGGTCGTGCCCTTCAATTCCAACCTAGAAATCATGCCGGCAAAATTTTTCGTCTTGGGGGATTCCAGTTTCAAATCGTCCACCACCATCACGTCGCCCGCTTTGATGCGTTCACTCAAGGCTTTGCGCAAAGCAAGTTGTTTGGTTTTTTTGGAAACCTTTTTCGAGAAATCGCGCGGTTTGGGACCAAAAACCACACCGCCGCCCGCCCACAACGGGGATCGAAACGAACCCGCGCGGGCGCGACCGGTGCCTTTTTGCCGCCAGGGTTTTTTATTGGTGCCGGCCACTTCACCTACCGTTTTGGTGCTGGCGGTGCCGCTGCGCTGGCCGGCCCGATAGGCCACCACTACGTCATGGACCGCTTGAGTGCCCCGGCCGTCTTCGATCACCGGGAACTTGATTTCATGTTCGCCCTGATCTTTTCCTTCGAGATTCTTAATCGCGATTTTCATTTTGCGTTAAAGCGTTATTTCTTGGCTTCAGCCTTTGCTTCCGGCTTCTTCTCAGTTGCCGACTTCTTCTTCATGGGCGCCAGGCTCACTGGCGGCTTCCATCCCTTCGGCCGTTTCTTGGATTCACGAATCACGATATAGTCGCCTTCGGGACCGGGAATTGAACCTTTGATCAGGAGCAAATTCTCGGCTTCGCGCACCTGGATGACTTCCAGGTTTTGCGTCGTGCGCTGCACCTGTCCCATGTGACCGGGCATGCGTAAACCGCGTTGCACCGTACCGGGAAACAGGCGCTGGCCAATCGCACCGCTACGGCGGTGCCAGCCCTTGGCACCGTGCGTCGAGTCGCCACCCGCAAAACGGTGCCGCTTCACCACGCCTTCAAATCCCCGGCCCTTGGTGACGCCAATGGCGTCTACAAAATCGCCGGGCGCGAACAAAGTCACTCCCACGAGGTCGCCGGCTTTGACTTCTTTGGAGAAATTCCGAAATTCCTTGATCCGTTTGACGGCCGCGGCGTTGTGCTTTTTGATGTGTCCCAGCAAGGGTTTGCTGACGCGCTGATCTTTTTGGTCGTCAAAGCCAAGTTGAACGGCGTTGTAACCGTCCTTGCCGCCCTGCGTTTTGACCTGCATCACGCGGTTGGGGCCGGCGAGCACGACCGTGACAGGTGTGATGACACCCTGCGCGTTATATACGCGCGTGTGACCGAGTTTCTTTCCTAAAAGTCCGAGTGGCATAAATTCGTTGAAGCGTTGAAAAGTTAATGCGTTGAAACGTTGGGACGTTTAGATTTTGATCGTGATGTCCACGCCGGCGGGAAGGTTCAGTTTTTTCAGCTCATCTACCGTTTTGGCCGTAGGATCGAGGATATCAATCAGGCGCTTGTGCGTGCGCTGCTCGAAGGTTTCCTGCGATTTTTTATCGGCATGCGGCGAGCGTTGGACGGTGAACCGTTCCACACGGGTCGGGAGCGGGATGGGTCCCGCCACGCGCGCTCCGGTGCGTTTAACGGTGTCCGCGATTTCGCGGGCGGATTGGTCTATGACGCGATGGTCGAAAGCCTTAAGCCGGATTCTAATACGTTGTGCAGCCATACAAAGAACAATTATCTGTCAATGGTTAATAGTATCACGCTTCCTTGTTTTAGAAGCGAAAAATTATTCTAACAATTTGCGACTTCCGCGCAAGCCGTTTCTCGGAAAAAAACGGCTATGCGCCCGGAGGATTCTCCGTTTTGGTTTCAGCCGGTTTGGCTTCCGCCCCGGTCGTTGGCGTTTCCGCGGTTGCCGCGGGAACAATTTCGTTGACCCATTCCAAAATGGCGCGCTGGGCCGCATCGCCGTTGCGCTGGTTCATTTTGACAATGCGCGTATAACCGCCGTTGCGGTCCTTGAACGCTGGCGCGATTTCCTTGAACAGGATTCGGGCCGCGTCCTCCTGGTGCAACCGGGCAACGGCCAGGCGACGATGATGTACTGTGCCTTTTTTGCCCAGCGTGACCATCTTCTCGGCGACCGAGCGCGCGGCCTTCGCCCGCGCAAGAGTCGTCGTCACGCGCCGATGTTCAATCAAGCTGCACACAAGGTTGGCGAGCATCGCATTGCGGTGCTCGGAGGTACGGCCGAGTTTGGCCGTGCGTTTCAGGTGTCGCATAAAATTATTCCGTTTTGGCTTCTTCCTTTGGCGGCTCGATCAAGCCGGGCTCAAAATTCATCCCCAGCGATAGGCCCAGCGAAGAAAGTTTGTCTTTAATCTCGTTGAGCGATTTCTTGCCAAAATTCCGGTACTTGAGCATCTCCTGCTCGGTTTTCATGGCCAACTGGCCCACCGTCGTGATGTTGGCATTGTTCAGGCAGTTCGCCGCCCGGACGCTCAATTCGATTTCGTTCACGCTCATGTTGAGCTGCTTCTTGAGCTTAAGTTTTTCCTCGTCCTGCTTGTCGGCGGCCTCTTCAAATTCCACCGCGTTTTTGTCGTAACCGACAAAGACGTCGAGGTGATGGGCGAGAATCGCCGAAGATTGTGTCAGGGCGTCGTCGGGCGTGAGCCGTCCATCCGTCCAGATTTCCAGGATCAACTTGTCGTAATCAGTCCGGTTGCCAACGCGCGCCGCATCCACATTGTAGCGCACCCGGGTGACCGGCGAGAAAATGGAGTCAATCGCGATGACGCCAATCGGCTGGCCGGGCTTCTTGTTTTCGTCGCTGGGACAAAAACCGCGCCCGATTTTCACCGTCAACTCCATCTCAAATTTTTTCTTCTTATCCAGCGTGCAGATGTGCTGGTCAGGGTTGACCAATTCCACGTTCTGGTTGCACTGGACGTCTGCCGCAGTCACGGCGCCTTCCTTGTTCACGGAAAGCAACAGGATCTGCTCATCGCGCGTGTGGGCCTTGAACTTGATTTTCTTCAGGTTCAGAACGACGTCTGTCACGTCTTCAACCACGCCCTCAATCGTCGTGAATTCATGCATCGCCCCGTCCACTTTGATGGACGTAATGGCGGCGCCTTCGAGCGACGAGAGCAGCACGCGGCGCAACGAGTTTCCAACGGTATGGCCGTAACCCGTTTCAAACGGATCGGCGACAAATTTTGCGTAGGTTTCCGTGGCGGTTGCTTCTTCTTTCTGCAACCGTTTCGGCATTTCAAAACGTCCGAGTCTAACTGGCATACTTTCCTTTCAACAATTTTAATCTGACCGCCCCGGATTTTTATTCCCGGATCCGGCGCGGTCCGTGTAATTGTTTTTAATTAATGGATATTTGGATTACGGTTTATCGGGAATAAAATTCTACGACGGCCTGTTCATTGGCAATCGGCTGGATCTCGTCGCGCGTCGGAATGCGCATAACGGTACCCTTAAATTCGTCCTTGTTCAGCAGCATCCAATCCGGAACCGACCGGCTGGTCGCGATTTCCATGTTCTTGGTGGCCAACTGCCGCGACACGTTGTTGTTTTTAACTTCAACCACGTTGTTTACCTTCAGGCTGAACGACGGCACATTGACCTTGCGTCCATTCACCAGCACGTGACCGTGCGACACCATTTGGCGCGCCGCGGCGCGTGTGTTTGCAAAACCCAGGTGAAAGACGACATTGTCCAGGCGCGTCTCCAGGATTTGGAGCATCTGCTCGCCGGTGACGCCGCGCCGTTTCAACGCTTTCTCGTACACGCCGCGAAACTGGCGCTCCAGCAAGCCGTAATAATATTTGAGCTTCTGCTTTTCGATCAGGCCCAGCCCGTAATCGGTGGATTTGCGGCGAGACTTGGGACCATGCACACCCGGGCCGTAGTTTCGGCGCTCCAGATATTTGGTCGGACCAAAAATCGGGATGCCGAAGCGGCGGCTGATGCGAACGCGAGGACCTGTGTAACGAGCCATAGAAATTTACAATTCTTAATTTTTGTTTGATTAGACGCGGCGCTTTTTGCGCGGGCGGCAGCCATTGTGCGGGACTGGAGTCACGTCCTTGATCGCCGAGATTTCCAAACCGACCGCCTGGAGAGCGCGGATGGCGGATTCGCGGCCTGAACCGGGACCCTTGACGCGGATTTCGACCTCTTTCATCCCGTGCGCCATCGCCTGCCGGGCGGCGTCCTGGGCGACCTGCTGCGCGGCGTAAGCCGTGCTCTTGCGCGAGCCTTTGAAACCCACCCGACCGGCGCTCGACCACCCAATGATATTGCCGTGCATGTCCGTGATGCTCACCAAAGTGTTGTTGAACGTAGCCAGGATGTTGGCAACGCCCGCCACGACATTCTTGGCGTGCTTGGCCTTGACGATCTTCTTGGCGTTAGCGTCTTCACCCAGCAATTCGGCGGCAGTGGGGGCGGCGACAACGGCGGTTTCCGCCGGTTTGACGGCTTCTGCCTCAGCTGGGGCGGTTTCTTTTGCCGCGCCTTTTTCAGCCGGTTTTCCCTCTTTTTTAGCGGGCGCGGGCGCCTTCTTTTTTATTTCGTCAGCCATAGTTCAATTCAGTTCAAAATTAATGGATGCCAGTCTTGGCATTAGGATTGCGCTGCACGCCCACCGTCTTGCGCGGCCCTTTGCGTGTCCGCGCGTTGGTCTGCGTGCGCTGTCCGCGCACCGGCAAACCGCGCATGTGCCGCACGCCCCGATAACATTTGATACCCTGCAAACGTTTCAGGTTCATGCCGATTTCCCGCCGCAGATCACCTTCGATGACATATTTGCCTTCCTGGATGGCGTGGACGATCTGGGAAAGCTGCTGTTCGGACAGGTCCTTGGCGCGGATGGCCGGGTCAATGTTCGCCCGCTCGAGAATTTCATTCGCGTTCACCGGGCCGATGCCGTAGATGTAGCGCAACGCGATGTCGATGCGCTTGTTCGGCGGAACTTCCACTCCAATAATACGTGCCATATAATTAAATCGTTAAAACGTTGACGGTGTTAGCCCTGCCGCTGCTTGTGGCGCTTGTTCGAGCAGATAACGCGAATGACGCCACGACGACGCACTATTTTGCAGTGCTCGCACATTTTTTTGACTGATGCTCTAACTTTCATTTTTAAATCTTTATTCGACAATCACCCGCCCCGAACTCAAATCGTAAGGCGTCAATTGCAACGTTACTTTGTCGCCGGCTTTCAATCCGGCGAAATTTTTCTTCATTCTTCCCGTGACAAACGCCGTCAGGCAATGTCCGTTTTTCAGTTCCGCCCGGTACGTCCCGTTCGGCAAAACTTCTGTCACGCGACCTTCAACTTTGAAAGCATCGCCGGCAGGCATGTTAAAATCTCCGGTTCCCCGTCCGTAATAAGGACGGTATGCTCAAAATGAGCGGATAATGAACCATCTTGCGTAACCACTGTCCAGTTATCTTTTAAAATTTTTACGCCCGGCTGCCCGGCGTTGACCATCGGTTCGATGGCAATCGTCATTCCCGGACGCAGCTTTTCGTTCATCTTCCGGTCCACAAAATTGGGCACCTGCGGGTCTTCGTGCATCGTCCGGCCGACCCCGTGACCCACAAATTCGCGCACCACGCTAAATCCATTATTTTCGACGAAATCCTGGATCGCCCGGGATATGTCCGTTACCCGGTTCGACGATTTCGCCGCGGCGATCCCCAAATACAGGGCCTGTTCCGTAACGTCCAACAGGCGCTGCGCCAAAACCCCGCATCCGCCCACCGCAAACGTCCGCGCGTTGTCGCCGATAAAGCCTTTATAGCTCACTCCCACGTCCACGCTCACAATGTCCCCGAACCGCAATTCCCTTTCGCCGCCCAACCCGTGAACCACTTCGTCGTTTACCGAAATGCAGGCGTGCCGCGGATACTTCCGGTATCCCAGGAACGCGCTCTTGCCGCCGCGCGCCTTGATTTGCTCCGCCGCAAAATCGTCCACTCGCTCCGTCGTAATCCCCGGTTTGATGAACGACCCGATTTCATCCAACACTTCCGCCGCCACCGCGCAGGCCGAACGCATCAACTTCAATTCGTCCGGGGTTTTGATTTTGATTCCAGCCACAACTCAGAATCGTCCGCGCACTTTGCCTTTTTTCAAAAAGCCGTCGTAATGGCGCATCATCAGGTGCGATTCGACCTGCCGCATCGTGTTGAGCAAAACGCCGACCGCGATCAAAATGCTCGTGCCACCAAAAAACTGGGAAATGTTCTGGGAAATGCCCATTTGCTTATAGAGGACCACCGGGATCACCGCGATCACCACCAAAAAGAACGCGCCGGCCAGCGTCAATCGGCTCATGGATCTGTGCAGATATTCACTGGTGCTTTGGCCCGGGCGAACCCCGGGGATGTAACCCCCGTTTTTCTTCAAATCGTCCGCGATTTGAATTTCATTAAACTGAATCGCCACCCAGAAGTACGAAAAGAACAGAATCAATAACGCGAAAATACCCAGGTAAAGAGGCGCGCCGTAATTCAATTGCGTCGACAACTTTTGGAATGTGCCCTGCATAAACACGGGACCGTTTTTGTACAGCCACAGACAAATCGGGCCGGGAAACATCAAAATCGACGATGCGAAAATAATCGGCATGACGTTGGACTGATTGACCTGCAGCGGCAGATAATTCGTGCCGCCCTGATACATCTTGCGTCCCACCATCCGGCTGGCGTACTGCACCGGCACCTTCCGTTGCGCCTGCGTTATCGCAATAATTCCCGCAATCACCCCAATCAGCAAACCAATCAAAAGCAATCCCGTGCCCAGGAACGTATGACCGGAGTTCGGCCCCCAAAACATTTTAAACGCATCGCGAACGGCATACGGCAGACCGGCGACAATGCCGATGGTAATGATCAGCGAAACACCGTTGCCGATGCCACGGTCGGTAATCTGCTCACCAAGCCACATCAACAACATCGACGTCGCCGTCATAGCTGTGACCGCCACAATAAAATACAACCAAAGAGGCTCCATAACCACGAGCCGCCCGGTAAATCCGCTAAACATTGCCCCGGGATGCAAATAGCTGTTGGCAAAATAAAATCCCTGGCCGATGCACAAGGGAATCGTCAAAACCCGGCCGTACTGAACAATTTTCGCGCGACCGCCTTCCTCGCGCGCCAGCTTGCTCAACTTCGGAAACACCGCGCCAAGCATTTGCAGGATGATCGAAGCACTGACATACGGCATGATGCCCAGCGCGCCAATCGCGCAATTCAGATAGGCGCCGCCGGCGAAACGGTTATACAAGCCCAACATTCCCCCGCCGCCGTGCTGAGTGTCCGCATACGCCGCCAACGCCGCGGAATCAATTCCTGGAATGGGCACGTAGGCCAGTATCCGGGCCACACCCAACAACAGCAGCGTGAATAATATACGCGACTTCAGCTCCGGGATTTTGAAGCAGTTGGCGAACGTGTTGAAAATATTCCGAAGCATGAACTGTCCCTATCAGGCTTTTGGCGCTTCAGCGGGCTTGGCCGCCGGCGTGGCACGGCTGGCCACCGCGCACGAACCGCCCTTGGCCTCAATTTTTGATTTTGCGGACGCGCTGAACGCGCTCGCGGTGACTGTGAGTTTTTTGGAAAGCTCGCCGTTGCCCAGGATTTTAATTCCCGCAGCCTTGCCGTTCGCCAGGCCGATGGCGCGCAACGCCGTTTCGTCCACCGTCGCCCCGTCTTCAAATTGATTCAATTCGCCCACGTTGACGGGCAAATATTGGATCGTGAAACGGGCGTTGTTGAAACCGCGCTTGGGAATGCGGCGAATGAGCGGCATTTGACCGCCTTCAAACCCGATGCGGATGCTGCTGCCTGAACGGGCGGTTTGGCCCTTGCCGCCGCGTCCGGAAGTCTTGCCGTGGCCGCTGGATTCGCCCTGCCCAAGGCGCTTGCGCCGGTGTTTGGCACCCGGGCGAGGTTTCAAGTCATGTAATCTCATAAAATCTGTTCGTTACTGGATTCACTAATCCATCAGCTCGGAATCGCTACAGGCGGCTTTGGCGCCTCAACCTTTTTAATCGCGATTCCACGCGCCTTATAAATTTCTTCACGGGTCCGCAGGCTCAACAGCGCCGCCAACGTGGCCTTCACCACATTCGCCGCGTTCTTCGAACCAAGCGATTTGCTCAAAATATCCCGAATACCCGCGGATTCCAGAACGGCCCGGACCGTTTTACCGGCAATGATTCCCGTTCCCGGTGAAGCCGGCCGCAACAGGATTTTCGCGCCGCCAAACCGAGAAAGAACTTCATGCGGAATTGTGGCATCCTTCAACGCGACCGGCTGCATCTGATGACGCGCCAATTCGCCGCCGCGCTTGATGGCATCTGCCACTTCGCCCGCCTTGCCCAGCGCGTAACCTACGCGTCCCTTTTTGTCGCCCACAACCACCAGGGCCGAAAAGTTAAATCGGCGCCCGCCTTTAACGACCTTGGCCGAACGGTTAATGTAAACCACTTTCTCAGTCAGTTCTTCACCGCCTTCAAATGCATTCTCCGGCATGTCCGAACCGGGTTTGCGCCGGCGACGCCCGCGTTGCTGCTGGTGCTGCTGCTGCTGTGGCGGCGGCGGTTGCTGCTGAGGCGCATCGGCGCCTCCAATTTTTTCGTTTTCAGCCATAGGTTAGAGATTTAAGGTGAAAATAAATTCAAAATTTTAATCCCGCTTCGCGCGCGGCGTCAGCCAGCGCCTTGACTTTGCCGTGAAAGAGGTTACCGCCACGATCAAACACGACCTGCTTGATCCCTTTGTCCAAGGCATTCTTCGCCGCCAGGGTCCCGATTGCCTTGGCGCCGCTCACATTCGCTGATAAATCCTTCGCTGCGGATTTGCCCCCGACAGTCGAGATGGCAGCCAGCGTCTGGCCGGCTTCGTCATCAATGAACTGCACATGGATGTTTTCGCTGGTGAAGCAAACGCTCATGCGCGGACGATCCTTGCTCCCGACGATTTTCTTGCGGATCCGCCACCGGCGCAATTGCTGCAATTGATGTTTCTTTTGAGTTCTCATTGCAAAAAATTATTGGACTGTCTTGCCTTCCTTGCGTTGGACGTGTTCGCCCACATAACGCACGCCTTTGCCCTTGTATGGCTCAGGCGGATAGAATCCACGAATTTCAGCCGCGACCTGGCCGACCACCTGTTTGTCCGGTCCTTCGATCGTCAATTTCGTATTTTCCTCAATCGTCACCTTGATCTGGTCAGGAATGTTGTAATTAATCGGATGTGAAAAACCCAACGCCAGGTTCACGACCTTGCCCTGAACGGCTGCCTTGAACCCGACTCCCTGAATTTCCAGCTTTTTGACAAAACCCTCAGTCACTCCCTTGACCATGTTGTTCACCACGGCGCGGCTCAAACCATGGCGCTCCCGTGCTTCGGAATCGTCTCCATCGCGGCTCACTACGATCTTGCCCTCGGCCACCTTGAGGCTGGTGCGGTGCGGCAGTTCCCAATCCAGCTTGCCCTTGGGTCCTTCCACCAAAATCTTTTGCCCCTTAACCTCGACTTTCACCTTCGGCGGGATGGCGATAGGTTGTTTTCCAATTCGTGACATGGTCTTGTTCGTTGAATCGTTGAATTGTTAAAATCGTTACCAAACGTAGCAGAGCAACTCGCCGCCCAAGTTCTTTTTGCGGGCCTGGGTGTCAGTCATGACTCCTTCAGGCGTTGAAATGACCGCCACACCCAAACCGCCGCGCACGCGCGGAATTTCCGTGGCGCCCACGTATTTTCGCAACCCCGGCTTGCTGATGCGTTTCAAGCCTTCGATCACGTTCTTCTTGCCGTTGTATTTCAGGCGAATCTTGATCTTTTTGATCCCTTTGCCCTCGACAGCCACGTCACTCACGTATCCTTCGCTCTTCAGGATGGCCGCGATATTTTCCTTCAGGCGGGAGTGCGGAAATTCGATCAACGGCTGCAAAGCGCGTCCGCCGTTGCGAAGCCGTGTCAACATGTCTGAAATTGGATCTGTCATATTTTAAATCGTTTTCGACCTCGATTACCAACTGGCCTTTACCACTCCCGGGATCAGCCCGTTGAGCGCCGCTTCGCGGAAAGTCAGGCGCGACACACCGAACTTGCGGAGATACGCATGGCGGCGTCCACTCATGGCGCAACGATTGACCAGACGCGTTGGGCTGGCGTCCCGCGGCAGCTTCGCCAAACCGGCGTAGTCGCGTTTCGCTTTCAATTGAGCGCGGAGAGCGGCGTATTTCTTCACCGTTTCCGCCTTGCGCTTATTGCGCTCCAACCATGATTTCTTTGCCATAATTCAAAAAGTTTGCTTACTTCTCCGAGAACGGAAATCCCATCAATTTCAGCAAGTCCATCGCTTCGCCATTCGTCGGCGCACTGGTGACGATTGTCACGTCCATACCCTGCGTCCGCTTGATTTTGTCCAATTCGATTTCGGGGAAAATTGTCTGGTCAGAGATGCCGAACGTGTAGTTTCCGCGCCCGTCAAATTTGCGGGGCGAGAGGCCGCGAAAGTCGCGAATACGCGGCAGCGCCGTGGCGACCAACCGGTCAAAGAACTCGTACATGGCGTCACTGCGCAACGTCACGCGGCAGCCGATGGGCTGGTTTTCGCGAAGCTTGAAACTGGCGATGCTTTGACGTGATTTGCTGATGGCCGGTTTGCGTCCGGTGATCATCGATAAATCCTTGGTCGCATCATCGATGGCGCCTTTGTCCAGGGACGCGCTCACGCCCATGTTCACAACAATCTTTTCCAGGCGGGGGATTTGATGGACGTTCTTGTAATTGCGCTTCTGTTGAAGCGCGGGCACGACGTCATTCTTATATTTATCAAAAAGTCTGGCTTTCATATTTTTCAGTCACGGATTTGCCGTGAACCTTCCGTTGCATTTTGACGTAACGGAACGGGAAATTTATCAAACAGCGATTCGAACGCAAGGAGATTTTAAAACTTTTTTGCATGCCGCCGTCCGAATTTGGAACTGTCCCCCATCATAGCGGAACAAGAGGGACAGATCGATCGACTGCCCGATTGGACGCAGCCCCACACAAGCAATTGAATTTGAGACACTTGTAAAATTAAAAGTGATTTTTCTTCCAATTTTGTATTTTCGATGAGAGGAACAGTCTCTCCAGAAGGAATTCAACAACCAGATTTGACATCTTTTGAAACCGACTCACCGATCCTCAATTACTCTTTCGGGTAATGGCTTTAGCGGCGGGGAATCCGGTAGGATGGTATTGTGTCCACATTAAATGACTTGTTGAAATGCAGTTTTGCGGCGCTGGCCCTGGTCGCTGCCGGAGTCTCCGGGAATGTTTTAGCGGGTTTGGTTCCGGGTCAATTTGCGGCCGATTATGTCTGGCGGGACACGGATGGAAACCCCATTGACGCGCACGGCGGCTGCGTTCTCTTTCACGATGGGACTTATTACTGGTACGGCGAGGCAAAAATCGGCCGCACCTTTCTCCCGGACTGCAATAAATCCTGGGGCGGCACGCGTGTGGATATGGCCGGGGTTTCCTGCTACTCATCCACGAACCTGTGCGATTGGAAAAGCGAAGGGCTCGCTTTGTCCCCGGTGACCGGCGCGTCCAGCGACCTGAATTCCAGCAACGTCGTTGAAAGGCCCAAAGTCGTCTACAATCGCAATTCAAAACGTTTCGTCATGTGGATGCATATTGACAGCGCGGATTATCATGAAGCGCGCCTGGGTGTGGCCGTCAGTGACACCCCAACGGGTCCTTTCAAATATCGCGGCAGTTTTCGGCCTGATGCCGGTGTCTGGCCGATCAACGTTACCGACGCGGATAAAGCGCCTGGCAACGGCAAATACCTAGTGCGCGATTTTCAAAATGGCCAAATGGCCCGTGACATGACCGTCTTCGTGGACGATGACAGCAGGGCATATGTATTCTACGCCTCCGAGGAAAATTCCACCATGCATGTTTCGCTCCTGACGGACGACTATCTAAAAACGACCGGCCGATACAGCCGCATTTTAATCGGACGCAACCGCGAAGCCCCGGCAGCTTTCAAGCATAACGGAAAATATTATTTAATTACCTCCGGCAGCACGGCCTGGGCTCCCAACGCCGCGCGGGCTGCCGTGGCCAACTCGGTCTTCGGGCCATGGAAGGAACTGGGCAACCCATGCATAGGGCCCAATGCCGAAAAGACATTTTCCGGCCAAAGCTCGTTTATTTTGCCCATCGCAGGAACCTCCGCATTGATCTTCATGGCAGACCGCTGGAACAAATGGGACTTGGCCCATTCCAGTTATCTTTGGCTTCCGATTGAATTTGACGGCGACGACCGGCCTGGTGTTATCTGGCGCGATAATTGGTCATTGTCCATGGCCAATACCGCCAACGTGAACCACCACACGAGTTCAGATACCGAGTGAAGCCAGTTCAAATTCTTTTGATCTTCGGCGCGGCCCTCGCGCTGCTCATGGCATGTCCGGCAAATGCCCGGGACACCATTGATTTCGACGCCGACTGGCGTTTTTATAAAGGCGAATCGGCGGCCGCCATGATGCCGGCGTTCGATGATTCAAATTGGCGCCCGATCAATCTGCCGCACGACTGGAGCATCGAAGGCCCGTTCGGCCCGGACAATGGCAGCGGCAATGGTTACGCGCCGGGCGGAATCGGCTGGTATCGCAAACAATTCCCTGTGGATGCCGGCGCAGAAGGCGAGACGGTGGCCGTTGAATTCGACGGCGTTTACGATAATTCCGAGATTTGGGTAAACGGACAATTTGTCGGCGGCCGACCCTATGGATTTTCCAGCTTTCGCCTGGACGTCACCCCATTTATTCATTTTGGTTCGAGTGACAACGTCATCGCGGTTCGCGTGGATCATTCGCGATCTGCCGACTCCCGGTATTACACCGGCTCAGGCATTTACCGAAACGTCCGGCTCGTCATCGAAAATAAATTGCGGATCGCTCACTGGGGAATTGCCGTCACCACACCGGGTGTTTCGAGCGCGGACGCCACCGTCCGCATTGAAACGACCGTGGAAAATTGTTCCGCCGGACCGAAGAAATTTTTGTTGATGTCAAAAATCCTGGCGCCAGACGGAGAAACGGTCGCCAGCCAAACGACGCCGGCCCTGGTAAAGGGAGATTCGAACACCGTACCAGGTCAACAGCTGAGAATTTTAAAACCGAAATTATGGTCGCCGGATTCCCCCTCACTGTACACGCTGCAAAGCACGATCAGGACCGACGATTTGGTTGCTGATGAAACGGAAACGCCTTTTGGCATTCGCAACTTCAGGTTTGACGCGAACAAAGGTCTTATTCTGAACGGCAAACGAATCATTATCAAAGGAGTTTGTCTCCATCATGACGCCGGCTCCCTGGGCGCTGCGGTGCCCCCGGCAGTTTGGGAACGGCGTTTAAGAGAATTGAAAGCCATCGGCGTCAACGCCATTCGCACCAGCCATAATCCGCCTGACCCAGCGTTGCTTGACCTTTGCGATCGCCTCGGCTTTTTAGTGATGGACGAAGCCTTCGATGAATTTACGCCATCCAAAAACAAATGGGTTTCAGGCCGCAACGTCGGCGTGCCCAGCCATTTTGGCTATGGCGAATTCTTTGCGCAGTGGTCCGTCACGGATATTCAGGACATGGTCCGCCGCGACCGCAACCATCCCGGCATCATCCTTTGGAGCATCGGCAATGAAATTGATTTTGCGAACGATCCGTTTTCCGATCCGATCCTCGGTGACGAATACCGGCCGCAAAATCCGCCGGCGACCGATTTGATAAAGTGCGCCGCGCCGCTGGTGGCGGCCGTGAAAAGTTTCGACAGGACCCGCCCGGTCACCGCGGCTTTGGCGACGGTAAAAATGTCCGATGCAGTTCATTTGCCCGAATTGTTGGACGTCGTGGGTTACAATTATCAGGAAGATCGCTACGCAACGGATCATCGGGCATATCCGCGCCGGGTCATCTATGGCAGCGAAAATAAACATTCATATTCGGCCTGGCTCGCCGTCCAGACGAACCAATTTATCGCGGGCCAATTTTTATGGACCGGCGTCGATTACCTGGGCGAAGCGGGACCATGGCCGAACCGCGCCAACGGCCCGGGCTTGCTGGACCTTTGCGGATTTAAAAAACCGGTGGGATGGTTCAGGCAAAGCCTCTGGAGCGATAAACCAATGGTCTATCTCTGCGCGACTTCCGGCTACGGCTACCGTTACGCCGCCGAAAGCTGGAACTGGCCGACCAATTCAATTGTAAAGGTCCTCTGTTTTGGGAATTGCGCCCGGGTCACGTTGACTTTGAACGATCAAATCGTCGGCACGAAACAATCAGCGAATGCGACAAATGGAATGTTGACGTGGGAAATTCCTTTTCAACCCGGAACATTAAAAGCCATCGGCCAGGACCATGCCGGCCGGAATCTATGCAACTTTTCTCTCCAGACCGCAGCCGACCCATTCCAAATCGAACTCTCGCCGGATACCGATGAGATCCGCGCGAACGGCAAAGATATTTCCCAAATCGAATTCAGGGTCGTTGATCGAAACGGCGTGCGCGTGCCCGACGCGACCAATGAAATCACATTCGCGATATCGGGGCCGGCGCATTTTCTCGGCATCGGCAACGGTGACTTGAACGACCCGGAAAATCCTCAGAGCAATCTTCATCGCGCCTTTGACGGACGTGGCTTGGCAATTCTCCAGGCAAATACTACGCCAGGGAACATAATGATAACGGCCGCAGCCACCGGCCTGGCCCCGGGCAGCGTCACCTTGCGGAGCCGTTAAAATTCGATCCATATTTTACTCTTTTGAGTGATAGCCAGCCCGTTTTTGCCGTGATATAGTAAGCGAGCCCTTAATATAGACCTGTTTTGGGATATCGGATTCATATCTATTGTAAATTCCAATCGTGCGTTGATTGTTCCCGGAAGCGCTCACACCCCATGCCTGGCACTAAAACAATAACCGTGGCCCGCCGCATTCATGGCTTGATCGCCATCATCGTCGCCACACTCATAACGGCGACACTCTCAGCGCAAACCACGACCACGCTCACCGATCTTGGCACTACCGCCCCGGTTCCCGGCGCCAACGACATCTCCCAGTTGAGCACCAGTGGCCAAGCCAGTTCGCCCGATGGTTTGAATTATTATACGGACAACTATCCGTCGCACGGTGGCGGCGCCCCGGGCCAAACGTTCACGACCGGTTCCAATCCCGCCGGATATTGGCTCAACTCCCTGGCTATCAAAACCGGCGGAGGCGGCACCGAATCCACCACGACTGCCCAGACATACATCATGGATATCTTTACCATGTCCGGCAGCACCGCAACCACGTACGTCGATTTCACGGCCACCAACTTTGCCTTCAACAATGGCGATTGGCTTGCCTGGTCCGGCTTCAGTCTCCAGCTCGCGCCCAACACAACCTATGCTTATTGTTTCAGCCGCACTTCGTCAGGCACCGGCTGGGAGCAATTGGCCAACGCGAGCAACAATCCGTACGCAGGCGGGCAGATCGCTCTGGTTCCGGTCAGCGGCGGTTCAGTCACTTATGGCACAAGCGGACATTGCGATGGAGTGTTTGACCTGGGCCTCAGCCTCACCAATCCCGCGGGACCGCCCGTTCTGCCGGTCGTAACTATCGGCGCCGCTACCGGCCTTCAGGCCAACGATGCCACGCTCAACGGTCAGGTGGTCTCTTCCGGGAACCAGGTCCCGTCCGTCACGGTCTACTATGGTCCGGCCGATGGCGGAACGAACCCCTCCGCCTGGGCCTACAGCGTCGCGCTAGGCCTGCAGAATGGCGCATTCTCCGCCCCGGCCTTCAACCTCAACCCGAGCACCACCTATTATTTCACCGCATCCGCCTCGAACCAGGCCGGTATCGCGTGGGGCCATCCTTCATTGAATTTCCAGACTCCGGCGCCCGCGCCCATCCTGAATCTCTCTGCCAACTGGGGCGTCTGGCAGGGTTGGGGTTGCTCCCTCTGCTGGTGGGCCAATGTCTTTGGCACGCGTAGCGACCTGGCGAACATCGTTTTCACCACCAATTACACCGCGCTCAACGGAGTGAATCTCCCGGGCCTGGGCATGAACATTGCCCGCTACAACGCCGGCGGTTGCGGCGCCAATTCCGTCAACGGCCAATCCATGGTCGCCTCGCCCAATATCCCCGGCTGGAAGCAAATCCAGGGTTTCTGGCTCAACCCGTCCAGTTCGGACCCCGGGACCACTAATTGGAATTGGGGCGCCGACGCCAACCAGCGCGCCATGATGTTGATGGCCCAGGCGCGCGGAGCCAGCATCCAGCTCTTTTCCAATTCACCCATGTGGTGGATGCTCGACAACTTCAATCCGTCCGGCCCCACGACCGCGTCCACTGACAATCTTCAATCTTCGTACGACGATGATGCCGCCGTCTACCTCGCCACCATCGCCGCCTATGCCCGAACCAATTGGGGCGTCACTTTTAACTCCGTCGAAGCCTTCAACGAACCCCATGGCAGTTGGTGGACGGCCACCGGCTCGCAGGAAGGTTGTTACTTTGACACTCCCACGCAGGAGACGGTCATTGGATATCTGCGAACGGAAATGAACAATCGCGGTTTGAGCAGCATGCCCATTGCAGCGTCGGACGAAACCAGCTTTGACGTAGCGCTCTCAACCTGGCAAGGCTTCAATTCCACCGTCCGGGGAGACATAAGCATCGTGACCTCGCACGACTACGGGTACGACAGCGGCTCGGGGCTCTACGCGGCTGCGAATAGTAAAACCCTCTGGGATACCGAATATGGCGAAGCCGACGGCAGCGGCCTTACCATGGCAACCAACCTGGACCTGACTTTCTCCACCCTTCACCCGACTGCGTGGTGTTATTGGCAGCCGCTCGACGGAGGCGGCTGGGGCCTCATTCAGTCCGCCGTCGGCAGTTCCAGCATCACCACCCCAAATCCGAAATACTACGTTCTCGCGCAGTACACGCGCCATATCCGCCCCGGCATGACTATCCTCAACAGCCTCGCCCCCAACACCATCGCGGCCTACAGTGTTACGAACCGCACCCTCGTTCTTGTCACCTGTAATTCCGGCGTAGCTCAGACGATCAGTTACTGCCTCACGAACGTGCCTTACGCCGCCGGCCCGGTTACCCGCTGGATCACCGTGCCGAACACCATCACCAACTACGCGCAATACAAAGATGTTTCCATCATCAACAACTCGTTCCAGATAGCTTTTCCCGCAAACTCCATTCAGACTTTCCAGATCGCCAATGTGGATTTGAGCCCTCCCGCCGCACCTGTGATTCTATCGGCATCCGCCAGCGTCGGCATCGTCAATCTGGATTGGACGCCGTCGGTCGGCGCCGCCAGCTATACCCTCAACCGGGCCACGAATTTCGCCGGCCCGTATTCGCTCGTGTCCAGCGTCGCCACAACCAACTACAACGACACCCAGGTCACCGACGGTTTGACTTACTATTACACGATCACTCCCGCCAATGGCGCGGGTTCGGGCATTGTTTCAAGTCCCGCCAGCGCCACGCCCTACAAACCGCCTATTGTCACCGCGACTCTCTCCGCCGGCCAACTTGCACTATCCTGGCCCCGTTGGGCGTCTAATTATTCCGTCTATTACGCGACCAATCTCAACCCTCCAGTAACCTGGCTCCCGGTCACGAATCAGCCGCAATCGCTCACCGGAAATGTCGGCATCGCACTTCCAGCAACGAATGGGATCGCGCGTTTCTATCGGCTCAAAGCTAATTGAGATCGTCCCAGCCAGCTGGCCCGATGAACCGATTCATTCCCACAGTGAATCGCATAATTAATTCCATTAGACAAAATGCGAATAAAGGCGCATTTTCGGGATCAACCTATGCGCGCACTCGTATTGATCCTCAGCGCTTTCATGATCGTGATGGCGGCGCAGACCCAGGCGAAGGATTGGGATACCTTTCGTGTCAATGAACCTCCTGATGCCGAATCAACCGTCTCTTTTTCCATTGGCTATCCCAAAGGCTGGCGTGCCTTCCAGGACTATAGCGAGGAAAGGCACGATATTTATTTTGATCTTATCGTCCCCGCGGGCCATTTTTCGAATGGTATTATTTGCAGTTTCGGCCAGCCAGTCACGCCCAATACCCTAAAACACCAAAATCTGACCTGTTACCTGGTTTGGCATTTGAATGAGGCGAGCGCCAAAGAATCGGCGGAACAGTTCTTTACGGACAAACGAAGCACAACAGCATATACGCAAAAAAGCATCAAGGCGATCAAAACCAGCGCCGGGGACTCGGGTTGGTTGGTCGAAAGCGAAGGATATATGATCGATCCAGGGCCTCCCCCGGCCTTCTTAAAAGGTACAAAGGATTCGGGAATGAGTGTTCAATTAGTAAGCGTTGGGCCTGGAAAGAAAGTTCCCATTATCTACCACGATTTCTTCTTCCATTCCGGCAGGCTGGGAGCCATTCACGTTTCAATTATGACGCAGAAAACAAACAAATCCTGGCGCTCGCAATTGGACCGCATGGTCCTGAAGACGTTGCAATTTAACGGCGTTTAGCCGCGGGAGACGCGAGGGACTCCACTTTGAGTAAACCGGATTGCAACCTGCAACCAATAGATTCAAATAAATTGCGCTCCGCAAACTTTTGGCGAAAGTAACTTCTTCACTTTCACGAAAACATTCGGTTTTCCGTGCCTTTGAACAGCGGCACATCCGTTGCTAAAAGGTTCGTAACATCTTGCCGGCGCAAAGAACAAGCGCCACTTACTACATAATGGCCGGAATTGCCTGTATTCCGGCCTTTTTCTTTTGTAACGTCAGCGTTCGCTCGCAAGCTCTTCCTTTAACAGTGCCGCGGACTTTTTGAATATTACGTAAACGATATAAAATCAAAATAAACATTAAACGTGACAATGCTCAGGCAGGTTGCCCGGCTCCCCGCTCCAAAGTTTCAACATAACGGCAATAAACTTCGTGCTTGACAGCCTTATGAATCGGATTAGAACATGTCCGTGAAAACGAGGCCCCCTTGATCTGATCCGACGAATGACGGGCCTCATTGCAAAGGCACTATGAATAAGGGTCACTCAAAAATCGACGGCATTGCACTGGCCAATACCGCGCTGAGGAGGCGTTGCCATGCAAAATAAAATTCTTAGTAACACCTTCGACGGCCAGAGCACGCAAACGCCGGCGATAAACAATTTCCTGGACGCACAGTGGCGTCTTCCCATTTTTTCGAAACAATGGAAATATCACCGCGGTTATGCGGATGCAGCCGGGAACGGGTTTGCCTACGCCCGAAACTGGCTCGGCACGAAAGTCGGCGTCACAGACCCGGTTATCACCCATGAAATTCCGTCCTACGTGCAATCCGTCATTCGCGGACTCATCCATCTCTACCGCTCGCCCACAGCCGGTTTCATGACCCGCCAATGGAACAAGGCTGCCAACACCCGGGACGACGGCCGCGCCGAAGGTTTCCTGTGGAACAGCATGTGCGCGGGCGCGACACGCGATCGCGGGTTTGCCAACTGGTTCAGGCTGGGATTGTACGAACCTGATCGTCGCAACATAACCATCAAGAAGCACGGACTTGATAGTTTTCACATTAGTGAAGCGCGCTCCATTCGTTTTGTCGCCGATGTCCCGTATCAATTGGTGGTGTTCGTGGGGCGCGATCAACCGGGCAAGGCCAGGCCTCCGGAGGCGATCGCGTACGGACTGGTCAAACCGGATGGAGGTTTTGCGCCAGTGCCGGCGGCGAACAAAAACCGCCCGTATGATATGGCTTCGGCGGAGCATCGCTGGTTCAAGGTCGGGCTCTACGTGCCGGATGGAATTGCGCTCCCAATGATGAATGACCGAACGCGGGATTTTTATATGAAGATCACCGGCAGGGCCCGCGGGGAGGGGAGCTATAACCCGAACGAAGATATTTATTGGCATCTGCCCGGATGGGAACGTGCCCTGGAAGCACTAAAAATCCCTGGATGGGCCGTGAAGAAGCTCGTACTGAAAGCGGTGCCCGGCGCCGTCACCAAGGGAATTGGCCTCGTCGCTGGCACCGC
>DASXFM010000539.1:0-5743 GCA_036489615.1 Verrucomicrobiia bacterium | reverse complement strand
CCGGTTTGCATTTTGACCAGGCTGGCCACAACAGGATGGATGTCGCCGCTGACACAGATAGCGCCGCGGTCGGCGAAGATTTCCGTGTAAAGCTGATACAGCCGGGCGGTTTGTTCGTGGCTGGCGGCGGCACGGGGGTCTTCGGCGACCGCCTGGATCAGCCGGGCGGCGATATGAAATTCGCCATTGTCCCGATCCCACAAGTGATAGTGAGCCAGTTCATGGCCGATCACGGATTTGACTTCGTCCTGGTTGAGGAGTGTTAAAGCTGGACCGTAAAAAACAAGATGACCTTCGCCGGGCACGAATAAGAGGATGGCGTTCGATACCGGTTTATCGTGCGCCTGGTACAACGTGACCGGAATATCGAGACCCAGCTTGGCCTTCGCTTCCTCCAGGGCTTGGTAAAGTTCGGGATGGCCGTCGGCATCCAGGCGGTAGGTGGATTTGAGCAATTCGAGGCGCAAATGCTCCGTGTAATCCGCCCTGGCCTGGGCGGAGGCAAACCAATTCCACAAATCCCGTTCTTTCGACTTGAGATAGTCCCTCAACTCGAGGTGATACGGTAATGGCTCCAGGATGGTTTCCGGACGATCCATGGCAAGATTAGAGCAAATCTGTGACGAAAGGTCAAAGCAGCGGTTTGCACCGCGGCTACTTGGAGCATTCGTCCGCAGATTAAAACGATGAGGAACGCAGTGATGCAAATGCATATGAAGTTGGAAATCGTGTTACATTGTTACATCGTTGAGCCGCAATTGCTTACCGTGTTACATCCCGTGTTACAAATTCAGAACTCGCGTTACATGGTTGAATGCCAATCGTTTACGATGTTACGTTAACGTTATTGGTTTTGGGTGGGATGGGAAAATCCGACTGGCTGGTCTTCGGCGATGTCGGGGGTCTGTTTCGCATTAAATGCGTGGTTCGTGGCCGTCCGTTCCCTACGGGGGGAACATGTTGTGCAACGATAAACTGCCTCTCATTCGCGTGCGGCTTATATTGGCACGATGTCAGCTGAGTCCATCGTCTATGGCGACTTTAGAAGCCCCTGAGACGGTATGAAGTTCCTGCCCAATTGGGCGGTTTTGGCAGTGGTATCGCTTACTGCAAGCAGTGTGAACGCCCAGCCTCAATTCACCAATGGTCTTTGGCTGCAAATCACTAATTTCTCAAGTGGTTCTATACACGGCAATCTCAACGGTGCCACAGACTTTGTTTATGAGGTCTACAGCACCACGAATGTGGCAGTTGCGCGCAAGGCTTCGGACTGGGAAATCGAAACTGAATTGTTTCCATTCGGTGGTACCAACTCGATGCCTTTTAATGTTTCGATGAGTGGCCGGAACCCATTGTTTTTGTGGGCGAGGGATTGGACAGGCATTACGCGCAATGGCAATAAAACTCCAGATTGGTGGTTTTACTATTGGTTTGGAATAGAAGGTTTATCGTTTTCGGACGATGGCATGGACAGTGATGGAAACACGCTGTTTTTTGACTATGAGAATCAAATTGATCCGAATCCTCTGAGCTTTGCTCTGCTTTTCGGAAAAAGGTATGTCAATACCAGTGCTGTCGATGGGACGATAAGACTTCTGGCCGGCGAACCTTTTTACGTGGCGGTTTTGGTCAATGACCCTAATGAAAGTGATGCAGTATGGAAGCCATTTACTTCCACTAATCTAACGATTCAGCTTGGTGCGACTAACGGTCCCTATACCTTGCTTATCGGCTTGCGCGGGTTGCCAGACAGCGCGCACGCATCCTGGGCTGAGGCGTGGCTAACGCTCAATACCGTAGGGCCGACGATAAGTGTTACAAATCCCGTAGGCAGTACGGTTACACAGCCAATCATCCAATTGCAGGGGTTGGTCAGCGAATCATTGAGCCAATTGACATTTGACGTGAGTAACGCGTTGGGAATTATCAAAAATCAGCAAGGCGAGTCATGTCCAGTGTTCTATGACCCGAATTTTCGTGATTTCACTACGAACATCTTCCAGTGCTATGACATCGGAGTGACCAATGGCTTGAACACCGTCACTCTCCATGCGACAGATTTGGCGGGAAACACCACAACCGCCAGCGTGAATTTCACATTGGATTATGCCAGCGCCAGGCCGCCCGTTTTGAGCGTTCTATGGCCGCAGAATGGAACGAAAGTCAGCGGCAGCAGTTTTACGTTGAATGCGCAAGTGGATGATGACACGGCAAGCGTCACGGCGCAAATCACGGATCCTCATGGTAATACAAATGCGGTACAGGGATTGGTCGAGCGCAGCGGGTTGGTTTGGGCGAAGAACCTTCCATTGGCGGCCGGGACAAACTTCCTGACCGTGACGGCCAAAAACGCGGCGGGCCTTTCGACGACCACCAATCTGACTGTGCTCCAAAGCCAGGTACTGGTAACGATGAATCCAATGACAGAGTTTAATAAACCTCGTGTTAGCATAACGGGCACCGTCAGCGACCCAACTTGCACGGTGAAGGTGAATGGGGTTCAGGCATACTATCTGGATACCAATGGCGATTGGAAAGCGGACAACGTGCCCGTCAGTCCAACCGGGACCGCGAACTTTGACTTGGAGATTTATCGGGGCAAGTGAGCACGGCAGTGGTGACCGTCGGCTGAGATGTAAGGATGATCCGTCAAACGGCGGACTTTCTGTTTCCGTATCTTTTTGGTCCGGGCAATCCGAAGGCCTGGTTTTTCCGTTTCTCAGGTTTATCAATCAGGTAGAACAACAAATAATCACCGAGAAATGTCGCGGACTCTCCGATAGATGCCAGACCCATCCCGATTGCTCCGATATGGTCGGCGCGAGCCCCGCCAAACCATGGGACAACTACGGCGGTCAATGAGCCGATTACCCAAAGCGCCAGTGCCAAAACGAATAGTATTCCAAAGAAAACGATGAAAAAGGTCTTCATAATCTTGCTTCCGTTGATTGCCCGATTATCTCCAATCTATGCCAAAAAGCTGGAAATTCAAGGTGCGGACGGCAAAACCGGAACAAACGGTTCCATTACTGTGAGCCGCGAAAGTATTTAAAACGAATCCTCATAATTGGTGAAACACCCGGCTTAGAAGATAGTTGCGAAGTCTCATTGCAACCCATCAAACTTCAATCGTACCATTTTTCCCCTCAAATCTTAAGGCCGAGCTCTTTGAATCTCTTCAGCGCTTCAGCGTTTCCTTTCGCATCGTCCACGGGATTATGGGCACGTGGGACGGATAGGGCATATAGGACGAATGGGACGGACAGCGATGTGGTAAGTGGCGCGGCTTTCCGCGACGCGTAAATCGTAAATTTCTAAACCTGCCGAATTATTTGTTTGTTCGCATTCACGCTGGCGGGAGGGCGAATCCGAAACTGGCCGGTCAAGGCCCAACATCGCAGAGTCGGTCCGCCTCCAAATAGCACCCAAAACAGGACGGCAATCACAATTGACGCGGTCACGGCAAACCGGTCGCCGGAATGGTTGATAATGATGCCGCCAATGATGGCAGTAACCACTACGGCGAGTGGAGTCACGAAAACCTTGTCGAATCCCGGTACCAGAATTCTTCCGGTAACGATTCGCCCGGGAATATTGAAGGGTGCTGCCAGGCCGATGGCATACACGCCCAACCGGGCTAACGCGGCGAGAATCGCGAAGAATAAAATAAACCCGGACGTCGGGTCCGTAGCGTCCGCGGGCGAGGCTTTAATGATGCAATAACTCCACCAACCGGCCAGCGCACCGAGCGCAAAGTTGGTTCGTTGTGAAATCGCCGGAGGCCGCACTTTTGGTGACAGCATCAGATACGGCCATCCAAGATTATATTGGGTTCCGGCACCGGACGGGTTGCCCAACCCCTTAATCCGGATCTCCGCCTGCGCAAGAGAACGGGACGATACTTTGATGAATTCCCATGGAAATGCTTTGAGACTTTGCTGATGCCCGTACCAGATGACGCAGATAATGGCGGCGACAATGCCGATCGCCGGCAATATCGGTGGCGAGGGAGGGACAGGCGCAACGCCTGGAAGCATGAGCGTCGGCCATAAGAATCCCAAAACCAGGCAAGGTCCCCATTGGCGAGTGAATGCCAACAGGCACGTAAAGCCGATGAGATAGACGAACATAAAAGTCGCCACGGTCAGCAGAGCGTAAATGGCTATAAGAGTTGTTACGGGGAGCATCGGATTGAAATGGCGACAAACGCCAATGGCTGTCAGCACTCCAAGGACGGCTGCGTCCTGCCACACAAGATGCACCGGTCCAGCCGGCAATGGCCGGTCCGCTGTCCATGGCGATAATTTCAGCCATTCGGAGTATCCGCGATTGGAGGCTGGATGAAATCGCCAAAGCCGCAATGCCGCATAGGAGGCGGCCGCAAATCCGATGATTACGGCGCGGCAACCTTCGGGCATCTCAATAGTGGATCTGTAGGCGGCGGGCACGCTCAACCCGATTAACCAGAAACTGACCCAGGCCACACTGTAAATGACGATGAACAAGCAGACCAGAACCGGCGGCGGCCAGACGAGATTTGAATGAAATGGAAACGGACGTTTCATGGTTTAATGGACGGCAGGCCGTTTGAAATAACTGTCGATGTGTTCCAGCGTTTGCGGATGCACCAATTCGGCGAATATTTCGGGCAACGACCCTTTGCAACCGGTTTTGGCGCGCAGCCCATCCAGCGTGTCGTAAGCCGCCACGCGGGCATCCGAGATGACCATAATCCGATGCGCCATTTGCTCGACCAACTCGGGCACCTGGGAAGCCATGAGGATGGTCACGCCCGAATTGTCTGCCAGATGCCTGAGGACACGGCTCAGCACCAGGATAGCCGAGGGATCCAGCCCGCCCGTAAAGGGTTCGTCCAACACCATGACCGGCACCTCGGTGATGAGCGTCCCACAAATGGCGATCTTCTTTTTCTGGCCGTTCGAACAGGTGCGAATCGGAGAATCGCCCTTGTCAGTCAATTGAAACAAATCCAGGAGCCGATTGACATGGTCCATCAAATGGTCGGATTCGATGTCATAGAGCTGGCCGACGGCGAGCAGCCATTCCCGTGTGGTCATAGATTCCGGCAGCCAGGGATGATCGGGCAGGTAAGCCGTTTGTTTGCGGATCTGAATTTCCGCTTCTTCGCTCGCGCGCCGGCGCGCGCCACCGATTTCCACATAACCCCGAGCCGGGGCAATGATGCCCGCCACGGCGCCCAACAACGTGCTTTTGCCAATGCCATTGGGACCCATAACAACCACCAGTTGCCCTTTGGGGATCGTAAAGTTGATATGGTTCAACACGGGCCTGACCCCGTAATGATGACTGACATCGACGACGTTAATCATGTGTTTCCTTTCAGGTTCTAATCCAATCATCCGTGCGCGCGCCCGGTGCGTCCATTACAAAGACCGTCAAATTTTATAAGTGATTTATAAAGATGACAGTTTAGGATGTTTATCGTTTTGGTTGAGATATGAGCTTCGGACTGCCAAATTGGTTGCCGCCAAATTATGCCAACCAGAATCGAACTATGGGCATTTCACTTCTAACGCGGCCCTGCGTCGTGCGACGTCGCGCGACTTGCCGATTTGGAAATCGGCGATTGGCTCGCTCGCTCCCGCTCGCTCAGCCCTTTGGGCCTTGCCTTCGCTTCGCTCAGGCTATCCCTTTCGCGGCTTCCCAAGCCGCTCAAGTCAGCAGGTTTGGAAACCTGCGCTACGGTTCGCGGGCCTGACTC
>DASXFM010000486.1:0-29510 GCA_036489615.1 Verrucomicrobiia bacterium | reverse complement strand
CGTTTACAAAGACGGACTGATGCAGGTCAGCCAGAGCATCGGGAGTTTTCAACCCCAGACCAGCCATGATTTGTATATGGGACTGGTATCCGGCCTTTCGGACTTTCAAGGGCAATTGGACGAGATCAGTTTGTACGGCCGTCCATTGGATCCGGAGGAGGTTTACGACATTTACGCATCCGGCAGCGTCGGCAAATGTCCTGATACCAATACCATCGCAGTCTCTGTCGGCCCCAACTTTGCCGTACCTTCGCCAACAAACACGCTCTTGAACGGGTCGGTGACCGAAAACGGCCAGCCTGCCGGAACCAACGTCCAGGTGCAATGGACGGAATACTATGGTCCGGGATCCGTCATCTTTGCTGATCCAACATCTGCGGTTACTCCCGTGACGTTCAGCACCAACGGTATTTATATCCTGCAGCTCACCGCCAACAACAACGATGAGGAGAGCAGCAGCCTGGTCGAGGTGCGAGTCGGAGTGCCCTGTGATGATTTGCCCCTTCCCGGTTTATCTGCGTGGTGGCCGGCCAACGGCACCGCTGAAGACATCATTGGCGGCAACGAGGCCATCCTCGGCGGCGGCATAGGCTACGCTAACGGCGAAGTGGCGCTGGGATTCAACTTCAACGGCGTGAGTGACTTTGTCCTGGCGCCTGCGGCCACGAACTATAATGTGGGCGCAAGTTCGTCCGGGATGACGATTGAGTTTTGGACCAAAGGCACGCCCAATGACACGTGCGGCGTGCTTGGCTGGCAAAATGGCGTGATCATGGTTGAGGGCGGTGGTAACAACGGGTTGTATGTGAATCTCGGAGATACCAAAGGCAACAGCCATCCGTTGACTCCCGTGTCCAATGTGTTCGACGGTAATTGGCATCACGTGGCCGTGACCTATAATCCGGTCACCGGTGTGGCCGACATCTACAAAGATGGAGTGATGATCGTCACCCAGACGATTGGAGGTTTCCAACCTCAGACCGCCAGCGATTTTTACATGGGCCAGGTGTCGGGCTATTCGGACTTCAAAGGGGAATTGGATGAAATCAGCTTGTATAACCAGCCGTTAAGTCCAGACGCCATCCTGGCTATTTATGCCGCCGGAGATGCGGGCAAATGTCCCAATAATTAACTAATCACACGACTTCAAACGCAAAACCCTTCAGATATTCCGTTTCAGGAATCATGGGTATAATCGGGTGGTCCGGCGATTGCGAATACACGGCCACACGGCGCAATATCTTCCGGGTATCATACGCCGCTGAGAGCAGTGAGTCCTGAAATAATTCGGCACTGACGTGATGCGAACAGCAGAACGTGGCCAGCACGCCGCCGGGTTTGAGGAGCTTGAGCGCGCGCAAATGAATTTCCTTGTAGCCGCGCAATGCGTCGGGCACGGCGGCGCGATTACGGGTGAACGAAGGCGGATCCAGAATGACCAGGTCAAATCGTGGAACAACTTTCTCGTGCGGCCGGACGGCTGTTTGCGCTTTGAGCCAGTCAAAAACATTCACGGTTTCAAAGGAGCATTTGGCGGCCAGACCATTGGCGGCGGCGTTTCGCTGCGATGCCTCGACGGCCTGGGCGCTTTGATCCAAAAAATGAACGTGCGCCGCTCCCTCGCGCGCCGCCTGCAATCCGAACCCTCCGAGAAAACTAAAGCAATCAAGGGTTTGCGCCCCGGCGGCAAAACGCGAAACGGCCTGGTAATTTGCCTGCTGGTCCAGGTACATCCCGGTCTTATGGCCTTCGCGCAAATCGACTTCGAACTTCAAACCGTTCAGCGTCACGGTACATTTTCCGTCAAATTCGCCGAGCAGCACGCCATTCGACTCAACCAGCCCTTCGAATTTTCGCGACGCGGCCTCGCTACGCTCCAAAATCGCCCGCGGCGAGAAAATCTTCTTTAACGCCGTCACAATTTGCGCCTTGCGCATATCCATGCCCAGCGAAGAAATTTGCAACACCAGGACGTCTTCGTATTTGTCCACGATCAGTCCGCTCAGAAAATCGCTCTCGGCGTTCACCACCCGATAAGAAGTTGCCGACGAAACATATCGTCGCCGCACTTCCAGCGCGGCGCGAATGCGCTGTTCGAAAAAGGATTCGTTTACCTCGACGCGTTCCGGCGCGAGCAGGCGGACATGGATTTTTGATTTGGAATTGAAAAATCCGACCCCGAGGAAGCGTTGCCGATGGTCTTTTACCTGGACGAGGTCCCCATCGGCAGGCGGTTGGCTAACGCGAAGAATTTCGCCGGAATAAATCCAGGGATGGCCGGCGATGATGCGATCGGCTTCACCGGGCTTTAAAACGACTGTTGGCAAGGTATCCATGATATTAAACTAGAACAAAAATTGCAGACGGGGGATGAACCAGTATTCGAACATCCATTCGCTATTCTCCATCTTCCATCCTCGATGAAAATAACTCACCAGGCCCCTTCCGCCAACATTTGGGTGACTTTACGCGCAAAATCCTCGGCCAGCAACGGCAAGGCCTGACGCTCGGCGCTTTGGAGGTCCGAACCCACATGAACCAGCGTGTAGCCTCTTACGTCTTTATCCAGCAGGAGCTTGCCCGTGGCGCGCTCGCGAATCACGACGTGCGCGATCATACCAACCTGGTAATTGTTCGCGGTCAGCACGTCCGAACCCAGGTAACTCAAGCCGGTGCGATTGTAGCTGGTGATAATGCCGCTGACGACGATGTCGCCCTCTCCGTTTGACAGATGATATGTGCCGTCAGTCTGAACTTCTTCCCGCAACGCCTGTGTCACGGCGTCGCCCAGGCGCGGTTGAAGCGTCTGATTGTTAAAGGGTAGAATTTTGACGGATTTGTCTCCGGCGGCTGCGTCGTTCACCGGGCCGAGCCGATAGCCCGCGCAACCAGCGACAAAAAGGGCGGCAACGCATAAGGCCGGGACAATCGCGAAACGCATTTTCAATTTTCGGAAACGTGCAGTCGCGGTTTCAAAACTTCGATGCGCCGGCGCGCCGTCTCCGCGTAAGGTGAATTGGGGTCCAACTGCAATACCTGGTTGTAATAAATCGCGGCGCCGTCCCATTTGTGGCTCTTTTCATAGAATTGGGCCACTTCAAAAGCGCCATGGACCTGCTCGGCTTTGAGCGCAACAATGGCCTTCTGCGCCTGGGGCACGCGTTTATCATCGGGAAACAACGTCATGAAATCGGTGAACGTCTCGATGGCCTGTTCCGCGGTGCCCTGGTCATATTCGGCGGTAGCGGCCTGTTTGCGATATGCTTCGGCCTTCCGGTACACGGCATCAGCGGCAATAACCGCCTGGCCATGATAGCGGTCAGCCGCCGTTCCGTAAGCCGCCACGGCGCTCTCGTAATCCTTCTGTTTTTCCCGCGCGACACCGATACGCAGTTGGGCGTGCGGCGCGACGTCGCTGTACGGGCCGTTGGTCACGATATTGTCAAACATGGTGGCCGCCACATCCATCGATGGAAAGAATGGAACGATATTCCATAACTTGGTCCATTGGCCGCCCAAAAAACGGTTGGCGATGAGGTATTGCCGCCAAATCACCTCTTCGTAACGGGGGCTGTTCGGATATTTTTCGATAATGGCCTGGTAAGCTTTGAAGGCGGCTTCATCCTTGTGTTTCGCCTCAAGGCAACGGCCCATCAGATATTCGGCGTCCGGGGCATAATCGGACAATGGCCACATCTGCACCACACGATAAGCGGCGCGCACGGCGTTCGAGTAATCACGTTCTTTGAAAAATTGGGCCGCCACTTCCATTTGGTCTCGCGCGCGAGACCGTTGCCAATTTAACGTCTGGCCGGGCAGCTCATAATACCAGCCCTCTCCCGGCGTGTATATCAAAGGCGCCGGGGAGTGCACGGGCGTCAATACCACAACCACAGCGGCCAAAACTAAAAGCGCTCTTCCGTAGCTCATACGGGCACGGTAGCAGATCGATCAAAAATTAGAAATTAAAAATGAATTTGAACGGCGTTGAAAATGGATTTCACCCCGCTAACAGGCCGTACGGTTGAAGGGATCTTTGGATTCCCGATAAATACATTCTGCGATCCATGCGGTTCTTGATCCAGGTGATCGCGGCAGGTTTGAATAGTATCGTCATAGATAAAATTGTACCTCCGCGGCGCCATGGAAACGCTACGGAGGTACACTCGGAGCAGGCAGGTGGAACAGGCACCGACCTATCAGGCTAGGCAAATTTCTTCGCCGGTCGACGGTTTAAATGCTTCAACGCTTCAAAACCCTCCCCAACTGGCGGAGCTGAAAGCGTGAGCGAAATCCAAAGCCCATAATTCCGAGACCAGCCACGAGCAACGCCACCGACGACGGCTCGGGAACGACAAGGACCGGAGAGAACGCCCCGGTGCTGTCTCCAGAAACGCCCTGGCTGAAATCAATTGAGCCGACATAGGCGACCGATGCGCCGGCGGGAGGAGTGGTCATGGCCGTTGGCGACGATGTGCTTACAAAAGTGAAAGTGGCTGAATGATTCGGCGCGAGGGCGTTGCCTGAACCGCCTTCCCACATGATTGAATTGCCGTCCAAATCATTGGCCCAACCAGCGGAATTTCCAGCCGAACTGGGGTTTGACGGCAGATTGTTGCCGCTGTCCGTCCATCCGTACCAGAAACTTTCCAGGCTGGTCGATCCTGAATTAAATAATGTAACGGTGTAATCGAAATTCGGGCCTGCCGCCGTGTACGAAATTGTCGCGCTGGCGCTTTGAGCATGGCCGGAAACGGCGGAAATGCCCAACCCCGCCGCCAGGGCGAGTGCGAGCCGTACCGAAAATGAAGCATTGGTCATATGGATTCCTTTGATATTTATGGTTTTTCTGTTCACGCCGTATCAGGCGTCGTGGATGGGATGCACGAGCGCGGAAAAAGTTCCCGGCTGATTTAAAAAGTAGAAGATCGGTCTTCAGTCGCCGGCACCGCATGTTTCGAGTCCTGCGTCAACCATGACAATGGCGATGTTCAGATTCCTTGAGGAGTACGCAACACACAGTACGCCACTATTTTACAATTCCGTGACAACTGGTTTGGCGGCAGTATTAAATTAGCCATCATGCGAGCCGGAACCAAACGTTTAATCCCATTGTTCTGGCAAGCTCTCTTTATTTTGCTGCCAGTGACGTTGCTCTCGGTCGTGAGCTTTGTATCGCTACGGCGAGACACGCAGATGGCCGAACAAGACGCCCGCATCCGGGCCGCGCAAGACGTGCAAAGCCTGGCCCGGGCCATGCGTGCATCAGTAAATGACGAGTTCCAACGGTTCCTGGTATTGGAGAATACCTGGACGATGGATTTACGCCTGGCCGGACAACCAACCGTAACGGGCGCTTTTCCGGACGATAAACTAAAATTCAATATCGAAAAATGGGAACAGGACTATCCTGGCCTAACGATTGCGGGTTTGGCGACGCCACGGGCGGAAATTTTGACCGATGGACGCCAAATTGATCCGCCTGAAATTCTCACCGCTCCAACCCCTCCCCGATGGTTTTGCGAAATGCCACCGGAACAGCAAGGGCTTTGGCAGCGACTGAGAGGCGCTTTCGACGCAAACAAAAGCCGCATTTCAATTCTCAAAGCGTCCGAGGCATTCGCCAATTCCGGCCCGACCCGGGACGCGGAACGGGCGGCGGCCTTGTTGTCGGAGCCGTCGGCGAATATCGCCGGCGATTCCGGGTCGTTCCCTACGGAAACGGGACTTTCTTTTCAAGAAATCGCCTGTTTCCAATTGCTTTCAGCGACAAATGCAAGGCTGACCGATGCGTTGGTTCAGTCGGTCTGGTGGCGGGTCATTAACCATCCTTCGTTCATTTCCGCCCGCTTGCTGCAACTGGCAGAAGGGTTGACCAACAACGCTGAACCTGGATTGAGCCAAAAAGTCTTTTGGACGAAAGAGTATTGGCTTGATCAATCAAAGGTACGTGACTGGCTGGATCAATTGCGTCGCGTTTCCGACGGGTCGCCGCTCTCCAACGGCCGCGGCTCTGGCGTACAGAGGCCTCGATTTGAAGATCTCAGGAATTGGAATATGCGACTCCCCTGGGCGGCCTGGGTGGCTGAGCCTTACGACGGGGCGCTGGCTCTTTTTGACCCTTGCGAGTTTAACATGGCCGGCAACGACCCGGAGGGAGAACCGTTTACAGGATTCGGCTACGATGTTCGGTTCGTGCCGCGTGAGGTCGTCAAAACCATATTTGTGCGCGCACTGCAGGAGAATAAGTTATTCATTCCTGATTATGAAACTGCTTCCGTGACCATTGAGGGCGAGTCCATCGTGCCATCCTTTCCGCAGCCCGTATCAGTCGCCCATGCTGAGGGGGGCTGGCAATTGCTCGGTTCCGCCTCGCAAAAGGCCGGGACAGTGGCCATGCCTGACACAGTCGCCTTTTCAGTGAATCTTTATCTTACCAACCGGGAACAATTGCTTTCGGCTGAACGCAGGCGCTTTCAGCTTTTTGCCATCCTCATCCTGGGAGCGTTTTTTTCCGCGTTCATTGGACTACTCGCGACATGGCGGGCATTTTATCGCCAGCGGGAGCTCAACGAAATGAAAACGAACTTTGTCTCCAGCGTTTCACATGAATTGCGCGCGCCCATCGCTTCTGTGCGTTTAATGGCCGAAAATCTTGAGCGCGGCAAAATCCCGGATGTACCCCGCCAGAACGAATACTTTCGCTTTATCGTCCAGGAATGCCGCCGCCTCTCGTCGCTTATAGAAAACGTGCTGGATTTTTCGCGCATTGAGCAGGGACGCAAACAATATGAATTTGAACCGGCAAACGTCCTGGTACTCGTGCAAACCACGGTGAAACTCATGGAGCCCTACGCCTCGGAAAAGGGAGTTCGACTCGAAATAGCCGGCGCCGGGGATTCACATGTTGGCCTGGAAATGGATAGTCGCGCCATTCAGCAGGCGCTGGTCAATCTAATTGATAATGCCATAAAGCATTCGCCCACAGGCGAAACCGTTTCGGTCGGGATTGAATGGCAAAACGCGTATGGAAAAACCGCCGGCATTCCACCCGCCGTACTTTTGTTCGTCGCCGATCACGGTCCGGGCATTCCGGCGGAGGAGCATGAGAAAATATTTGAAAGGTTTTATCGCCGGGGTTCTGAATTGCGGCGTGAAACGCAGGGCATTGGCATTGGCTTGAGCGTGGTCCAACATATTGTCCAGGCGCACGGCGGGCGCGTGCAAGTCCGAAGCACGCCAGGCACGGGCAGTCGCTTCATCATTGAATTACCCATAAAAAATCAAAATGAATGACCGAATCCTGATCGTCGAAGATGAAACCCCCATGCGCACCGCGCTGGCGGATTTGTTCGCGTCGGAAAATTATCGCGTGTTGACGGCGGCCGACGGGGAGATCGGATTGAAACGCGCGCTGGACGAAAAGCCGGACCTTATCGTGCTGGACGTGATGATGCCCAAGCTGGACGGCTTCGCGCTGTGCGCGGAGCTGCGCCGTCTGGCGAACGACGTGCCGGTGCTGATGCTCACAGCCAAGGGCCAAATCGAAGACCGCGTGACCGGCCTGGATGCCGGGGCGGATGATTACCTGGTCAAGCCGTTCAGCACGGTCGAACTCCTCGCTCGCGTGCGCGCCCTGCTCAGGCGGATGGAACGAAAATCCAAATTGAACGCGAAATTGAAACTGGGTGACGTTGACATCAACCTGATTCGCCAGACAGCCTTTCGTGGCAAGAAGGCAATCCACCTGACCGCCAAAGAATTTGCCATGCTCAGGCTGCTTGCCGAGGCGGAAGGCCAACCCGTGTCGCGAGAACGTTTTCTGGACCTGGTCTGGGGCTATACCGCCTTTCCGACGACGCGTACGGTGGACAATCACATCGCCGGACTGCGCGCCAAGGTTGAAAAGAATCCGGATGCGCCCAAATGGCTCAAGACGGTGCATGGGGTCGGGTATCGACTGGAGTTGTGAATAGTTGAACAAGGAATTTGCAAAACCATGACAAACGCGAATGGCAATTTTGAGAGATTCAAAACAATGAAAGCGATATTCTTCATCATTTTCGCACTGATTGCGCCGTGGGCGCAGGCGCAAACCAATCTCACGGAACTGTTGCAACAGGGGATGTTTGAAGAACAGGCCAATCATAATCTGAGCGCCGCCATCGCAGATTACGAGGCGCTTTCCGCGCAATTTGACAGGGACCGGCAATTGGCCGCCACGGCGATTTTTCGGCTGGGTGAATGTTATCGGGAGCAAGGTTTGACCAACAAGGCAGCCGTCGAATACCGGCGGATCCTCACTGAATTCCCTGATCAAAAGGCGCTGGCAGCGTTGAGTCAGGCGGATTTGGCCGGAATGGGGATTGCGGCGTCTGTGGCTGGAACGCAAACCGCCTCTGAAACCGGCCAACCCGCGGCGGATGACGAAGACAAGGAAATCGCGCGAATCCAGGAAATGATTCAAAACAGCCCGGATTTGATTAATGCGCCGGGCGACGATGGACAGATGCCGCTGTGTGACGCCGCAGAAAAGGGAGAACTCAAAGTCGCCGCATTCTTATTGGATCATGGAGCGAATGTGAATTTCCGGGCAAAAGGCGGGTCGCCGCTTGTTTTCGCTGCAAAGGCCGCCCAGCGGACGATGGTACAATTTCTTCTGAACCATGGCGCCGACGTTAATACCGACCACGGCGCGGCGTTGTTTGTTGCGGTTGAACACCGTTATGCAGCTGTGGGTGAAACTCTTTTGCAGGCGCATGCGGACGTGAATGTTCAGGACGTTCTTGGCCAGACGCCGCTCAAGCGGGCGGCGATGTCTGGAGACACAAATTTTATCCAAATACTATTGGCAGCCGGCGCAGATCCGAACATCGCAGACCATGGCGGAGTTACGCCCTTGAGCAGCGCCACCCTCGTAAATTTCCCGCTGGATTTGGCTGGGCCCAGGATGCTGTTGGCAGCGAAAGCCGACCCCAATGCGGGCCGATCCGATTTGCCGCTGTTTTGCGCCATTAACAACAGGAATATGAACGCAGCCGAATTGCTGCTTCAGGCCGGAGCAAATTCCAATTTGAAGAGCGAAATTAGCCCTAACTTAAGCAATGTGAATGTAGGCGGATCCGATATGCGTCCGGGTATCAGTGCCACCCCGCTTTGGGCCGCAGTTTCCATGGGTGATGCCCCGATGGTCCGGCTGCTCTTGAAATACAAGGCCGACCCGAACGATACTCAAATCGATAACACTCCGGTCATCTTCAGCGCCAGGGACAAAACCAATATTCTTTCGGCGCTGTTGGACGCCGGTGCCGATCCAAATGTCACGAATGGCTCCGGCGTCACGCCTTTATTTCTTGCCGCCTACCGTTCATCGGAGGCAGTCACCATTTTGTTGGCAGCGGGAGCCAATCCAAATGGAGGCACTCTTGATCCGCCACTGCTTTGCGCCGTTGATAGACAGGATTTGGCCTCCGCCAAACTGTTGCTCCAGGCGGGCGCCAATCCAAATGTTGATTGTTTAATGCATTGCCCGAAAGGCACGTACGGCTCCAGGTGGTATGATCAATATTCCGCCATCCTGCGGACGGCAACCCCACTGTGGCTGGCAATACAAAATCATCAATTACCGATGGTCCAGTTGCTTTTGAAATATAAAGCCAACCCTGACGCACAAACCAGTGAACCGCCCCCCGTCATTTTTTGGGCGCTATTCGACACCAATATTCTGCAAGCATTATTGGAGGGCGGCGCAAGCCCAAACATCAGAAACGGTGACGGCAAAACGCCATTAGGCATCGTTGAAGAAGCGGAATCAGGCATGGTTTTTATGGGCGATAACATCTCATCGCCGGATCAACAAAGAGCCGGCGCCGTTTCGGCGGCGGATTTGTTGCGCCGGCACGGCGCGTTGGAAGCTCTTCCGGATTGGAACTGGATTGCCGTCAATCCTCCATCCGCAAAATCTCCCACAAAGGTATTCGAAAAAGGAACCAACGACTGGAATCGTTTTACATTGTTCGAATCTATTGTGCGTCTATGGATGTACTTTCCTGACTTCGCGCATATCACCATCGTCCGCCCGAACGCAACTGGCAAAGCATACAAAAGAATACCGGTCAATCTCCTCAATTCCACCAACGACCTGGAATGCTCCCGGGACGTTCCCCTGGAATTTGGCGACGTCGTGGAAATTCCCGAACGCGAACACACTTTGGCCGAAAATGACACACAAACGGACAAAACCGTCCGTGAAATAATAGGATGCCTGAGGGACAAGGCAGGTACGGCCAAGCTGATTGTGGACGGCGGGCAAACTATTCAGTTGCCTCTCAATGATTTTGAATCATCGAATCGCTGCATTCACAATCTATTAGGCACGAATAAAGCCAGGAATGTTTTGACCTCAGATTCCGATTTATCCCACGTCAAAGTAAGGCGAGGCGGGAAAACGTGGACAGTCGATTGCAGCAGTGGAAATTTCGACTTCTATTCCGATTTGCGGGTCCGTGACGGGGACGTCATCGAAGTGCCTGAGTTGCAGTGACATTTCTAAACGGCAACGACACCTGACGTTGCTACAACTGGCGGACCGGTTCGGTCCAATGATCGTGATGCATCAAGTATGACAAAGGCTGCACCCGCACAGTCATCCAATACTTGACGCATCACGAAACACGGACCACGTGCCCGATCAATTCAGGTCAAACAGCAACACTTGCGACGGCTTATTCGCAGTGAGTTGCAGGCTCGCCTCGTCGCTGATCGCCGCGGCATCGCCGCCCATGAGCGTTTTGCCGTTCAGCACCACTTCACCTTCAGCCACGTGAATCCATGCGTTACGATTATTCGCGAGCGCATGCGTCACCTGCTGGCCCGCATCGAGTTTGGCCAATAACAGGTCTGCGTCCTGATGGATCGCGATCGATCCATCCCGTCCGGCCTTGCTCGTGACCAGGTGAAACTTGCCGTGAGGCGCGTCGCGCAGGGATTTCTCCGCGTAGCGCGGCTTGACCCCGTTGGCATCAGGCATAATCCAGATTTGGAGAAAATGTGCCGCTTCGGTTTGCGACGGATTAAACTCACTGTGGCGCACACCGCTGCCCGCCGCCATGTATTGCAGTTCCCCGGCGCCAATGGTCCGGCCATTGCCCATGGAATCCTTGTGTTCGAGCGAACCGCTAAGCACATAGGTTATGATTTCCATGTCCTTGTGCGGATGCGCGCCAAAGCCCATGCCCGGCATGACCAGGTCGTCATTAATGACCCGCAGGCTGCGATAACCCATCCATTGCGAATCATAATAGTCCGCAAAGCTGAAGCTATGGTAGGAGTCCAGCCAGCCGTGTTCGGCGTGGCCCCGTTCATTTGATTTTCGTATTGTCATCATAAACAGACTCTAGCGCACAAGCGGGGGTTTGAGTAAATACCATCTTTTTTGGGTGAGTATAACTAAAACGCATGGTATTCAAAATAGGGTTTAGATACCGGAATTCAAACACCGCGGTTTTGCCGTTTTCTTTTGGCCGACTCCCCATCATATTGGGTACCACCGATTCATGATAACTCCCAAACCCGGCGAAACGGTCAATGACGCGGTTACGGTAAATACCAGCCCAAAGTCGTCACGCGGTTTCCTCGGAATTTTTCGCCCAGCGCCGCCCGCGCCAGTCACGCTTTCTGACCCCCGGCAATTTGCAGCCCGATATCGTGTTTGGCAAACCAGGGTGTTGGTTCTTACGATTTTGGGTTACGCCACATTTTATTTCGTGCGCGGCAACCTCGCGGCGGCATTGCCCTTGATCGGCGCCGACCTGGGAATCACCAAGGCCAGGCTGGGAATCTTTTTGACTTTACACGGGGTGATTTACGGAATTTCAAAATTCTTGAACGGTTTTTTGGCGGATCGTGCCAATGCCGCGGTTTTTATGTCTACGGCGCTGCTGCGTCGGCGCTGGTGAATGTCTGTTTTGGTTTCGGTTCGGGAGTCTTTATCCTGGGATTGTTTTGGATGATAAACGGATGGTTCCAGGGAATGGGTTTTCCTCCGTGCGCGCGGCTGACGAGTAATTGGTTTCCTCCCAAACAATTGGCGGCGAAGTTCTCGATTTGGAACCTCTCGCATAACATTGGGAGCGTCGGCGTCATGCTGTTATGCGGCTTCCTGGTCGGCGGAACCTTGTTTGCAGCCAATTGGCGGCTTTGCTTCTTTGTCCCGGCGGGGATTGCGGTGGTCATTGCCCTGCTCCTGTGGCGGCTGATGCCCGATACGCCGCAGTCCGTCGGGTTGCCGGAACATGAAGGGACACATGTCGATTTGCCCGAAAAGGGATCTCATGACGATTTCGGCGCGTTTGTGCGCCGCCAGGTTTTTGGCAATCCGTACATTTGGATTTTTTCGGCGGCGAACTTCTTTGTTTATGCGATCCGCTATGCCGTTTTTAACTGGGGTACAACCATGTTGATGGAAACGAAGCATATGCAAATCACCAACGCGGCGGCGATGGTGGCCACCTTTGAGGCGTTTGGAGGATTGGGGGCGCTTTTCGGCGGATGGATCACCGACCGATTTTTAGGTGGACGCGCCGGACGGGCCTGCATCATCTACATGGCGCTGGCCGGAGTTTCCCTATTGCTGTTTTGGAAGGTCCAGACACAATCGGAGCTGTTGACCATGGGACTGCTGGGTGCGACGGGATTTTTTGTTTACGGCCCGCAATGCCTCCTGGCCATCGCATGCATACAATTGGCCACAAAACGCGCGGCGGCCACTGCGGTGGGCCTGACCAGTATTTTTGGTTACGCCAGCACCACTGTTTCCGGATGGGGTCTGGGATGGCTGGTGCAAAACTACGGCTGGAATGCCGGATTTCAGGTGTTGGTCGCCTGCGCAGCCATTGGAACGATCCTGTTCATCATCGCATGGCCGGCCAAAGCCCATGGCTATAAACCTCAGGAGCAGGCATAACAGAATTCAAAAATAAAGAGGTATCTCAGCAAACGGACCGATTGCAACTTTGCGAATATCCAAACTTCGGCCAAATTCCCGCGGGCCTTGAGATGGAAATGTCCCAATTCTGTAAACGCGATCTTTAAGTTTTTTCAGATCATCGAGGCCAGAATTTGGATGTTCCACGATAGCAGGCCTTTGCAGGGGCAAAGAAAATTCGCGATTTTTCTTGATATTCTACGACTTTGGTCGTCTAATAAGTCCAGAAGTTACCAAAGTCCGCTTGCCACCCGGCATCCGACTTTCTCGTGAGAAGGTAATGTCCTAAAAATGAATCTGAAATGATTTGGAAACCCGGTGAAGCAATGAAAAACACCAATAATGCTTTCTCGGTCCTGTCGCAGACGCACAGCCTGCCTATTGTCCTTATCGTTGCGTTAACGCTCGCGACCACGGTTGTCGGGGTCAAGGCCCAGACTTATAACATTTCTGTTTCGGACAGCACCATGCAGATTAATTTGACCGACGGCCTGTCCGGATGGACGGCTGGCGGGGTGAATCAATTGGCCAATCAATGGTATTACTACAGCATTGGAGTGGGAGCGGAAAATCCGATTAATACTATTTCAGCGCCCGGAACGCCTACATTTAGCGGACTCCCCTTGGGCGGACGGATTATTGACACAAACTTGACGACGACGTATGCCAACTCGGCGCTCAGTTTAACGACCTCGTACACACTTCAGGTTCAGGGCTCCGGATCAACCTTGAACAGCGCGATCACCTTGGAAAACCTTTCGGGAACCAATGAAACATTTCACTTTTACCAACTTTCGGCGTTTGCGTTGGGTGGCACTTCAGGAGGACAGACGGTGCAATTCCTCCAAACTATAAGTCCTTATGGTCTCTCGCAAACAGGAAACGGCGGAACCTTAACTGTGACCACCAGCGGATTGACCGGCGGGACCTCTGATTCCGCGGAGGAGATGGCCGGCATCGGCAATTTCGGACTTGGAACCGGGAATCCGGCGCCGACATTTAATGACAGCAGCCTTAGCGCGACCGGAAATGTGGACTTTGCCTATGAATTTACTGCCACAGTCGCTCCCGGTTCCGGTGTCACCATTAACGAATTGGAGACGGTGCCCGAACCTTCGTCTTTGGCGGTCGCATCGGCAGGCCTATTTGTCGCCGGTTTGCTGCGGAGGCGTGCGCTGGCCTTTTTCAAAAAATGATCAACGAACCTAAATTTCGTCGTCTCTGGCGGTTTACTTCTCAGAGTTGAAAGCAATTCACGTATTTTATGAAAATTCGAACCTTCTCCCCTTCTGCATGCCGCGCGACCATAAGTTTGTCATTGGCCTTAATGAGCATGATCTATTTGGCCAATCGCGCTACCGCCCAGGTTACGTTGAGCAATGGCGGATCCTCAGTTGCTTTTAATCTCGGGGGTGGATCCGGCCCAATCGGAATGAATAATTGGACCGTGGATTCTGACCCTGGCGTGCCCCAGTTGGACCAACAGTGGTTTTGGTATTCAATTAACACGGGGAGCGGCTGGAGCGCGGTGAAGTCCATTGATCAGATCGGCGGGTTCAGCGACAGTGTCAGTGGCAGCACTCTAGATACGTTCTATCAAAATTCGACACTCGAAGTTGCCCTCCAATACACGCTTACCGGCAGCGGTAATGGTTCCGGCGGCGCCGTTTTGAGCGAGTCGGTGAATGTTCTCAACGTTTCAGGTTCCAGTTTTAGCATCAGCTTTTGGCAATACGGGCATTTCAATTTGCTGCAAAACAACTTGAATACGGTCAATATCGGCGGCTCGGCTGGAGCATATTCATTTGTCTCTCAAACCACAACCGCGGGTGGCAATGGCATGGAAGAAACTCTTAATAATCCATTTGCCAATTACGCGGAGACCGGTGATCCAACTACGGTAATGAATGACGTGACTCACGGTAATCAGCTGAATGGTTCTACTTCTTCCGGTCCGGGCGACGAAGCCTGGGGGCTTGAATGGACCGACACGGACAGCTCAGGTAACCTCTGGAATGTCCTGCAAGGTGAAAACATGTCCATCCAACCGGTTCCGGAGCCAACCAGTGTGGCGTGGATCGCTCTGGGCATGGGCATTTTCGGATTTGCCCGCCGCACCTGGAAGCGTATTAGTTGAGCCGGTTAACGCCAGTCGTGGTACGGAAAACAATCTATCAACGGCGTAAAACGCGGTGATTTTCGCAGGCCGCAAAAGCGTGAGAGTGGGCCGGTTTATTACCGGCCCTTTTTTATTATTTGGATTCGAGTTTATGGGCAGGAGTCTTTGCGCGACGCCGCCGGGTCGAATTCTCTTGGGCTGCCTGGCGGCCCTTGCCGCCTTTGCGCCGTTTGATCTGCATGCGGGCGGCAGTGGATTAAACACGGCTATCGTCGTCAATCAGGCCAGTTCAAACTCCTGTGAACTGGCCAATTATTACTGCCAGCAACGCCACGTCCCTCCCCAAAACGTCCTCTATATCAATTGGACCGGCGGCAATACTCTGTGGACCAGTAATGACCTTCAGATCACCCTGGTCACACCCCTGCTGAACATGCTGGCTGCCCGGCAATTGACCAACCAAATTGACTTTGTCGTTCTCTCGATGGACATCCCCTTCCAGACGAGCGACGGATCGGCGATCAACGGCACCACTTCCGCGTTGTTCTACGGCTTGAGGCTGGGCAACGCGGTCGATCCATTCGGGAGCACCAACAGTTACGCCGCCAGCGAAGGGGTTTTTAGCCAGGACTCGCCCCCAGCCGGCGCGCCGGGGTATTCCTTTCTAACAACCATGATCACGGGCGATTCGCTCGCGCAGGCGGAGCAACTCGTGAATCAGGGGGTCGCCAGCGACGGGACATTTCCTCAACAACCCGTCATCCTGGCCAAAAGTTCCGATACCGCGCGCAATGTCCGGTACACGTATTTTGACAATGCGATCTTCAACGTAAACATTCTGGGAATTTCCTCAATTCTGCGCACGAATACGGATTCGGTCTGGTGGCCCGGCGGCTGCATGGGCTATGAAACCGGTTTGGCGGATTTCGCCGTGCCCCAGGGAATATTCACTCCTGGCGCCATCGCTGACAGCCTCACATCGTACGGCGGCATCATTTTCGGGAGCAACAGCCAGACCAACGAGTTGGCTTTTATTGACGCGGGCGCGGCGGGCAGTTATGGCACCGTGTCGGAACCCCAGGACGACACGCAAAAATTTCCGAACCCACAGGTTTACTTTTATCAGGCTCGCGGCTTCAATCTCGCCGAAAGCTATTATCAAAGCATTAACGCGCCGTATTTGGGTCTAATCGTTGGCGAACCGCTGGCGGCGCCCTTCGCGCAGCCGGGTTACGGACAATGGGGCACGAACGTTGCAAACGCCGCCCTGAACGGCACAACCAACCTTATCGTCAATTTCGGCGCCCACGACCGCAATCGTCCTTTGCAGCAGGTGGATTTATTTGTGGACGGCATATATTACACTACGTTGACGAACGTTTCTCCGGGGAATGGCGACCTGCTGTCCCTAAACCTAAACGGTTATCCAATCACCTATACGGTGCCTGGAAATGCAACTTTAAGTTCGGTCGCGACCAATCTGGCCGCTTCGATCAACGCCGCCGCCGCGGCGACGCAGATTTCAGCTGCAGCGTATGGCGACCGTATCCAGTTGAAAAGTACCGCCACGAATCCAGAAGCAGCTCCCTTCTATGTGCCCGTCAGCGCAATTGAGGCCGGTTCCGGCGCCACCTACGAAGTAAATTATTTGTCTGGTTCCTTTCCGCCACAAATGACGCCCGGTTCGCCAAATCGCAGCGGCGCTTACACGATGAATGTCGGTATTCCCAGCGCCTTGCCGTATGTCATTCTCGCCTCGACGAATCTATCGGAGTGGCAACCGATCTTTACGAACGGCGTGCCCGGGATGTTGAATTTTACCGATTGGGATTCCACGAATTATCCGGCTCGGTTTTACCAAATGTCCTGGCCCGAGCTTCAGCCCCCGCAGGTCTCCGCGCCGGAGATACTCGCCGGCGCGTTCCAGATGCAGGTAACGGGCGTGAGCGGCGAGGCATGGGCTGTCCAGGTATCCACCGATCTGGCCAATTGGATTTCCATCTTTACGAATCAGGCCGGAGGAACCATGAATTTTGTAGATACCAACGCCGCCTATTTACCCTGCGAGTTCTATCGGGCATATCTGGTCACGCCCCCTGCCCCGGCGCTCAGTGTGAGTTCAAACGCAAATCTTACCCTGGTGCGCGTGAGCAATGCGTCCTTGCCCTACACCGTTGGGGTTTCAACCAATGCCGGTCAATGGACGCCGCTGGCAACCAATTTCTCCATCGGAAAAATCCAGGCCACGGCATCCAGCGTCGCGGGAAATGGTGGCAGCCCTTCGACCTTTTTAAGCGCCTCCCAACCGCAATTTATGGCCTCCCAGGCTTTCGGCATGCAGAGTTACATGGTCATCAGTAACTTCGTGACCAATGCATGGATCCAATTCACATTTACCAAAACCAATGGTGAAGTTGTCACTATCGCGATCACCAATCAATCCCCCGAATCTTCCGTTGCTCTCACGAGCCAGTTTTACAATGCCATTAACGCCAGCCCGGCATTGCAGGGCGGCGACGGAGTTGAGGCGGCGGATTTTGACCCCATCCCCGGCCTGAGTTCGTTCAATCTTTACGCCCGGAGCCCGGGCCTGGGGCCGGCGCAACTTCAGGTTCAACCGCGGTCCGGGGGAAAGCAGTTTTACATGTTCGCCCCGCAGGGAACCCTGACGGAAAACCTCTCCAATCTGGAACCTCGCAACCATCTCTATGTAACTGCCGGCGCGTCCCGGCTCGCGCTGACGTTTCCTTTGGCAACGACGAACCTCGCGGACGGCTATCACGAACTCACTGCCGTCGCTTACGAAGGCAGCGACGTGCGAACTGAAACGCAAACCACCGTGCCCGTCGAAGTCCAGAATACCTCTCTGAGCGCGACGCTGGACCTGCTCGATGTAACCAATTCAGTGGTCCCGGTGGATAGCTCCTTCCAGGTTAAAGTGACTGCCAACACCAACAACGTAAGCCTGATCACGCTGTACAGTACCGGTGGCGCGTTCGCCGCCGTCACAAATGAATCCACTGCCACGTTCCAGGTGGCCGGGACGAATTTGTGGGCCGGACAGCACCCCTTTTACGCCATTGTGCAATCCGCGTCCGGGCTGCAATATCGGACACAAACGCAGTGGATAACCATTACGCCGTAAATCCACGTCAACTCGTGCATTTCGTTTCCCGGCCGGTTATCCTCATTCACCAATGGAACTCCGCCACCTTCGCTATTTCGTCGCCGCGGCCGAGCAGGAAAATGTTTCGCGCGCGGCGCTGAAGCTGCGCGTCTCGCAGCCGGGAATCAGCCGCCAAATCCATGACCTCGAAGAAGAACTCGGTTTCCCGCTTTTTGAACGCAGCGCAAAAGCCTTGAAACTGACCAGCGCCGGCCGAAAGTTTTTGGAAGAAGCGCGCGCGGTTCTGCAACGGGCCGAAGATGCCGTGAAAAATGCCCGGGCCGTCGCCGTCGGCGCGAGCGAAGAGATTCACGTCGGTTACGCGCCGTCGCTGACCATTCAAATTTTACCCAGGGCGCTGCGGGCGTTTCAGTCAAATTTTCCTTCCGCCCGCGTATCCTTGCACGACTTGTCTACGGAAGAAATGCTCGCCGGGCTTTGCGCGGAAAGACTCCACGTTGCGCTGATGGTTCGTCCTTCGCGCAAAACGCTGCGCGGGCTGCAGTTCCAGGAACTGGCGCGTTATCCCATTTGCGTGGCGCTGCCGCCCAAACATCCATTGGCCAAATCCAAAACGGTCAGTATCGAACAACTTACAAACGAACCCTTGATCACCTACAGCCGCGGCGACTATCCCGAATATCACGACTTGCTGGGCGAATTGTTCGGCAAACGCAAGCCGCGCATCGCTGAGGAGCACGACGGTGTGACCAGCATCATCGCAGCCGTCGAATCCGGGCGCGGTGTCGCCCTCGTGCCGCAATGCGTCCAAAGCCTGGCCGGTCCGCGCGTCACGATCGTGTCGCTCGACCCTGCGCCGAATCCCATTCCCGTTGGCGCGGCGTGGAAAAATGGAGCGGCCCTGGCGAAGGAGTTTGTAGCCGCTGCAGCGCAAAAATAATGGAAATCTGTGCCTGAAAACTAAAACCGGGCGCAAAACCCGCGCCCGGTTTGTCATTCAACGTTTCTATTTTCTTTGCCGACGCAGTAGAACAGCCGCACCGCCAACCAGGGACAATACCATCGTAGAAGGCTCTGGAACGGGCAAAGTCTCCCCCTGAATCGCAACTCCAGTCGCATTTCCCAAGCCAGTGGCGAACGTGCTGACAGAACCGCCCGGCGTGATTTCGAGCAAGTTCTGGCCATCTGCCGCAAACAAATCACCCGAACTGTTAAATGCCAGTCCGCTGGCGCCGGTCGCGGCAAAAGTGCTCTGCCCGCCATTAGGCGTAAATTCAAGGATAGTCGATGGGCCTCCCATAAACAGGTTCCCCGCCGAGTTGAATGCCAGGTCACTGGGACTGTTTAAACCAGAAGCAAATGTGTTTCGCGCTCCGCCAGGCGTGAATTCGTAGATTTCTCCCCCGCCGTTATTTGCCACAAATAGATCCCCGGAACTGTTAAAAGCCAACCCCGTGGGCGTGCCCAACCCGGAGGCAAAAACGCTTCCAACACCTCCCGGTGTGAACTCATAAATATCGCCAGAACCGAAACCCGCGGCAAACAGGTCGCCGGAACTATTGAAAGCCAGCGCGTGAATGTCGCCGAGCCCGGAAGCGAATGTGCTTTGAACACCGCCGGACGTAATTTCATCGATACTGCCATCGTATGAATCCGCTACAAACAGATTCCCTGAATGGTCAAACGCCAATCCGATGGGTTCACCCAATTCGCCCGAGTTAAATGTGCTGATTGATCCGCCCGGGGTGATATTGTAAACGGCGCCGGGGTTGTACCAATTCGCGACGAATAGATTTTGCGCGGAAGCGCTCGAAACTGCCAGCATGGCAGCCGATACCGCCATTCCGAATAACAAATAAGTACTTGCAAGTTTTGATTTCATAATTTCAATAAGTTAGGTTATAGTAGACTTCACCTGCCTTTTACCATCATCATAAAATAGTATCAAGTGCAATATATCTATATTTGGCAGAGAACGCGGCGATGCCGGATCGCGCATAAGTCTATCCAGCGATCCGTGGCGAGCTTCCAATTTCCCTAGTTTTCCCGAATGCGGAAGAATTGTTGTCCGTTCGTAAACGGCACTGTATAGGGCGGTGTAATGTTCATGAGATCGTCGAACGGTCCGGTAACATTTGTGGCCATTTGCAATACTCCATAGTTCCAGGTCAGTCCCATTTCATTGCCGCTCAAATTTGTGAAGTTCAGTCCGGAAGAAGGCAGTGAGATTCCCGCCTGGTAAAGCGCCTGGACCTGGCTCGCACTCAATGGGTAGTTGTAAATGGCCACATCGGCAATATAACCAGGAAATTGTTGATTGAAGCCGGAGGTTGACGTGCTCGCCCTGGCGCCGATCGTCATCGGTGTTTCGGAAGAATTAGTGATGCCGCTGGCGGTGAGAATCGGCGCCGCGGCGGCCAGCAGGCCGTTCGTGTAAAGCTCCACCTGCCCATGCGCTTCGTCGCACACACCCGCCAGATGATACCATTGGCCGCTGCTGCCCAGGGAAAGAGTCGAGTTTGCGCTTGCAGCCGTGCCGGCGGCGTTTCGGACCGTAAACCGATAACAATCTGAAGCGCCCGCATCGAGCGCGTACTCTTCCTGATAATAGTAACCCTTGGCCGCGATGGTAGGCGTATTCAGGCCATTGTTGCCGGTGGAATTTACCCAGGCCGACACCGTGAACTCGGCATTCGAACCGTTTACCAGCGAAAAGTCAGGGCCCGAAATGCCAAAGGCACAACTATTGGCAGTGGCTACGGAGCCAAACAAAGCCGACGTTTCCGATGGATCCGTCAACACGCTGTAGCTCATCTGGCCAAGCAAAACGTTGGTATAGATTCCGTTGTTGCCGCCGACATAGTCTTCAGCAACCACTCCAGCGTTACCGATGCTCTGTTGGGCTTCATTCAGAGGCCAAAAATCGATGGGGTTGAGCGCCAGCGTCGTATGCGGATAAGACATAACGGGCGCGGGATCCACAGTCACGAACCATGTGTTCGTCGCCCGGCCAACGACATTACTCACCACGCATTGTAGTGATACCGGCCCGCCCGACGGTAGACTCAAAGGCATGTAAGCCGCATTGGTAGCGCCGGGAACCGCCATGCCATTGGCATACCATCGATAAAAAAGCGGAGCGGTGCCCTGGCCTGAAACCAAGAAGTTCGGAGCCTCTCCAATGTAGAGGGTAAGATTCGTAAAACTTGAGGGCGATTGGCTTATGATTTGAGGCGCAGTCACATTGGTCGTCAGGACAAAGGTCGTAACGGAATTTGCCGGAATCGCCTCGGTGAACTGCCCGTTCACCACCGTCGGCGACGGCAATGTTACCATGCTTTCTCCAGAAGCCGTTTGCGAGACGGAAACTTGCCATGGCTCGGATGGAAAATCGTTTAAATTGTAAGTGACATTGAAACTACTGCCATTATTGACCAGGACCAGGACGAGGTTCGAATTGGCCGGGTTCCACGCGGCCAGCGTGTTGGTGTCGTTCACAGAAAGAAAATTACAGCCGGGCCGGATGAACTCGCTGAACTGGCCCATGGCATAGAACTTCTGATTGATACTGTAGACCGGAGTGTAACCGGAATTGGTCGTGGCCAGGAGTGAGTTTGCGAAAAAGCCCCAACCGCTGGAGCTGTCCACGACCTGCCAGTAGCACCATGCCCGGGCGCCCATCACCGCGATATCATTGTAAATGTACCGCGCCATCGTCAGGCCGGTGCCATCATTATCGCCATCTTCAGAAAGCCAGAGCGCCTTCTTTTGCGAACTGGCCTCGCTTTTCAAATTAGCCGCGCCGGTGAAACTATAGCTATGGGTGGTAAACAAGGCGACATCGCCCAGCGCGGTCGAGGAATATGAGGAGTAACCTGTCAGATCGAGGTAGGTCTGTTCGGGATCGACGTCCTCCGCGGCATCAATTCCCACCGAAGGCGCGTCTGTTTTGAGTTCGGCATACAAATCATTGATCATGCGGGCCTGCTGGGCCGGGGTCATGTCACAGCCTTCCTGGGATTCGTTCGTATAATTCCATTTGGAGCCGTTCGGCTCATTCATGGGAGTCAAATAATTGAAATGGTCTCCGTCCAGAACTGTCAGATTACTGACGACCGTGGCCAAATAGATCGCAAAGTTCGTTTCGCAGTCTACCTGGAGATTGTTGGTGGGAGGATTCGCGCCGTCCACATTGCTGTTCACGCACATCCACCAGGGCGGCGAATTGGCAAAGGCATCCACCAGATTGGCGCCACGGGCCTCGGCTTGCTGCAACACCCATCGTTGATTTGTGTCCACGTTCCAGTTCCAGACTCCGTTGGTTGGCTCGAACCCCGCCATTTTGGTGCGATAACCCTGGCTGGGATAGTTTATCGCGGGATTCTGACCGCCCCCAATATTGTAGCGGACAATATTCAACTTGAGAGTGCCAAACGCCATATCCACGTAGTTAGTCCGGTTCGGATAACTTCCAATCACATTGGCCCACCAGCACAGGGAAGTGCCCCAACCCTGAAAATTCGTCACTACAAGCGAGTTCGGATTGATCACCGCGGTATAATCCGCGCGGGCGATAACCGGGATACCTAATAGAACCAGGGCGAAGCTCAATCTCAGAAACGTCAATTTGGACAGGCGCATAGTACTCTCGCGAACGCGCATTCCAACTCCAACGGAGCCCGTGGAGATGAAACAACCCTGCCGTGGCGATGGTTATTGTGGAAAAAACCGTCAAGTCGTTCGGCCGGATTGAATTACGAATGCTACCACAAATCAATACGCTATTCCGCCGTTCCTGTCAATGTCGCCATCGTGTTTACTTCCGAAGCAGCCACATAATGAGCGTCAGCAGCGCGCTCAGGAGCAGGCACGTAACGATTGGAAAATAAAAATGAAATTGGCCCCGGGAATAGTGGATATCTCCAGGCAAACGGCCCAGCCAGCCCCGGCCAAAACCGGACCACAGCATTGCGCCGATAGCCGCCATCAGAAGTCCGCCGATCACCAGGAGTTTGCCCATCTCATTCATTGTCACGTCCGGTTAAACATGCGATGGGAACCAGAAAAGCGCACGCTTAATTGTCACAAACGAAACCCGGTATTCCGGATATCTTTTCGATTGCAAATCGCCAATCAAAAATTAAAAATTTAATCAAACCTTCTTGTTCCACAAATGAATCGTCGTATATTAAACGCGTGAATCAGACTTTATTGACTCACGACCCCTTGGTGGTTGCGACTGAAGTTCAGGACCTTTACCAAAGCATGTTTCCAGGGGCGGGCCGGATGTTTGTCCCGCAGGCATTCGGTTGGATCATCGACTGTTTCACCGGTTATTTTGAAGACTACCAGCCGGTGGACACCCGCTACCACGATTTCGAACACACCCTCCAGGGGACCCTTTGCATGGCGCGAATTTTACACGGGCGCCATTGCGCCGGAGCAAAGCCGGCGCTCACGCAGCGATATTTCGAACTCGGCCTGCTGGCGATCCTGCTGCACGACACCGGCTACCTCAAAAAACGGGACGATACCCAGGGAACCGGGGCCAAATACACCGCCATTCACGTAAACCGAAGCATGGATTTTGCCGCCAGCCTGCTCGCCAAAAAGAAATTCAGCGGCGAAGACATTTGGGCCGTCCAAAACATGATCCGGTGTACCGGCGTGGACGCCGTCCTGACCGCCATTCCTTTCCAAAGTGATCTGGAAGAAATCACCGGCCTGGCCCTGGGCGCGGCGGATTTGGTCGGGCAAATGGCCGCCAGCGATTACGTCGAAAAACTCCCCGCGCTCTACGCCGAATTTGCTGAAGCGGCGGCGACCCGGCCAAAAAACGATGCGGCGTCCTTCGCGGGATTTACCAGCGCCGAAGATTTGATGAGCAAGACGCCCGTCTTCTGGAAAAAGCACGTCCGGGAAAAACTGGAGCATGATTTCGGCGGCATGCATCATTTTCTCAACAGCCCTTATCCGGATGGCCCCAATTTCTATTTGGATCGAATCGAGACCAATGTTCAAAGACTCAGCGGCAGCGCCCATTGAGGAACGGTTTTCTACCGGCCATTTGGCCGCTTAAATAACCAATCGCCGGAGCGCCACGCGCCAAGGATGCGTGAAATATTTTATAAATTCCTAAATTTAAAATTTTCAGACGACTGCAATTTTGCTATTCTCTCCCCTCGATACTGTATGGCTGAAAAACCAAAACAAGTTTACGACGAAAGTAAAATCAAGACGTTATCGTCGCTCGAGCATATCCGGTTGCGTACCGGCATGTACATCGGGCGCATCGGCAACGGCACCAATCCCGACGACGGCTGTTACGTCCTCCTCAAGGAAGTCGTGGATAACGCGATTGACGAATACATCATGGGGCACGGCCGCGAGGTGCAAATCGAAATCGACGGAAATTGCGTAGCCGTGCGCGATTTCGGACGCGGCATCCCCCTCGGCAAAGTCGTGGACTGCGTCTCCAAAATTAACACCGGCGCCAAATATAACGATGAAGTATTCCAATTCAGCGTCGGTCTCAACGGCGTAGGCACCAAGGCTGTCAATGCGCTCTCCAAAGCATTTCTCGTACGCAGCCATCGGGACGGTGAGTTTGTTGAAGCCTCGTTCAAGGCCGGGAAATTGAAAAATGAGGAGTCTGGAAAAACCAAAGAGCCGAATGGCACCTTCATCGAATTTGAGCCGGACCCCGAGATTTTCAAGGACAGCGAGTTCCGCATGGAACACATCGAACGCCGTCTGCGCCATTACAGCTATCTTAACACCGGGTTGAAGCTCATGTTGAGCGTTCCCGGCGCAGAGCCGAAAGTTTTCCAGTCGCGCCACGGGCTGATGGACCTCGTCATGGAAGATATGGCCACCGACGGCAGCGCGCCTATCTATCCCCCGCTCCACTACGCGGGTAAGACGCTCGAATTTTGCTTCACCCATAGCAATTCGCGTTACGGCGAAACCTTTTATTCCTTCGTCAACGGCCAGTACACCAGCGACGGCGGCACCCACTTGAGCGCCTTTCGCGAAGGCCTGCTCAAAGCGGTCAACGAATACGCCAACTCAAAATTTGAAGGCGACGACGTCCGCGAATGCATGGTCGGCGCGGTCGCTATCCGCCTGAAGGACCCGGTCTTCGAGTCCCAGACGAAGAATAAACTCGGCAACACGGAGATCCGCACCGAACTCGTCAACAACGTCCGCGAAGAACTGTTGCACTTTTTCCAACGCAACAAGGAGATCGCCGAAAAGATCGTCACCAAAGCCGCCGATACCCAGCAATTACGCAAGGAATTGCAGGCCGTCAAAAAATTGGCCCGCGATCGCGCCAAAGCCATTGCCCTGCGTATACCGCAGTTGAAGGACTGCAAATATCATTTCGATAAGAAGAAGGACAAAGCCCGCGACACGATGGTTTTCATTTGCGAAGGCCAATCCGCCGCCGGTTCCATCACCAGCTGCCGCGACGTCAACAACCAGGCCGTGTTTGTCCTCAAAGGCAAGCCGCTCAACGTCTGGGACCTCAAACGCGACGTGATGTATAAGAACGACGAAATGTATAACCTCATGCAGGCGCTCAACATCGAGGATTCCATCGAGGGCCTGCGTTATGGAAAAGTGATTCTGGCCACCGACGCCGACGTGGACGGCATGCACATCCGCAACTTGATGATCACCTATTTCTTCAAGTTCTTTGAGCAACTCGTCCATGACGGACACGTTTATGTCCTGGAAACGCCCCTCTTTCGCGTGCGCAACAAGGAAAAAACCATCTATTGCTACAGCGAAACCGAGCGGGACAACGCCATCCGCGAATTGGGAGGCAAGCCCGAGATTACCCGTTTCAAGGGCCTGGGCGAAATCAGTCCAAAAGAGTTTTCGCAATTTATCAGCAAAGACATGCGCCTGAGCAACGTCGAATACGCCCCGCGCACCGAATCCGCGCCCATCCTGGACTTTTACATGGGCAAAAACACCCCCGAACGCAAAGACTTCATCATGGATAGCCTGGTGGTACCGGTCGAAGATTGATTTAAAATGTCAAAACGTAAAAAAGATTCAAACCAAACCGAGTTGCCCATCGAGGGCGCGGCGGCTGAACCCAAAACGGAAAAGCCCGCCGAGGTTAATGGAAACGGAAATGGAAACGGCGCGCAGCATATAATCGCCGAGGCAGTTGAAAACATCGCCCCAAAACTGTTTGATCCGAAAAAACGCGCTGTCGGCCTGCACACACGCGTCGACCGCGGCTTCCTCGAATACGCCAGCTATGTCATTCGTGATCGGGCCATTCCTAATCTCGCTGACGGCCTCAAGCCCGTGCAACGGCGCATCCTGTGGGCATTGCACGACAAGGACGACGGGCGGTTCATTAAAGTGGCCAACGTCGTCGGCCATACGATGCAGTATCATCCGCACGGCGACGCTTCGATCGGCGATGCGCTTGTGGTCCTGGCTAATAAACGTTACCTCGTCGAGGGCCAGGGAAACTTTGGAAACATCTTCACCGGCGACCCCGCCGCCGCGCCCCGGTATATCGAATGCCGCCTGACAGAATTGGCGCGAACGGAGCTTTTCAACGACGAAATCACCGATTTCGTCCCCAGCTACGATGGCCGCAATCGCGAGCCAGTCACGCTGCCCTGCAAACTCCCCCTCACCCTGATGCTCGGCACCGAAGGCATCGCCGTGGGTTTGAGCGCCCGCATTCTGCCGCACAATTTTCCCGAACTTCTCGAAGCACAGATTGCCATCCTAAAAAAACAACCGTTCAAATGCCTGCCGGATTTCCAAACCGGCGGTATGATGGATGCCCGCGATTACCAGGACGGCAAAGGCTCGGTCAAGGTCCGCGCCCGCATCAAGGCCAGGGACGAATCCACCGTAATCATCACGGAAATCCCGCCAGCCACCACGACCGATTCACTCATGGCGTCCATCGAAGACGCCGCCCGCAAAGGCAAACTCAAGGTCAAGTCCATCAACGATTTCACCTCCGAAAACGTCGAGATCGAAATCAAATGCCCTTCCGGCGTGGACGCTGAAAAAATGGTGGACGCGCTCTACGCCTTCACCGATTGCGAAGTCAGCATCGCCAGCCGCATCATTGTCATCAAAGACAATCGCCCGGTCGAATTGACCGTCAGCGAAGTGCTGCGCGAAAATACCGACCAGCTCGTGGCCATCCTCAAGCGGGAGCTCGAATTGAGCGAGAAACAGCTTCTGGACGAACTGCACTACCGCACTCTCGAACGCATCTTTATCGAGGAACGCATCTACAAGAGCATTGAAAAATGCAAAACCAATGAAGCCGTCGTTGCTGCCGTCTATGACGGGTTCAAACCGTTCAAAAAGGAACTCGTCCGCGAGATCGTGGATGCAGACGTCGAAAGACTGTTGCAGGTTCGCATCCGCCGCATCTCTCTGTTTGACATCAACAAGCACCGCGAAGAGATGGAAAAAACCAAGGCGGACCTCGAAGAAACGCGCAAGAATCTCAAGGGTCTGACGAAGTACGTCATCGGCCATCTCGAAGCGCTCCTGGAGAAATACGGCAAACAGTATCCGCGCCTCACCACGAAATCTGCCCGTCACGAGGAAGTCGACGCCAAAGCTGTGGCCTTCAAAGCGTTCAAAGTCAGCTACGACCGCGAAAGCGGCTACGTCGGCTACAAAGTCAGCGGCGAGGAATTTAAACTCGAATGCACGAAGTTCGACAAAATCCTCCTCGTCTTCAAAGACGGCACCTACAAAGTCAGCGAATTGCCGGAAAAACTCTTCGTCGGCCCGGAACTGTTCTATTGCGGATTACCCGAGCGCGATAAGATCTTTACCTGCGCCTACACCGACCGCAATGCCAGCTACCTCAAACGCTTCACCTTTGGCGGCACCATCATGAACAAGGTGTACTCCTGCATTCCGGACAAATCGCGCGTCCTGTACTTTGCGCCTGAAACGCCCAAGACGCTCTACATCCGCTACAAACCCGCGCCGCACCAAAAAGTCAGCCAGCAAACCTGCGACCCGAACGACATCGAAATCAAAGGTCCCAAAACCCGCGGCCGCCAAATCTCCATCAAAGACATTTCCTCCGTGACCGCCGAACCTACCCGCGGCTGGGATGAAAAAGCCACCACGACGAAATTGGTTTTTGTGTAACCAAGCCTGTTAGGAAGGTGAATTGGAAAGAATCCCGAAAGGATTCAATCTTTCAGTCCAGCTCCAGCATCGTCATTCGATGTTCAGAGTTCAGCGTTGGATGTTCGATGTTTCTGCATTGCCCTCAACCATCACTCCCCGGTTTTTTTTCCGTGTTCCTGGATACCATCAGACATCCTTGTATCCACTTGACCTGTTCAAACAGGCTGGCGATTTGGCTGGAATGCTCCTCACTTTTCATCCCTTGTTCAGAAATTCTCACCGCATTCGCCGCGATTTTGGCCTCCAGTTCGAACGTCTTCGAGTCAAAGCTAACTTTGTGAGCACTAACCTTGAGTTCAAGACTATCCAGCTTCAAGCCAATCGGGCCCAACAGATTGCGAATTTCATATATCCCGCTGCGAATGTCGTCCACTGCGTTTTGCATGATCCACTCCTCCATTCATTCCAAATGAACAGCTTGGCCCTCGGGAACCCGGCCCAACACTGCATTTTTCAAAGTTAAACTTCGATATTTGACTATTCATAGCCTCTTTCGCATTTTTCGTGCCGCATTTTGGTCAAACCGGAATCCGAAAAATCGCCTTGACTGAATTCCGCGCGCCTTTATTTATGAAATCGCGCCCGGGGTTAACCAAAACAAAAAGGAGATTGCCATGGCCAAACTGATAACACGTGAAGGTTTCAAACAACACAAAGTCGTCGGCGCCGGGGAATGGTTGAAAGCCCGCAAACAATTGCTGGCCAAAGAAAAAGAGTTTTCGCGACTGCGCGACGATCTCAACAAGCAGCGTCGCGCCTTGCCGTGGGTGAAGATTGAAAAAGAATATCTCTTCCACGGACCAAACGGCGAAGAGACATTGGCCGATCTGTTCGGTGAAGCGCATCAACTCATCGTCTATCATTTCATGTTTGGTCCCGGCTGGGGCGAAGGCTGCGAGCATTGCTCATTTTGGGCGGACCACTACGACAGTGTGAATTTCCACATCGGCGAGCGTGACACCGCTTTTGCCGTCGTGTCACGCGCGCCGCTTAAGGAGATCATGCCCTTCAAACGTCGCATGGGCTGGAAATTCAAATGGCTCTCCTCCAGCGAAAGCGATTTCAATTTCGAT
>DASXFM010000484.1:0-4026 GCA_036489615.1 Verrucomicrobiia bacterium | reverse complement strand
GATGAACTCTGGCGCGATGCGATTGCCCACGGCTGGCGGCCGCTGCCGCCGCGTCCTTCGCCCATGCTGGAATTTTACAATTGTAAAAATTTGCACATCGAAGACGTTCACCTGCAAAATTCAGCGGGCTGGACCTTGCGTCCGATCCATTGCGACAACGTTTTCATTCACGGCATCAGCATCAAAAATATCATTTACGGGTGCAACACCGACGGCATTGACCCGACTTGCTGCCACAATCTTTTTATCTCCAATTGCCTGATTGACACCGGCGATGACGCGATTTGTCTTAAGAGCGAGAATCCCTATGGCGAAGAATTGCGCGTCTCAAAAAACATTACCATCACCAACTGCGTGCTGACAGGCTGTTGTAATGGGTTAAAGTTTGGGACAGCAACGCATGGCGGCTACGAGAACGTGACCTTTTCGAACTCCGTCATTTATAACGAAGACGTACCGGTTAATTCGCGCATTATCGCGGGCATTGCCCTGGAGATGGTGGACGGAGGCTGGATTGAAGGCGTGACGATTTCAAACATCCGGATGCAACGCGTACGGACGCCCATTTTTATCCGGCGCGGCAACCGCAAGCCGCGGACGGACGGCACGCCGGGGACTTTGCGTGGCGTGATGATTGACAATGTCTATGCCACCGGCGCGATTGTGACCAGCTCGGTCACCGGAATCCCGGGTTTTGACGTGGAGGACGTCACGTTGTCCAACATCCGGATTCAGAGCGAAGAGAACGGCAAAGCCGATTGGGTGGACCGCAAGATTCCGGAAACCGAAAAAGTGTATCCGGAATCGGTGGAGTTCGGGAAGCTGCCGGCTTATGGTTTTTATTGCCGGCATGTGACCGGCCTGCGCCTGCGTAATATCGAATTTACTTCCGGCAAAGACGAAGAGCGCCCGGCAATTTTGTGTGACGATGTCAAAAACCTGGACGTGGATGGCTTGCGCAGCCAGCCAGTGGCAGGGACGCAGCCCGTGGTTAAATTGATCCAAACCAAACAGGTCTTTCTGCGCGGCTGCTGTGCTCCGGCAGGAACAAAAGCGTTCCTTGAAGTTCATGGCGATGGCAGCGAATCGATTGTTTTGAACGGTAATAATCTGCTCGGCGCGGAACAGTCCGTTGTGACTGGAAAAGAAGTTTCCCGGGGTGCCGTGATTGCCTCTGGCAACGTAGTCGGGACCTGAAACGCTCATGAGGTTTTTGGCCGCGTCCCCAGAAAAGGGGATGGCTGCTACGAAAGCTTCATTTGCAATCCGGGCGGGAAATCTCCAGAATTACGGAAAATATGACCAACTCAGGCACGTCCACTATTTCAACGTCTGCATCTTCTTCCAATGGCCAAAGTTATCGTGGGCCATTCGCCATCATGACCGTCCTCTTTTTCATGTGGGGATTTATCACAGTGATGAATGATATTCTCATTCCACGGCTTCAGGATGCTTTCGTGCTGACGAACTATCAAATCATGTTCGTCCAAGGTTATTTCTTTGGTGCTTACTTTGTGGGATCTCTTATCTATTTCATCATTTCGGCCAAGGCGGGCGATCCGATTGCCAAAATCGGATATAAAAACGGCGTAGTTATCGGACTCCTGATTGCCGCTCTTGGTAGCTCCCTGTTTTGGCCGGCAGCGACTCTAGCTCCGCGTTTTTCCATCGTAACACAGGAAAATTTTAAAAACTTTCCCGCTCTAGCACAAAAATTGACTCAACAAAACGATGCCGTTTCCACATATATATATAATAATTTGTCCGTATCTACACAGCAGGCGCTCAAACAAAGCCCATCCTCGGCCGATTCACAAACGGTGCTCGCCCAGGATTTGACCAAGATTATCGATGGGCCACTTATTTACGACGCTCAGCGCTTTTCTGCTGTTAAAGTGCTTCCGACCACCACACCATTGCTTTCACAAAACCTCCAAGGCCAGGCTCTTGCGGCTCTGAACCGAGAGCTTGTCACAGAAGCTTATCCCGATTATATCGAAAAAAATATGCTTCCTTTTTGGATTTGCCTCGCGGCGCTCTTCATTGTGGCACTCGGGCTGGCCATGCTCCAAATCGCTGCTAATCCCTATGTCACCATTCTTGGCCCGGAAAGAACTGCCTCTTCCAGGCTCAATCTTGCTCAGGCTTTTAATTCGGTCGGAACCACCATTGGGCCCCTCATCGGCGGTTATCTCATCTTTCAATACTTTGCCAAAGCAGGTCTGTCAGGCACCGATTCGGTTAAAGTTCCATACCTGCTGTTTTGCTCTGCCTTTCTAGTTCTGGCCGTAATCTTTTTTTTCCTGCACTTGCCACACGTTGGTGAGGGGAAAATCGAACCCGGCGCAGGAGCTTTGAAGCATCCGCATGTCATTTTGGGCTTCCTGGCCATCTTTATGTATGTGGGTGGTGAAGTTTCCATAGGCAGCAATATCATCAAATTCCTTGGCGAGCATAACATAGCCAATATGAGCGCAATTGAAGCCAGCAAGTATGTCTCTCTCTTCTGGGGTGGCATGTTAATTGGCCGCTTTACCGGCGCCATTGAATTGAGCGAAATACCAAAGGCCAAAAAAATGCTCCTTCTTATTATCGTACCCCTGCTTGCCTACCTGTTTCTTTGGGCAGCCATCAGCGCTCCGCTGGATGCACTTCATGGTGGCGCGAGCTTTAGCGACGTGCTCGGGCAATGGAAGGACAAATTCACCGGTAACTGGGACATGTTCAAAATTTATTTTATTTTCCTGGTGCTTTGCTGGTTTATGTTTCAATTCGGCAAAGCACTTCCCGGCAGGACACTTGTTATTTTCTGCTCGACCATTATTGCACTGCTGCTCGTCGCCATTTTTGTCGGCGGCAAAACCGCTATGTGGTGTATTGTTGCCGTCGGCCTTTTTACCTCCATCGGCTGGCCCAATATTTTTTCGCTCGCGCTCGACGGTATGGGCAATTACAAAAGTCAGGTTTCATCTCTGTTAGTCATGGGCGTTCTTGGAGGCGGGGTTTTGCCATTGCTTATGGGTAAGTTCGCAGACCATTGGAGCCGCCAGTATTCATTCATTATTCCGCTCGCTGCCTATGCTTATGTCGGCTTCTACGGTCTGGTCGGCCATAAAATCGGACGGGGACGGCAGCCGGTTCCGGCATAATATTTCGTCCTTCAAATGACCGGCTACCAACACGACCCGCGTGTCGTCATGACGCTTGATGCGGGCGGCACGAGCTTCCGCTTTTCCGCCATGCGGGCCAATCGGCCTGTTACCGACACAATTACGCTAACGTCAGACGGCGATAATCTTAAAAAGTGCCTCGCGAACCTGGTCAATGGATTTGCCCAGATCAAAAAAAAATGTCCCCAATCGCCGGTGGCCATCAGTTTCGCCTTTCCCGGCCCGGCGGATTATCCGGCGGGAATCATCGGCGATTTGCCGAACCTCCCGGCGTTTCGCGGTGGCGTGGCGATGGGGCCGATGCTCCGGCAAAAATTCCGCATCCCGGTTTTTATCAACAACGACGGCGGCTTATTTGCTTATGGTGAAGCTATCGCCGGTTTTTTGCCCTATGTGAACGGATTGTTGGAAAAGGCCGGGAGCCCGAAACGTTTTAAAAATCTTTTCGGGGTGACGCTCGGCACGGGTTTTGGCGGAGGTTTCGCCAGCAACGGTGAATTATTCGCCGGAGATAATTCGAACGCTTCGCAAATCTGGCTGACGCGGAACAAATTGGATCCACAGATGAATACGGAAGAGGGGGCGTGCATCCGGGCCGTGCGCCGCATCTACGCGGAACGTTCCGGCATCTCTTTCGAAGTATCTCCCGATCCTCGCGTCATCGAGCAAATCGCACTGGGTGAAGCCCCTGGTAATCGTGCTGCGGCGGTGGAATCTTATCGCCGCCTGGGTGAAGTGGCCGGTGACGCCATGGCCAATGCCTTGACCGTGCTCGATAGCCTGGCCGTGATCGGCGGCGGCTTGTCCAAGGGCTGGCGCTTATTTTTACCGGCGCTCGTGGAGGAAATGAACAGCG
>DASXFM010000458.1:0-7712 GCA_036489615.1 Verrucomicrobiia bacterium | reverse complement strand
AGCCGCGAGCGCGCCAAACGCGCGGTCCTGGCCGGCCAGGTCCTCGTCAATTCCCAGGTGGCCCAAAAGCCAAGCGATTCCGTTTCTCCTGCGGATAATATCGTTCTGGTGGCAGGCGAAAAATTCGTCAGTCGCGGCGGTTACAAGCTCGAACACGCCCTCGACGCGTTTCAAGTTGATGTCACCGGGCTGGTAACCCTCGATATTGGCGCGTCCACCGGAGGATTTACCGATTGCCTGTTGCAGCGCGGGGCGCGGCAGGTTTTTGCCGTGGATGTGGGCAAGGGCCAGCTCGCCTGGAAGCTGCGCCAGGACGCACGCGTCGTTGTCATGGAAAAGACCAATGCGCGCTATTTGAAACCGGAACAATTTCCACAGCCATTCGACCTGGCAGTCGTTGATTGCTCGTTTATATCGTTGCGAAAAATCCTGCCTCCTGCGGTTGCTTTATTGAAAACGCAGGGCAAAATAGTCGCGCTGGTGAAGCCGCAGTTTGAGGCAGGCAAGGCCGAGGCCGACAAAGGCCGCGGGGTCATTCGCGACGCTTCCATTCACGGGCGGATTTTGGAAGAATTGCGGCAATTTACGGCCGCGCAGGCCGGCTTGAACTGGAGGGGCACGGTTGAATCGCCGCTCCAGGGACCGGCCGGCAACAAGGAATTTTTGGCTTTGATTGAAAAACTTTGAGAACTGACAAAATCAAGCGGGTCGGGCTGATCGGGAACGAACGAAAGCCTGAATGTGCCGGCATCATCCGCAAGGCGGCCCGCCTTGTGGAACGCGCCGGGCGCAAGGCGCTCGTGGACGGCGACGTCGCGTCGTTGGCGCGTGAAGCCGATTTGCTGTTGGTTTTCGGCGGCGATGGCACGATGCTCCAGGCCGCGCGCGACTTGGACGGCTCCCACACGCCGTTGCTCGGGATCAATATCGGCGGCCTTGGCTTCCTCACGGCCGTGCCATCCAAAGAATTGCCGGGAGTCCTGGAACGGGTGTGGAAGGGAGAATTCAAGTACGAATCGCGGGCGCTGATCGAGGTAAGCGGACGTTGTAACGGCAAAGAAATCCGCCAGTCCGCGCTCAATGATATCGTGGTCAGCCGCGGCGCGCTGTCCCGCCTCATCAGCCTTGACGTCAGCGTGAACGGCGAACTCATCACACGCTATCGTTGTGATGGATTGATTGTCAGTTCGCCGACCGGTTCGACGGCATATTCACTGGCGGCCGGCGGGGCGGTTGTTTTGCCCACCGCTGACGTCTTTGCCTTGACGCCTATTTGCCCGCACGCGCTGTCGAACCGCTCCATCATCTTGCCCTTGAGTTCCAAAATCTCCATCCAGGCAATGAATCCGGCGCCCGCGACAATTTTGAGCGTGGATGGTGAAGTCGTGGCCGAATTGGACGCCAATGACGAAGTGACGGTCCGGCGCAGCCGTCATGTCGTTCGCCTGGTTCACCTGGCGGAAGGTACATTCCTGGAAACGTTGCGCCGGAAATTGCAGTGGCGCGGAGCCTATTTTTAAAGATATTTTTATATCATGGTCCGTTTAAAAGACATCGCCCGGCATGCCGGCGTTTCGGTAATGACGGTTTCGAAGGCGTTGCGTGATGAGCCCGACGTTTCGGCGGCCACCAAGGCCCGGCTGAAAGCGTTGGCGCTCCAAATGGGTTATGTGCCCGACTCGAGCGCCCAGGGGTTGCGCACGAAGACGACCCGTCTGTTTGGCCTGGTCATCCCGTCTATCACAGACCCGATCTTCGCGCGGATAGTCTTTGCAATCGAGGAGCGGGCGCATGAACTGGGCTACGATATTTTGCTGGCCCACACCTTCAACCAAAGTGAGCGTGAAGAGCAGTGCATCCGCCGCCTCCTCGCGAGGCGTGTGGACGGCCTTTTCATTTCGCCGGTCTATCGTTTCTCTGCTGAGGCCCGCGTCTACCAGGAAATTCAAGCGCGAAAGACGCCGGTGGTCCTGCTGGGGCCGCCTGCGTTGTTCTGCAAAAGCTTCCCGGGCGCAGAAGTGGATGAGCTTTCTGCCAGTTATAACGTGACCCAGCATTTGCTCAAACTCGGCCATCGGCGGATCGCGTATTTGACCGGACCTCACGTCGCTCCCTGGGCGCACGAACGTTTCGAGGGTTACCGGCGGGCTTTGCGCGAAGCCAACCTGGACGTCGACGACAAACTGGTTTTTCAGGCGGGTGGAACTATCGACGACGGCACCAAGGCCGCGCTGCAAATGCTCAACGAAAATTGTGGAGCGACCGCCGTGCAGGCGGTGAGCGATTTGGTGGCCATCGGTTGTGCGGCCACGCTCATGGCGCAGGGTTTGAAAATCCCCGATGACATTTCCGTGGCCGGTTTCGGAAACATTTTATTGACCGAGCATTTCCGCGTTCCCCTCACGACCGTGCGACAACCCAAATTGCGCCTCGGCGTGGCCGCGATGGAAATGATGATGCAACTCCTGCGCGGCGAACAACCGCAAACCCGCCGCCTGCCCGCGGAACTCCTCGCGCGCGACAGCACCGCAGCCCCGAAACCTGGTCAGTAGCGCAGGCATGTTTGCCTGCGGGTTACGACGGCGTCTCGCCGCCAGTCTCAATCCGCAATCCGTCATCGCCGCGGGGCAAATCGCCCGCAATACTAGAAGCTTCCTTTAATCCTCGGGTCAATCCACCGGTACAGCAAGTCAACCACGAGGTTGGCGGTGACGACAATCGTCGCGCTAAATAAAACCGTACCCATGATCATCGGCACGTCCAGGTTGAAAACGCTTTGGACGGCCAGCGTGCCGATGCCGGGCAGCGCGAAGACATTTTCCGTGAACAGCACGCCGCCCAGAAGGCCGGCCACGTCCATGCCCAGCACCGTCACGACGGGAATCAACGCATTCGGCAAGGCGTGCCGGAATAGGACCGAGGCTTCGGACATTCCTTTGGCGCGCGCGTTACGCACAAATGGGCTTTCCAGAACTTCCACCATGTTTGTGTGAATGAGCCGGGAATAATAACCGACGAAGAGAAGGGCGAGCGTCGCGGCGGGAAGGAGCAGCGAAGCGAATCCATCAAAACCGGCCACGGGAAACCAGCCGAGTTTGTATGCGAACGAATATTGCAGCATCCGCGCGAGCCAAAAAGCAGGCAGCGAGAGCGAAAGCGTGGCCGCCACGAGCACACTGCGATCGAACCATCTGCCATGGTATTTTGCCGTCAATACGCCCAATGGGACGGCCATCAGCATCCACATGACCACCGCCGTGGCGGCCAGCGCCGCGGTCACGGGCAATCGCGTGAGAATCGCCTGGCCAACGGATTGGTCCGTGATGTAGGAATGGCCCAGGTCACCGTGCGCCAGTTGATCAAGGTAGTAACCCAGGCGCTTAAACATCGGATCATCCAAATGATATTGTTTTCGGATTTCAGAGAGAACAGCTGGCGATGCCTTGGGACCGGCGACAATGCGGGCGACGTCGCCGGGCACCAGGTTGACCAGCAAAAAGATGAGCACCGCCGTGCCCAGCAGCGTGACGCCGGACCAAAAAAAGCGGATGAGGATTCGCTCGAACATATTTATTTTTGCGGATCGAGCCACATCCATTCGTATCGCCACAGCCAGACGGGATGAGGCTTTGTGCCGTGAACGCGCGGATTATAAAGAATCGGAGTGATCTCATGGATCGTCGGCACCCAGGGCGCATCCTGCATGATGAGGTCTTCCGCCTTCCTGAACAACTGAGTGCGCTCATCTTCGTTCATGCTGGACGCGGCCCGGTCCAAAATAGAATTGACCGTGGGATTGTTATAAAAGGTTGTGTTATTGCAGTCGGTGTCGGTGATATATCGGCCATTGAACAACATATCCAGGAAATCACTGGGGTCGGGATAATCCTGGGACCATGCCCATATGCCGCAGGGTGTCTGATGCCGTGTCGTGGCTTCATAATCAAATGCCGTGAAATTTGCCGGACGCAGGGTGACATCGATGCCGACCTGCTTAAGATCCTGCTGAATTCCTGCGGCCGTACGCGCGAAGATGGGCTGGTCCGCGAGATATGCCAAAGTGGTCCGCAATCCGTTCGTATAACCGGCTTCACGCAACAGGGCGCGGGCTTTTTCAGGATCATAATCATAGTGAGGCAGACTATTGTTCGTCCAGGGCATGGAAGGCGGGACAATGCCATCGGCCACCGTGCCGAATCCCCCGGCAAATTTGGGGAGGCGCTCCTTATTGATCGCGTAATTCATCGCCTGGCGGACCAGCCGATTGTCGAAGGGTTTCATCTCGGTATTCATGAATACGTAATCCGTGCCTACATTCGGCACACCCACAAGCCATGAGCGACGTTGAGGATCGCGCGCGAACAGGCTCGCCTCGGACGGCCCCGCCCAGACGCGGTCCACTTCGTTCCGTTCCAACATCATGGTTTCCGTCGCGTTATCGGGAATAATCAACACGTCCACTGCATCCACATAACCATCCGGGCCGGTATAATACGGATTGCGCACAAGCCTCCAGCGGATGCCGCGCCGAATTTCGACAAGTTTGTAGGGTCCGGAACCGGCCAGATGATATTGGAAATCTTTTCCATATTTCTGGACGATGTCGCGCGGTACGACCGTGGCAAAGGGCATGGCCAGGATATAGCGAAAGGTGAAGAGAGGTTTCTGGAGGCGAATTATCAGGGTTCGTTCGTCGGGAGCACTCAATCCGCTGACATGATTCGTCTTGCCCGCGGCAAATTCCGAGGCGCCTTCGATATCTGTGAAAAAGCCCTGGCCGGGAGAATCCGTGGCGGGGTTTAAGATGCGTTCGAACGAAAAAACATAATCCTCGGCCTCGACCTCGCGGCCGTTGGAAAACCTAATCCCGGGCTTGAGGTGAAACGTATATGTCCTGCCATCGGGCGAAAGACTCCAATCGCTGGCCTGCCCGGGAATCAGCCTCGATGCATCGTCATACTCCAAAAGTCCGCGAAACAATAATCGCGTCATTGGAATGCTGTCGTAATCGTAGGCGATGGCTGGATCCAGCGAGCGAATATCGGATGGCATGGCCACCCGCAACGTGCCGCCGCGAACCGGCTGCGCGCTCCCCTCCGGCGCACCGATAGCTGAAATCGCCAGCATCGCGTATAACAACACCTGCGTGGCAGCGGACGTCAGTCTGCTCTGACCAACTTTGCATTTACTTTTCCATTCACTAGCGTCGTTCAACCTTTCCAGCCATCGGCGAATGATTCTCCCTCTACCAGCGGGAGAGGGCAGGGGTGAGGGAGAATCGTCCGGACGAGAATGCCTTCCAGGTTCATGGTGACGGAGAATCGTTCGGGCGAGAATGCCTTCCAGGTTCATGGTGAGGCCGGGTGTAAAAACAAATTTCATCGTCTCTGGTGCGGATTCAACACCTCCTGCAATCCTTGGCCCAACAGGTTAAAGGCCAGCACAGTCAGAAGAATAGCCACGCCCGGGGCAACGACAATCAGAGGCGTCGAAATGAAATAGTCCTGGCCATCGGCAATCATCGAGCCCCACGAAGGGGCCGGCGGCGGCACACCGACGCCGAGGTAACCAAGCCCGGCTTCCAGGAGAATCGTATTGGCCGTGGCCATGGCCGCCAAAACGATGACGGTGGGCAGCACGTTGGGTAATAGATGCTGGAAAATAACCCGAAAGTCAGACGCACCCATGGCCCGCGATGCCTGCACGAATTCGCGTTCCTTGATGGACAACACCTGGCCGCGAATCACGCGCACCATGGGCGGCCAGCAAACGAGGCCGATGATCAAAAAGATGCTCACCATTCCACGCTCGAGACGAACGTCCAGAAAAGACCAATGCAACCAGGCCGGGTGCAGATGAACCATTTTGCCGTCCATCAGCCTGGCAAAAGCGATCGCCAGCAGGACGGACGGCACGCTCAGGTTCATATCCGTAAATCGCATGAGTCCCATGTCCAATTTTCCGCCGTAATATCCAGACAACAAACCAATCGTCAGGCCGATGACCGTGGCCGTGAGCATGGCCGCGACGCCTACCGTGAGCGAGACGCGCGTGCCGTAAATAACCCGCGAAAGAACGTCGCGTCCCAGATTATCGGTGCCCAGCGAATATCCCCCGCTCGGAGGCAAAGGCATGCCGTACGTATCAAGGCCGTTTTGATTTTGAAGAATCGGCTCCTGAAGAACGTGCCATCGCGTCAGGCCGGGCGCCAGGAGCGCCAGTAATATCAGAATAATGACGATCCCGCCCCCGGTTTGCACGAGGCGATGACGAAAAAGCAGCGCGCCAGTGGTTTGCGATTCGGCATTCGCGGGACCGGTTGCGGGAAGGCTTTTATCTAAGACCGCGTCAGGCATGGAATAGAATGCAGCCGGATACGCCAGCGCACGGAGGAATTAAAAAGGAAAAAGGAAAAAGGAAAAGTTTAAAATTTTGGCGCACGGTTTTTTTCTGTCCGGTTCTATGATTCTGCGGCTGTATATATAGAAATGACGGACCATCAACTTCTGCGCAACTTTACTCAAGAGCGCTCGGAGAGTGCTTTTGCGGAGCTTGTCGCCCGCCATTTGCCGTTAGTCTATTCCACCGCGTTCCGGCAAACGGCCGGTGATATCCACGCAGCAAAGGACGTCGCGCAATTGGTCTTCGTTGATTTCGCGCGCAAGGCAGCCGGGCTTTCGGAGAATGTCGTGCTGGCCGGATGGCTTCATCGTGCGACGATCTTTGCTGCGAGGCAAATCCTGCGCGGCGAACGCCGTCGGCAACTGCGCGAACAGCAAGCCGCCGCCATGAATACAACCGAATCCCAATCCGAACCTGAAAATGGCGGCTGGCCGCAAATTCACCGCCTTTTGGATGAAGCCCTGGACCATCTGAACAAAACCGATCGCGATGCGCTGTTGCTCCGCTTTTTTCAGCAACAGAGTTTCGCGGAGGTTGGGGCGAGCCTGGGCGGCACTGAAGACGCGGCGCGGAAGCGTGTCAGTCGCGCGCTGGAAAGACTTCGTCTCATGCTGCTGCGGCGCGGCGTCACGACCACAGCCGCCGCGCTTTCGGCGACAATTTCCGCAAACGCCGTTCAACCGGTGCCCGCGGGTTTGGCCGCGGTCATCGCTCATTCGTCCTTCGCCGCGGCGGGAACAGGAACAACGTTTACCCTCTTAAAAATTATGGCAGCCACACAATTAAAACTTGGTCTTGGCGCACTCGTTGCCGCCGGGGTCACCACCGCATTTATCATTCAGCATCAAGCCCAAACGCGGCTGCGCGGAGAAAACCAGTCTTTGCAGCGTCAGATTGTTCAATTACAAAACAGTAACGACGATTTAACGGGCCAGATTGCCGATCTGAACGCTGCCAAAAAAATGTCGGGCGATCAATTCAATGACCTGCTCCGTCTCCGCGGCGAAGTAGGAATGCTTCGAGAACGGACGAACGATTTTGGAAAAATACAGACGTCGCTGGAGAATTCTCTGGCTCAGGCCTCGGTTTTACAGCAAAGCAATTCGGCAGCTGAACAGCAAAAGAGAGTCGCCATTGAAAGGGTAGGCAGCGCACATGGTCTTGCCTCGGAAATGATCCTGTATGCTTCGGACAATCAGGGGCAATTTCCCACGAATTTTGATCAGGTTGCCGGCTACACGAATCAATTCCCGGGGAGTTCTACCAATGGCTTCGAAATCGTCTATCAGGGATCGCGTAATCAACTTACC
>DASXFM010000428.1:0-8124 GCA_036489615.1 Verrucomicrobiia bacterium | reverse complement strand
TTCCCTCATCCCCGGTACGATGCTGTTCGTAATGTCCAGCACGCCACCGCTGCTCAAAGTGTTGGTTGAAATCGAAGTCCAATGGTAAAGATCCGTCGAAGATTGCAACACATACGGGACATTACTCTGCCCGGCCAGTTGCAAAACAAATTGTCCGGTGTTGGATGAGCGCAGGACCGAAAGTGACGGCGCACTGGTCGGCGGGTTGAACACAATTACGTTCATCGAATACGGCGCGAGCGTGTAATTGAAATTCGTGCTCACGTTGCAGGTATTCGTCGTGATATCGCACGCGTTGTTATTGCCGTTCTTCGCCGCATCATCCTGCGACATGCCGTACGAGTAAACCGTAGCTGTCGTGGCGGGCGACCAATTCGTCAGCGTGATGCCGGCGTCGTAATAATTGGTGGCGCTCTTGTTGATGAGCAATAGCGTGACCGTTCCGTTCGTTCTCGATGCGCCGTACGCTGACACCAGCGGAAGATCGCTCTCCGCGCTCACGACCTTGTCTCCGCCCCGGATAAAATGGGTCAGCAACTCGGCGGCGAAGTAAGACGGATAACGATTGATGGGCTCAAGTCCGTTTTCCCAATCCATCACGCCCCACGACCCGTACAATCGCCATCCGTAGAGACTTGGATCCAGATCGCCGCTCGTGAACGGGGCATTGCCGTCGTGCAATTGCCACCACATCCGGCAATTGAACTCCGTTTGCATGATTTGTCCGATGCTGTCGGCGTAGTACAGGCCGTTGACCAGGCTCACGGACTGTTTGCCGGGGGTGGCGGCATCGCTGTTGTTTTCTGTAATCAATAATTCCACGTTGGTGCCGGATGGCCCGAGGAAATCATCGATATCGCCGCGCAGCTCCGCGGCGTCAGTCGCCCAGTTGTCGATGCCCAAAAGGGTTTGATCATTTTCAACACCGTTCTCCGCGTAAAAATGATAGATAACAAAATCGGGCATGACGCCCGCCTGTTTAAGCTGGGTCATCACCACGGGCGTCCAGCCGGAAAAAACCTGCCCGGTAAAAACGTTGGTCGCGTAGTGCGGACTGTTCGTGCCGGGATCAAGTTCCAGTCCCGGTACGACAACGACTCCCACCTTGATCGTCGGGTCCACCGCTTTCATCTGCTGGATGTAAGCCGCAGCGCGCTGGCCGTATAACCACGGATCATGACCCGGAACATTCGTGTCCAACTCCGTCGGCCACGCATACACTTCATTGCCGACTTCCCAATACTTGAACCCCAAATGATTCGTGACGTTCGCATCGGCAACCCACGCGGCCGCTTCCTCTGGCGTGCCGGTGCCATAATTGACCGTGATCATCGCCTGGTCACCCAGGTTCGTGACCACCTGCGCGAAGTTGTTGAACGGATTGTTTTGTCCGGACGTCGTATACAGTTCCCAATCAAATCCGTCCGCCGCCGCGCCGCCGGGATAACGAAAGATCGTCCAGCCAGCGGCCTGGCTTTCTGGAACCGTATGCTGCACGTTGAAATCATAATCATAACCGCCCGTGTTAATGCCGAACCATCGCGAATCCGCGGTGCGGACAACATTGCCGGGATTCAGCGTGATGGCCGGACTGGCGACGACCGGCGGGCTGTCCCACTCGACGTTGGCAAACTCGAGCACCATCGTGCAGGGACCAGGAAAATAACCGTCCACCATGCTGAACACCATTTCCTGGACGTCATCCAAATCAGTGACCGATCCAAATTCGTTGACCGGAACCACAACGTGCTGCCAGCCGTTGTTGCCGGCAGTCGGGAAAATCCCCGGCTGCGGACCAGCTGACGGGCTGGAATTATTTCCATAAATCACGAACGGCTCAAGCGTGCTGCACGCGGTGCCAAATTGGTCCCAAACGGTTTGGTTGGTGCCTACCTTCACGTCGAACTCAAGCTGTGCATATGAGGAAAGGTTCGTGCCGTTGAGCGGTTTCCCAAATTGCGTCCAGATATCGCCTGCCGGAACCGGGCCGGTCATGACCAGGGCGCCGCTCGACGGGCCCCACGGCGGAGCATCCCCGGCCAGAAACGACAACGTGCATGTCTCGTTGCCGCCGGCAAATGTCCATCCGCTGATATCCGCCGCGCTCTTGAAAACGCCAATCCAATTCGTCAACCCCGGGCTCTGGACGCCGCCAGTGGTAATGATCATGACCGAGCCGCCCGCCCCGGTGAGCGTATAATTGCCCGCCGCCACGCCGCCCACGATCAAGTCCTGGACGGACGTAATAGTCTGTGCCCCGGCATTCGTTCCGGCCACGGTTACACTGCCCGAAAGAGCCAGGCTGTCACTGCCGACCAGGTTGGAGACCGATAAATTTGCCGCCGGCACAACCGCCGTATTATTGGCCACGAGATATCCGGTCAGAACCAACGGCAACGGATTAATCGTCAGCGTCGTGCTCGTGCTGTTGGTCGCTGACAACAACCGATTTGCGGGAGCGGACGCAAACGTAATCGGATAGGGCGTGGCGCTGACCGGTATCGTGCTCGCGTCGTAATCAATGCTGAAATCCCCGGTCGAATCGTCGATGGCAGTCTGCTGCGTGTTCCCGTTAATCGTCACCGTGACCACCGTGCCCTGAGCTAAATAAAGCCCGTTCGTGCTCACTGTCCCCGACAACGTCACACTGGAACTGCCGTAGATCACCGATGTAGAAGCGGTCAGATTTGAGAATTGGGGCGTGACGAGATTCGTATTAACACCCGCGGAAGCAAACACGGCCACGGACAGCGCCTTGGGCACGCCGCCGCCGATGGCGTTGCCGACCGAGATCGTTGTCGCGCCGGGCGCAAGATCGAGCACCGCGCCCATGATGACATCGTAATATCCTAAAATCGTTTGGCTGAAATTGGTCGTGCCGCTGGTGGACTGAATCGACATGTCGAACGTCGAATTGAATCCATAACTGAAATCCAGCGCCGCCCAATCGCCCGCCGCCGTGCTGTCGGACAACGTCACGCTGCCGTTGGTGCCGTACGGGCCGTTGACGCCGTAAAACGACGGAGCGACGGTGGTATCAACGCCGTTGAGCGTGTAAACCTGCATCGCCAGGGCCGTCACCATCCCGGTCGAAGTATCCGTGGCAGTAATGATATTCGTGCCGGGCGCGGGGTTGAACAGATACCAAATATCGCTGGACCCATAAATGCCTCGCGGATCATATTCGCCGCCCGCTTGCGTCATCGGCTGCGCGCCCCAGGTCATGGACACTGGCCCCGAATCACTGGCGACGTTATTTTGATCGTACAACGAAATCACCAACGCGCTCGCGCCCGGAGTCACGGCAAAGCTTTGGCTGATGGAACTCGAATTGGTGCTCGTGACGACGCTCGTCATCGACCCATCCTGCAGAATGACCTGGGCCCCGGCCTGCCCGCAGCATTGCCATAGCAGCAGCAGCAGCAACAGCCCAATCAAGGTGGCAGCTCCACTTACGAACAGTGGCGGCCCGGATATATTTGATTGATTACAGTTTAATGTCCTCATTGGATTCGAATTCCCACGCTAACGACACTTTCTCGACCTTCCCAACAATCCGCAATCCTAAATTGTGATTTAGACAGAATGGACAGAATAAATGGAATGATGCCCGCATCTGGCCCGGCATAGCCGCTAACCGAAAACCCCGTAGGGGTGACATATATGTAGCCCGGTGCAAGCGACTCCGGGAGCGCCGCTCCGGGTACCGATGCCAGAAGAATTAAAACTCGATCCCGAAGGGCTCGTGAGCGCCTAAGCGCGAACGCATCTAACGTTCCGGCCCAATTTATTTCGTTCCTGATTTCCTCATTCGAAACCCTCCGCCGTTCGTGTATTTCGTGTGTTTCGCGGTTAAGAATTTGGATTCCTGCCTTCCTCCTTTCCTCATTTAAAAATTCCGCATTCCACGTTTCCAAATTGTGATTTAGACAAAATGGACAGAATAGACGGAATGATGCCCGCATCTTCCCCGTCCGGATCACGGTTTATATAAACGATAAAAAAGTCCGGGAGAATTGCCGGTGAAGTTGGTCACGTTAAACCAGCCGCCACTGCTCAGCGGGTCGTCGATTGAAAGCGTCCAGTTTTGGCCGGGCAGGGCGGGAGTCGTTTCAAGCAAATAGCCTCCGGCCGACGTGGGCCAGGAGATGACCACGTTCGTGGATTGATGCTGCGCCTGCAGCACCGGTGGCGGGCACGGCAGCCCGCTGAGATTCAATGTGTAGCCGCCGCCTGTGCTGGGATTCACTTCGCTCACCACGATGACAAACACGGCTCCCGCCGGAATGGTCACAGAAAACGTGCCGGGTGCATTCGTCGTGGCAGGCAGGCCGGCATCGCCCATATAATTGATGGCGGCGTTCGCGGGGTTAAAGCTATTGGCATAAACGCTTGCCAGTAAAGGTTCACCGGTGGAATCCAATTCAACGCCAACGCAGGCGGCATCGGGCGAGGTATTGGTAAACGTGTACGTGCTGTAATTCGCGTTGGTAATGGTTGCGCCCGGGAAGATTATCGGTTGGCCGCAACTCGACATCAGGCCGTTGGGAGTCAGGCCTGTGGTGGTGGGATTGCTGCCATTCATCACGCCCGTGATGGCCGGCTGGCAATAGCGGCACGGACCGGATCCGCCGGAGCAGGCGGAGGGATAAAGGTTGATGCCCCACGACACGAACTGGCCGGTGGACGAAGCGTTGGTGGAGGAAACCACCAGGGTCCAGGTGCCCGATGGGAATGTGCCGGCGAGGGAAGTCAGCGGTGTTTCCGGTTGATAGGTGCCGGTGAACGGTGGTGAGCCCTCGTAAATGGGGAATGCGGCTGCATCGTCGAAAGTCGTGCCTTCAAAATTGGCGCCGGACTGCAAATCCGGCCCGTTGGCCAGTACGTAAGTTGTCCCGTTGGGCGCGACCAGGGCCAGGGTCAGCCTGGAAACGTTAGCCTCAGTCAGATTCACGGTGATCGTGGCGTCCACAATGTTGGAGGGCGCGCTAAAGACAGTGATAGAGGAATTGACCGAGCCATTTTTAGGAATTGTCAAACTCGGAGATGCGTTGAAGCTATCGGGAGTCGCGGAAGTCTGTCCGGCCTGTAAATAAAGGGGCACGATATCCGAGCCATCCGAACCAGCCAGGGCGAGCTGAAGCTGGATAACCGTCCCACATGCCAGCGAAGGCAAAGCCGATACCTCAAAAGGCGTCACGGATTCCGCCGGCTGGCCGGCCAACATATTTGGAAACGTGGAATAAGGCTGGGTGACGATCACCCCCGGCGTGGCCGACGACAGAACCGCGGAAACATCGGTCATGGGCACGAGCGCGTCAAGGTTCACATCCAGGATGTAACATTCATCGGGTTGAAATCCCGGGCTGCCATCCCCTCCGGTAAAAACCGGGTTTGGATAAAGCAGCGCTTGCTGCGATCGAAGGGTCACATTCGTGGTCCCGCCAAGGGCATAGTTCACGATCGGCTGATACCGGGCGACCTCCCATTGTTCAGCGTAAAGATTCGGTTCCGCGTCATAAACCGTTACCGTCGCGCCGTCGCGCAGGCCGGCGAAGGTCCCGCTGATGGGGCTGCCTCCACTGTTTTGGATCAGGACTAATTCAGCCGGGGTAATGGCGCCCTGATACGTCATCACCACGCCTTCCCGCAAAGTGGCTTGACGCAGGCTGATGACTCCCCGGACATCCAATTGGCTGCTGAAATAGCCGGCGTTGGTGCACAAAAGTTCGGGGTTAAAAATGGCGGTCTGAGCAAGGATCAGGTTGCTGCAGGCCAGCGTGCCCTGGGCAAAATTGGTCCCGGGTCTTAGAATTCCATTGCAGGTCAGATTGCCGACCGTTCCGCCGCCCGTTAAAGTGGCGTTGAGAAGAACGGTGACCGGGCTTTGCGGCTGGGCTGAATTGATCTCCAGCGATCCGGCGGCCGCAAGAGTCGGGCCCGTATAAGTATTGGCGCCATTCAGGATCACGCTGCCAGGGCCGCTCATCGACGGCCCGCCCGTTCCGTTCACCGGCCCGGAAATCGTCAGGATGCTGTTGCTGACGACATTCACCGTCGTATCGGAAGCCGTCAGCGACGTGGCTATGTCCCAATTGTTGGAGGCGCCGGAGCCGGCTTGCTCGATGCCGTTGGTTACGGTCAGCGCCTGGCCGGAAACGATCCATGATCCGCTATTATTGGCAAAAATGACCTGGTTCAGCGTCAAACCGGTGAGGTCGTTATTGAGCACGCCCGAACCCTGGGGGAAGATCAGGGTATCTCCATTTGTCGGCGTCCCCGCGTTGCCCCAATTATTGGCATTGCTCCAATTGCCGCCGCCCGTGGAACTCCAGGTCAGGATGATATTGGTCTGGGCCATGGCGCGCCCCGAAAACCAGGCGGAGAAAATGATCAGCAGAAATAAACATTGGCGACGGCGAATGTCAGGACAGTCAGCCATAAAAGCCCGCATTGAAGCTGATCGGGTTGCCTGGCATCCGTCTGAGTCAGCGCGGGCGATAAACTATCACATCAAACGGAATGATTATCAACGACATTCATGATGGGAATAACAGGGGATGACATTTTTTTGTCTGCCGATGTCGCGGATTCTTGACCGCGAAATACACGAAAAACGCGAAAGTTTTAACCTGGGATCGGTGCCGATTCGGGTTCGCGCGAAGGCCTCGAAGTTCGCGAAGGGGAAAAGAGGGCTTCCTTTGTTTGCCGGGCCGTAGCTCTGCGAACGCTGGTGAGAAACCCTCCGCCGTTCGTGTATTTCGTGTATTTCGCGGTTAAGAATTTCCCTTCCTGCTTTCCTCCTTTCCTCATTTAAAAAATTCCGCATGCCGCAATGACCATTCCGCCAGCCGGACGCACTCGCACAAACATGCGGTAGAATTTCTTTTTTGGAATAGTAGTCTAGTAGTCATAGACACAGTTTGCTTTTTTGAGCGTTTGCTGTGCTGTGTTGATACGGCTTCTTGGGGGGAAATGAAGTGTTACCACTCACTTCATAACTAAAAAGGAAAGGATAAATATGTTGGGTAAAACATTGTTCCGGGTTCGGGCCATTCAAATCATTCCCCCTTCACCACCACGCCACGCTGTCTTCCGGCGTTTGGTCATCAGGCCATTGCTGGCGCCGTTCGCCGTTATGTTGCTGTCCGCGATGTCGGCCATGGCCGGCGTCATGATGGAAGGGTTTTATTGGAATTGCCCAAGTCCATGGTATCCGACCATGCAATCGGAGGCGTCGGCGCTGTCGAATATGGCCGGCGGCTATGGCATTAACCGCATCTGGTTTCCTCCGCCCGAGAAATGCGCCAGCGGCGGCTATTCCATGGGTTATGACCCGTACGATTACTATGATTTGGGGCAGTTGAACCAGGAAGGCACCACGCCGACGCATTTCGGCACGCAGGCACAATTAAAGAGCGCCATTGCGGCCTTTAAGGCGCTGGGCATTTCCTGTATCGGCGACATGGTCTTAAACCATCGCACGGGCGGGCAGAGCGAGAGCAACCCCTACACCGGCGGCACGTCCTATACCGATTTTAGCGGCGTGGCCAGCGGCAAATGTCTTTGGCATTGGGACTCTTTTCATCCCAATTACCAGGAAGTGAGCGATGAAGGCACGTTCGGCGGTTACCCGGACATTTGTTACGTCAATTCACCGCCCTACAACGATGTCATGACCTGGATGGAATGGCTGCAAAATTCGAACAACGCCGGTTTTGACGGCTGGCGATACGATTATGTGAAAGGTTACCACGCCTGGGTGGTGCACGACATGAATGCCGCCACCAGTCCCACGTTCTCCGTGGGCGAATATTGGGACTCATCCGCGAACATTGACAGCTGGGTCAATTCCGCGGGCAATTCCTCCGCATTCGATTTTCCGCTGTACGGCACCATGCAGACCTTCTGCAATGACACCAGCGGCGGCGGCAATCTCGCCAATATCCTCGACCCAAACCAATGTTATGCGTCGAAGAATTCGTTCAAGGCCGTGACCTTTTGCGCCAACCACGATACCGACGAAATCGTCAACGACAAGATGATTGCCTACGCGATCATCCTGACCTACCAGGGTTATCCGTGTATTTTCTGGGAGGATTACTTCAACTACGGCCTGGCCAC
>DASXFM010000419.1:0-4121 GCA_036489615.1 Verrucomicrobiia bacterium | reverse complement strand
GCCATGGCAGCAGCGGAAAGAAAGTAGCCGCCGGCGAAGAATCCGGCGATGCCTACGACAAGGCGTTGCAGAAATATCGCGGCAATGGCGCCAATGAGTCCCACACCGATGGCAATTAGAAAAATCAGCAATTGAGATTGGCCGGGAAAGAGGCTGTTGGCCAAATCGAATCCGACAATAAAACCCGTGCAACCGACAAACAGCCAGAATAACCGTCGCCCGAAGACGAGCAACACCGCCCCGACGAGAATATTAATCCACTGCATAGTGATGTTTTAACCTTGGCAATGACAATTTAAACCAAGGGACATCCATTTTCAATGGAATTGATTTTGAACAACAAAGGCGCAAAGACGCTAAGGTGGATAATGGACTGAAACATCGAACGCCAAACGCCGAATACCGAAGATTTGAGGAGCAACGAAACGGAATGAAAATGTGTGGGCTGACGTTTTTACCCGCTACAGACTTTACATTATTGACTGGTCTTCGGTTGAAGACGGACTGTCAAGCGGCGTCGCCGGACTTGTTCATCAATAAGACTTTGAACCGGGCGATCTGGTCGTCGTAGAAGTCGACGGAGTTGGATGTGGTCGAAACCGTAGAATCCAGGTTGACGAGCGTAACCATGGTGCTGTACGTGGCGACGTCGTGAACGGGCAGTACGGCGCGAATGCCGCCTGCGGGCCCGATGCGGGCGTAGCAGTCCTGCTCGTGAATCTGTTTCACGACGACCAGACGATATCCAAGCTTATCGAGAAAGTTGCGGTAGGTACCGGTGGTCACGATCGCGTCCTGCATTACCATGATGGCGGCGCGGAGATTGTCGAAGAGGGCCTGGAGCGGTTTAAAATCGCTGCGCGAAAGGATGCGTACGAATCGTTGCGCATCGGTTTCCTCGACCCTGATAACGGCTGTTTTTTGGGGCATGATATAATGACTTTGGACGGAAAACGGTTCCCGTGCTCCGACTTGTCAGGCAAGAACACCCCATTGTCTCGCATGCGAACCGGAATGTCGATGAATGTTTACGGCAAAAAAACGGGCGGAAACCCGCCAGGGTGGAGTTAGCGGCCTGTTGATTGGCCTTGGATTGAAGAAGCCGCGCGTACTGGCGACGCCAGAATGCACGGGGAGGGGCCTGGCGAGCCTATCGGGGTTGCTGGAATTTAATTACAGATGGCAGTTGCAATTTCGGCCAAAGCTGTCATGATGGGGATTGTCTGATAGAGGCTTGTGCTTTAAAGGCATGGTAAATCTTCAAGTGAACGAGTTCAGTGATGATTTGAAATCCGATTAACGGAAACAGTCTGGTCAACGCAAACTTCAGTCCAGCGCAACTAAACATCACATGAGTAATAAATTATTTGTCGGAAATCTTTCTTTCGACACCACTGAAAACGACCTGCAGGATGCGTTTGCCGCATTCGGTTCGGTCACGGAAGCCAACTTGATGATCGATCGCACAACCAACCGTTCACGCGGCTTTGCGTTTGTGACCATGAACACAGCTGAGGAAGCGCAAAAAGCCATTGACGGCATGAACGGCAAGGACATGGGCGGTCGCGCCCTGACCGTCAACGTTGCCAAGCCCCGTGAAGAACGTCCCGGCGGTGGCCGGCGTGAATATGGTGGCGGCGGCGGTGGCGGCGGCGGCGGTTACCGTGGTCGCGGACGTTAATAATCATTATATCGATTCAACAGCAGGGTTCGGGTGATCCGAACCTTGCTTTTTTATTTTTCCTATGCCGAAAGAACAACACATTGAAGTCGAGGGAAGCGTGAAAGTGGTCCTGCCGGGCACGATGTTTCGGGTTGAACTCGACAACAAGCACCTGGTGCTGGCCACGATTTGTGGCAAGATGCGCAAACGTTTCGTCCGCCTGACCGTTGGCGACCGCGTCAAAATGGAAATGTCGCCTTACGACCTGGATAAAGCGCGCATTACCTGGCGGCTGCGTTGACCGACGTCCGGGAGTTGGAAGAAATACTCCTTCGAACGAAAGCGCGAAAAGAGAACCGCAAAACAAGCCGTTGGGAAATAATGACGTTTTGTACGATTTGTTTAGGTAACGCGTAATCGTCTGTTAAGATGTCTATCTTGAATATTCTTATCGAAAACAACGACACGCTCGAATATCTGACTTCGGCAGGGCAATGGACGAAAAATCCGCTTAAAGGCAAATTTTACCCGGCCACCACCATAGCATTCAAAGCCGCAAAGCTGGAAGCCATTGATAAATTCAACATCGTCTGCCATGTCCCAGGGACGAACCAGTTCATCAACCTGGATCACGGACGCGGCACGGGACTATCGGCTATCGCGACAGAGACTCCGGTGACCGAGGCCCAGTGATGGGTCAAGACGCACCTGAAACGCAACGCGTCACCTGACGCCTGCGTTGATTTGCGTGGAGAAAACGTACTGATCTTTTGTTCCGCGTTCGGAGCCAGTAGAGATCTGAGGCGTATGGTGCGAGCCGTCCCCCACCTCGATCGATAGCACGAGTCCTGGAATCGGATGACGCGACAGATCGGACGCAGCCACAGCTTCGAAAGCGGTGTCGCACTTCGCTCGCCGACCTCATCAATCAAGATCGTCGGGCGACAGGTATCAATTGCTCGAAAGAGAGCGCCGACGGTGACATTGGAGGCGACCAGTGATTTATTGGCCATGGCTCCGAGTACTTAACGCAAATTTCGTCCTACGGTATCCAAAAACGGCGCTGGCTTTTTAGCTTTTGCGCCAATTTGCGTCATCTACTTCTACATACTCCCGGAAGATTTTCATCCGCCCTACCCGCCGTAGCTTCTGAGCGAAGGCGGGAGATTACGGGGATTTTCGCAGATTAAAACGATGGGGCATGGGGGAATTGAGGAAAGCCTGTTTCACTCTGACGCAGTTGCCTCGTATATTGCGTGTGTGAAATCCGCCATGAAAACACCCGCTCCAAAGAAAAAGAGCGGACCTGAGCCAGAGGTTTTGAAACTCAATGGCGACTGGCGTGAACTCGTAAAGAAGCCTCTCCAAAACAAACGTCCAGCATCGGGATGGCCAAAATGAGCATGACCCAGAAACGCAAACGAGTTATTTGGGCGATGGTTATAAGGGTACTTGTCAAGTCTTGACCGCATCGTATTATCGTTGCTAGGGTTGTTTCCGCTACGATTTGTTTCTGGTTGCTTGAACTCGTTGACTTCCTTAAAGATTTATTTGACGCCGCCACGTGTAGTGTGTATATACACACAATGTCAAATGAACTGGACATGGCGGACGTGCAAAATTGCGTGTGTTTTAATCTGCGCTCGGTGACGCGGGCGGTTACGCGTTTTTTTGATACTGAAGTGCGGCGCATAGGGTTGCGTCCGACGCAGACGCCTTTGTTGCGCGCATTGCAGGCCAAAAATTGGGGCATGGCGGAGCTGAGCGATTTCATGGGGATGGAGCGGACTACGCTGGTGCGGAATCTTCGGCCACTGGAACGTGAAGGATTGATCAAAATAAAGGGTGGCGGGCGGGGCGGGCACGTGGAATTGATGATCACGGAACGCGGGCGCAAGAAAGTGGCGGAAGCGTATCCGGGCTGGCGGGCGTCCCAGGACAAAGTGGTGGCGATTTTGGGGAAGGAACGGTGGGGGGAGATGATTCGGGATTTGGAGCGGGTGGCGGAGCAGTTGAAGAAGCAATAGAGTGGATATTTTTTGGACGGCGAAGTGCATATGCACACTGGAGACGGCAAGACGAGGAGACCGTGAGAAGGCCGGGAGGCGGATTTCAGCTGTCCCTTCGGGACTTATACGATTTCCAACCGCGACCCGGCGTTGAAACGCCGGGCTATTTCCGGTCATCCCTCTGGGATGGAGGCGATCGAATAAACAACGAACAAACAACAAAAATGAAAGGAACAGTATATGAATATGAAAAGTGTGGCAGCGCCACTGGCAATCTCGGATGCCCGAGCGGGCAAGCAGGCCGACCATGAGTGCTCGGGTTGCGCCGCTGCACGCGGCGCGGACGCCGCAACGCAGCGTCCCTACCTGTGCATGAAGAAAGCCGTTGGCGTTGCCATGGCCTTGTGGCTTGGACTCGTATTGCTTCTGGGTGCGCGCGGTGCGTTCGT
>DASXFM010000367.1:0-7797 GCA_036489615.1 Verrucomicrobiia bacterium | reverse complement strand
ACGGCGCGTGCCTGGCGGAAGGGCACTTCCGCCCTACCCCTGGCACAATGCACCGGTGTCGCATGTCCAACATTGAATGGGAGAACGCCGGGTGAGGGCGCCCGGCCTACAACTATCTGAAAAGGCGGCGCGGGAGCGGCGCCCTACCAAATCAGGGTTCTAAACTTCTTGCTTTATATCGTGGCGCGATGTATTTTGGCCGTCTTTGTTTATGGATAAGAAATTGTCGTCTGCCATGGCTAAATTACGCGGACCGTCCGATTCGCTCGCCGATTTTCGGACGGATGGCCGTGTCATTTTGTTGAGCGCCCTGGCTGTTCCCATCGGGGCCATCAGCGCGTTAGTGGCCAAGGCTTTGCTCTGGCTGATCGCCGGGATTACCAACCTTGCTTTCTTTCACACGTTGTCCACCCGGCCGATGCTGCCGGAATATAATCATCTGGGCTGGTGGCTCCCGGTTGTTCCCGTCGCCGGCGCGTTGATCATCGGACTGATGGCGCGGTACGGCTCGGAGAAAATCCGGGGGCACGGCATTCCGGAGGCGCTTGAGGCCATTCTCCTGGGACGCAGCCTGATCAACCCGCGCGTGGCAATTTTGAAACCGTTGTCTTCCGCGATTTCGATTGGCACCGGCGGTCCGTTCGGAGCCGAAGGCCCGATCATCATGACGGGCGGCGCATTCGGTTCGGTGTTCGCGCAATTGTTTCATCTTTCATCGGCTGAACGCAAAACATTGCTGGTGGCCGGCGCGGCGGGCGGAATGTCGGCGGTCTTCGGAACGCCCATCGCGGCCGTCCTGCTGGCGGTGGAGTTGTTGTTGTTTGAATGGAAACCGCGCAGCTTCATTCCGGTGGCCGTCGCCTCGGTAATCGCTTCCATTTTGCGCGTACCTCTGCTGGGGCCCGGTCCGATGTTTCCCGTCGTACCCCACAGTGTGCTGAACTCCGGCGAATTGTTTGACGCATTGCTGGTTGGCCTTGCGGCGGGAGCGGGTTCGTGGGTCCTCACAACTCTGGTCTACGCCTTTGAAGATTTATTTCAGGAATTGCCCATCCACTGGATGTGGTGGCCGGCGCTGGGCGCGTTGGTGGTGGGCATCGTCGGCATTTTCGAACCGCGCGTGCTGGGCGTGGGTTACGACACGATTGGGACGCTGATGAACGGGCAACTTCTCGGCAAGGTGTTGATCAGCCTGCTAATCGCCAAAGCTCTCGTGTGGGCGGTGGCGCTTGGTTCCGGCACGTCCGGCGGCGTGCTGGCCCCGCTGCTCATCGTGGGCGGTTGCGTCGGAGCGTTGCTCGGGCAATGGCTGCCCGATGGCGACCCGGGATTATGGGCGATGGTCGGCATGGGGGCGATTATGGGCGGTACGATGCGCTCACCGCTCACCGGCATGATATTTACGCTGGAATTGACGCATGATTTAAACGCGTTGCCGGCCTTGTTTATCGGATGCGTGACCGCCCTCGGATTCACCGTCCTGACCTTGCGGCGTTCGATACTTACTGAAAAACTCGCGCGCCGCGGACAGCACATCAGCCGCGAATACAGTGTTGATTTGTTTGAATTAATGCGTGTGAGCGATGTCATGGGGACGGACATTCCCACCGTTTCCGCGGAAACGACCGTGCGCGAATTGTCGGACCGCATCGCAAACAACGACATCGGAGTTTCCAAACGCCAGGGGACGCTCATTCTGGACGCAGACGGGAAACTCGCGGGGATTGTCACCCGGGGCGACCTGGTCCAGGCGTTGGTAAACCAGCCGGACGGCGAAATCTCCGTGCTTGAAATTGGAAAAGCTGATCTGATCGTGGCGTATCCGGATGAATTATTGCACGACGCGGTGGCCAAAATGCTGAGGCACGACATCGGCCGCCTGCCGGTGGTAAATCGGGACGAACCCAGCCGGGTGATCGGTTACATTGGGCGCGCCGATGTTCTGAATGCCCGGATGCGCCTCCACGAAGAGGAAGAGTCCCGAAGCCAGGGGCCCATTGCGAATAAATTGGCGGCGGCGAAACTTATTCCGATGCCTCTCCAAAAGCAGGGCCGGCAGGATTGATGAGGTCAGCGGGGTGGCGGCGGCTAATTTAATTTGCGGGGGCAAGCCATCCCCGCCGCCGACCTGATTATTTCGGACATCTTTCGCGAGAGGTTCGAGTGGTTCTCACTCACCAGGAACCGTCACGCCGGTTGGGCGATTTGGGTTGCGAGCAAGGCCGTGCGATTCCTCCGCGAAATAGTCAGAGCGGACTCATGTCCGCTGCTACGCAAAAGATGTTCATGGCCTCGATGCACGTCCAAAAGTTGGAGGTCGTGACTCCCCATGAACCGCATTGTCGTTCGAACGATTCTCCCTCACCCCTGCCCTCTCCCATCCTTCGCTCGGAAGCTTCCGCCGAGGAACCAGAAAACGCCGGGTGAGGGCACCCGGCCTACACCGATCCATGCTCCGTGATGGACGGAATATCCCGCTCCTACGGAGCTTGGAAGAATTTGTCATCCACGTGTAGTACAAATATTGCGCTCCTGTGGAGCTACCCTGGCACCATCCACCGAAAACGGGGAAGAACCTTTTGAAAGCATCGAATCCTCTCCCTTCCGACGTGCCTCGGCTGGTGCGCTCCATACGCAAATCCGCCTGCGAATCGGCATTCGTGCCAAAAAATGCGTTCTGCGTGTAACCAATGTTGCTCCTTTTGCCACTATATATATATCATCGCATGATATCACGCATGAACGACTTGTCTTCCCGCCCCAACAGTTACGGCGACACCAAAACATCTATGAAAACCGGTTTCATCCAATTCATCGCGCTCCTCGCTTTATGCTCAGGGGCTCCCTTGGCAGCGACCGCCGGGTCGGAGCTTCCCCTGAGCCAATACGTCAATCCGCTCATTGGCACTGAGCCGAATGCCGTGATTGGCGAAGGGTACGGCTGGGACACCGGCAACGTATTTCCCGGCGCCGTCTGCCCGCGCGGCATGGTGGCGTGGAGCCCGGACACCACTCACAAGAGAAATATCGCCGGCGGTTATTGGTATCCAGACAATGTGATTGAGGATTTCAGCCTGACCCACTTCAGTGGCCGCGGTGTGGTCTGTCTCATGGATGTTCCCATGATGCCGACCCTGCAACCGGTCAAAGATTCGCCGGGAGCCAATTGGGAACAATTCGCGGCGATATTTTCCCATACGAACGAATCGGCATCCGCCGGTTATTATCGCGTGACTCCCGAAAACGGAATCGAAACCGAACTCACGGCCACGCCCCGAACTGGAATGGCGCGTTTTACGTTTCCCAACGCCCAATCGCCTGCAACGATTTTAATTCGCGCGGACGGCTCGATTTCCGTTCATGGCAACGAAGTCACGGGCGTTTATAAAGACCATATCGGCGGCGCGAAGGATCATCGATTCACGATCTATTTTGTGGCACAAATTGACCAACCCGTCCGACGGGTCCAAACGTGGAACGACAACGACCTTAGTAATAAATCGGACGCAAGCGGCGAAAATTGCGGCGTTGTTTTGACTTTTGACCCGGCGGCAAATCAAGTGGTGCAGGTTCGCGCCGCGATTTCCTACGTGAGCCTCGACAATGCGCGCGCCAACCTCGCGCAAGAAAATCCTTCGTGGGATTTTTCCGCGGTTCGCCAAAAAGCGGACGCGCAATGGAACACGGTCCTCAATCACATTCAGGTGGAGGGCGGCAGCGACGCTCAAAAACAAACCTTCTATACCGCATTGTATCACTGCTTCATGCATCCCAATTTGCTGGATGATGTGAACGGTGAATATCCGGGAATGGACGGCAAAATCCATTCCGCCGAGCCTGGCCATCATCAATACCAAAATATACCCGCGTGGGACCAATATCGCTCCCTTGCTCCGCTCATTGCGGTCCTGGCTCCTTCGGATGCCGCCGATATCGCGCAGTCCATGGTCAACTACGCGAAACAGGATGCCGCGACGCGCCCCGACGGCGGCGGGTTGCCGCGTTGGGAGCAGGTCAACCGAAACTCGGGCGGCATGGTCGGCGACGGCGACGATATCATCCTCGCAGACGATTATGCTTACGGCGTCAATCAGTTCGACACGGGCGGCGCGCTAGCGGCCATGGAAAAAGGTGCGTCGACGCCGGGAACCACTTCCGATGGTTTTGAAGTACGCAAAGGACTCGATGACTATATCAGGCACGGCTACGTTCCCGGCTCCGGCGCGGTCACCCTGGAGTATTGCAACGCGGATTTCGCCCTGTCCCAATTCGCCGACGCGCTCGGCGACGTTCAAACCGGGGCATCGTTCCAACACCGCGCCCAAAACTGGCAGAATCTCTTCGACAGTTCAACCGGGCTGCTGCGCCCGCGAGAAGCCGACGGCTCCTGGGCCGCCGATTTTTCTCCCACGAACAAAAAAGGATTTGTCGAAGGCACACCTTCGCAATACGTCTGGATGGTCAATTTCAATTTGAACGAATTGATAAAAAAATTGGGTGGCGATAAAAAAACGCTCGCGCGCCTGGATCATTTTTTCACGAAGCTCAACGGGGGTATAAATGCTGACACGGCCTTCATCGGCAATGAGCCGTGCGAAGAAACTCCGTGGGTCTATGACTTCGCCGGGGAGCCGTCGGGGACCCAGCAGGTCGTCCGCCGCATCCAGGATACACTGTTCACCAGTTTGCCTTCGGGTTTGCCGGGCAACGACGACGCCGGCGCGTTGTCATCGTGGTATGTATTTTCTGCGCTCGGGATTTATCCGGAAATTCCGGGTGTCGCCGGTTTTGTCACCGGCAGCCCCATGTTTTCCAAGGCGGTCATACAACCGGATGTCGGCGCGGCCATTCAAATTGTGGGCGCGGGAGCGTCGCCGGAAAATTGCTATGTTCGCAAATTGGCGATCAACGACAAGGCCTGGAAGAGCGTGTGGATTCCCTGGTCTGAATTGTCGCACGGCGCCACTTTGGATTTTAGCCTCACGGACAAACCGACTTCGTGGGGAAGCCATTCCCGGCCGCCGTCGTTTGATTAAGCGTCACGATAGATGGAAAAGGACAGTCGTGCGACTCCGCCTGATCCTCTCTTTCGAACGATCCCACCACCACGGAACGAAGAGAATGAGCCTCGTGCCTCGGCTGCAAAGAGCCCGCCCTCATCCCGGCCTTCTCCCCCTGGAGAAGGAGAATGGTCGCCCGATGGCTTGCTACGACGAACGATCATAGCGGTTCAGGGGTTCAATACGCGAAATGCTTTTAGGGGAATTCTCACCATGAACCGCACCCTTCATTTTTCGAACGATTCCCCCTCACCCCAGCTCTCTCCCGTCCTTCGCTCGGAAGCTTCCGTCTTCGCCAAGGCTACGCCCGGACAAGACGGAGGGCAGGCAGTTCAACGCCGAACATCGAATTGACGGTTCCTTAGCGCAATGAACCTTCATAATGATTGTAATCTGCGGCGGGCAGGGCCGCTGGGAGAGAGGGATAATCGCCAGGTGGTCGGACAGTCTGGATGGTGAATAAATCCGTCAGACTGCTGTGCGAAATAGTTAGAGCGGACTGACGTCCGCTGCTACACAGATCAGGTTTGAAACGCCGTAGCCTTCAGTGCATTCGATTCGATTGATTTGTTTGTACGAATTTACCATGCATGAATATGTCGCTCCTACCTACCTACGGACCTAAGGGCGGCATCGTTCGAGAACTATCGGCGTCGGAGGCTGTGAATCTATTCAACTGAAAACAGCGAAGAACCAAAAAATCAGTCTGAATCTCAATGCAATATCCGGGTTGCAACGTCTCAACATTTCAACGAGTCTCGATCCCATGCAATTTGTTTTTCCAACATCCCGCGTGCAGCGCTACCAATTTCCGACGCACATCAACGACCTGGTCGTGGACCGGGCGGACGCCGAGACCTCCGAGGTATTTGTTGTCGTCATCGAACCGGGAAAGGCACCGCCGCTGCATAAGCACGACGACACCGAGCAAATATTTCATATCCTGAAGGGCAAGGGAGTTTTGAGCATCGGCGCGAAACGAAAAAAATATCCCGTCGAGCCTGGAGACGTTGTCCGCATTCCTCCGCATACGTTGCATTCCATCCAATGCACCGGTAAAAAGCCGCTGATTTATTTGGCCATCGATTGCTTTATGGCCGGCCGCCCCAAAGACGAGCCCACCTGGGACGCTCACGCCCGCGTGATCTGCAAACAGAATGGATGGGATTATGCGGCCTGCAGGAAAGGGCGCGCGAAGAAGCAGGAATAATGTGGAGTTTTCGCTCTCAAAGTTTGCGCACGTGTTACGTCAAGTATAGTGAATCATTTTTGAAGCACCACACCTTCCCATGGACCGTGTGTTTCCATCGGAGGAGAGTGGAGAGAGTGCCACAGATCAGACGCGCGCTATCGCGCGGCTTCGCAAACGGCGGCTGGGTCGTTGGGGCCAAGATACCCAGGGCGGCGCTCGCGGACTCACTTGCCCTGGGCTACATATATATCGCCCCGATGGGGCTTTCAATTTGCGGCTTCCGCCGTCGCTATAGCGGAAAGGTCGCCGACAGTTGGAAATTGTCCGCCGGTGATGAATCGTAAATTACGAGAGAAGCTCCGGACTTTGCTTATAGAGCTTTAAGATTAGTTCTCCGAAAATGGTATTCGCCCAGGCGAACCAGGCGCGGGTGTATTTGTTCGGGTCATTCTGGTCAAAGGATTCGTGCATGAAACCTGTTCCGGCGTGGGTGGTCCGCAAAATCTCCAGGCAACGGCGAATTTCGGCGTCATGGGTGCTGGTCAACGCCTGAACGATCAGCCCCAACGGCCACAGCATCCCAATTCCCGAATGGGGGCCGCCCGGTCCTTCGCCGGCTGTGCCATGGCAATAATAGGGATCACTTTTTGAAAGAACGAAGCGCCGTGTGTTCATGTACAAATTATCATCCCGTTTGACGGCGCCAATATAGGGGAGTGAGAGCAGGCTCGGCACGTTGCCATCGTCGATGCAATAAAAATTGCCGTAGGCGTCCACTTCATAGGCATAAATATTTCCAAAACCGTTGGGACTGACCACGGCGTGTTCGCGGAGCGCCTGTTCGACTTCATCCGCGAGCGCGCGGCATTGAACGGCCGAATCGCTGTCGTGGCTGATCTGTTCCAGCATCACTGCCGCCTGGCGCAGGCTGGTGACAGCGAAAAAGTTTGAAGGAACCAGAAAGGGAAACACCGTCGCGTCGTCGCTGGGACGGAACATGGAAAAGATGAGGCCGACGGGTTTGGCCGGGTTGCCGTAACCTTTGCCGGGCACCGTGTCCGTTTGCGTTTCCGTGCGGCGCTGGAAATGGTACGGTCCCCTGCCATGTTTGCGCTGCTGTTCACGGAACGTTTTTAGAATCAGCAGCACGGACTGGCGCCAGGTCTCGTCAAAGGGCGTCGTGTCGCCGCTGGCGGTCCAATAGCCGTGCGCGAGACGAATCGGAAAACAAAGCGAATCGATTTCCCATTTCCGTTCATGGACACCGGGTTTCATGTCGGTGAAGTCATCTTTCCAAATGCTGATTTTATTCGGGTCCTTGTAAAAGGCATTGGCGTAGGGATCGAGCAGGATGCAACGAGTCTGGCGAAAAATGACCCCGGCGATCATCTGCTGCAATTGCGGGTCATCCTTCATCAACGGCAGGTACGGCCAGACTTGCGAGGAACTGTCGCGCAACCACATCGCGTCGATGTCGCCAGTGATGACGTAAGTGTCCGGCTTTCCGTCAACCATCTGAAAATCCACGGTCGTATCCAGTGTGTT
>DASXFM010000349.1:0-4200 GCA_036489615.1 Verrucomicrobiia bacterium | reverse complement strand
GCGGCGCGTGTCCCACCACCTCGTCACGTTCGTTGACGATGTCAAAGATGTCCTCGGTCACAGCCATGTTTATCCACCATCCTTATAATCAATACTGCCCTTCGTCAATCATCTGACGTCGCGACCGTGCCGTAGCGCAGGTGTCTCGCCTGCGGGTTCAGGCACCGTCTCGGTGACTGTTCCACAAACTGCCCTCAAGGCACCTGCGTTACATGCGCGTGTCCCTTGGCGCCATCGCCAGTTTTGGTTAGTCCGCGAGTATTGAATGCGGCGTTGCTATTCTCCACAATGGCATCATTGCCATGCGTCAAATCCTGCTTGCCTCTGTTTTCACGAGTCTGCTCCTGACTTTGAGGGCTGAGAATGCGCCGCCGTCCGCGTGGATTGACCCGGATACGGGGCATCGGGTTGTGCGATTATCAACCGAACCCGGGAGCGAAAGCCTCTATTTCAATGAAAACGCCTGGACAGCCCAGGGCGACAAGCTGGTCTATGACGCGCCAGACGGCATTTACGATTATAATTTTAAATCCCGCCAAAACGAATTGGTGGTGGCCGGCACCAATATCTCGGGCGTCATCGTGAGCCGGAACTCCCGCAAAGTTTATTACGTCCGGCGCGACGACCATGAACTGACCGCTTTTTCGACGCATCTGGACACCCACGAAACGCGTGAAATTGGAAAAGTGCCCGGTGGCGGCTCCGTGCTGGCGGTCAATGCCGATGATACGCTCCTTGCCGGCAGTTGTCTTGAAGGCAGCGGTCACTTTCATGGGATGCCTGGTGAAAGAAAGGGGGAAATGATGGCCAGACGCCTCACCGCGCACCAGCAAATGGCCCTGTTCACACTCGATATCCAAACCGGCAAGTTGAACTTCTTCGATCAGTCCACCGACTGGCTCAATCACGTCCAGTTTTCTCCCACCGACCCAAACTTGATCTTGTTCTGTCACGAAGGCCCGTGGCACCTGGTCGACCGCGTCTGGACGATTCATGCCGACGGCACCGGCCTCAAGCTCATTCAGCCGCGCACCATGCAAATGGAAATTGCCGGGCACGAATTTTTCAGTCCGGACGGCAAATGGATCTGGTACGACCTCCAGACCCCACGCGGCGAAGATTTCTGGCTCGGCGGTTATGAAATCACGACCCGCCAACGGTTATGGTATCACATGCAGCGGGATGAATGGTCCATCCACTTCAACGTTTCCCACGATGACTCTCTTTTTGCCGGTGATGGCGGCGATTCCGGGCAAGTCGCCCACGCGCAAAATGGACGGTGGCTCTATCTATTCCACCCTCGCCTGATTGACGCATCGTCAGAAAAACACATAAACATGGACATGCGAAATATGATTCAAACCGGTGCTTTTGATGCCGAAAAACTCGTTAACATGGCCAAACAGAACTACGCCCTCGAACCCAACGTCAATTTCTCGCCGGATGATAAGTGGATCGTTTTCCGCTCAGATATGTTCGGGCCCGAATACGTTTTTGCCGTTGAAGTGGCCAGAACCGGGGCACAATAGTCCGGCTTCTTTGCCGTTTGGAAACATTGAACTCCGGCGGGCTCGGCTGCACAATATTCTTAAACCATGAAACTACTTCCCGGTATCTTCGCCATTCTGTTCGCCTCCCTGGCGTTGCGAGCACAAACGAACGCCACTTTTGTCGCCACCTGGAAATCCGCGCCCGACCCGGTCCTTTACGGTAACCGTCCCGACATCCAATACGGTGAGGCGGACGGCCAGAAGCTATTTCTCGATGCGAACGTTCCCGCCGGGTCCGGTCCGTTTCCTATCCTCATCATCGTCCACGGCGGCGGCTGGATGTCCGGAGACAAGGAAGGAGACATCGTGCCCGTCATTGCTTCTTACGCGACAAATTTCACCTGGTTTACGATTGGTTACCGCCTGGCACCCACAAATCGTTGGCCAGCGTGTTTCGACGACGTGCAGACCGCCGTTCGTTGGGCAAAACAGCACGCGACCGAATATAAAGGCGACCCGGATCATATCGCGCTTCTCGGTTACTCAGCCGGGGGACATTTGGTGACCCTGGCCGGCACGCTGGCTGCCGCGGACCTCCATGTTCAGGCGATCGTCGGCATGGCGCCACCGAGTGACCTCGTTTGGGACAATGAACGGCGCGGCGGCCTTTCGAAATCCATGACCAATCTCTTCAACTACGCCACCACCAACATCACAAGCGACCGGCGCGCGTTACTGAAACAATATTCGCCGCTGACCTATGTCAAACCAGGCCTCCAGCCGTTCCTTCTCATCCAGGGCACCGCCGACCGGACTGTGCCATATCGGGAAACCACGAATTTCATGGCCTCGCTGCAGGCAGCCGGTGTCCCGTGCGATCTGCTGGCCATAACCAACGGCCAGCATCGCATCAAGGATTGGTCGAATTACCGTCCCGATTGGCAGAAAGAGCTCATAGCCTGGCTCAATCAGAAACTGGCCCGGTAGGGAGTAGCGCCTATTGCAGTTCCAGCCTATAGAACCTTTGTCCGGTGGGCGTCAAAAAGTTCGTAATCGAGAAATTGCTCCCCGAAAAAGTGTTCGTGCTCATTCGAATCCAATTTGCAACAGGCTTAGAGAGACTCGAACTGGAAATGACATAGTACGTCACCCCGGCTGAGCCGTTTGTCCCGGTCATTATGAAGCTGCTCCCCTGCACAAATGTGGCGGAAATGGCAGGCGAGGTCCACTGGGGCGGATTCGTCTCGGCAATGGAAATCTGGTCCAACATCACCGGCGCCGTGTAGTTGTAAAACGCAACTGTTTCGGGGAAGGATTGACCGCTCACCGGGCTGCTGCCGACCCAGGACGTGTTGCCGAGCGACTGGTGGTCTAAAGTGAGGGAATTGGCGTCACTGGCGTAGACGTCCACGTAAGGAGTAATCGCGGAGTAATTGCCCACCAGACGCAGATGATAAACATTCAAGGTATCGCCCGAGTCGGTGTAATTCGTGCTGCCAGTAGCGTTAACCGAGAAGCTCGCTGTGCCCAACTCGGGCAGGACCGTAAACGTGCTGCCGCTATAAATGCCGAATCGCCCGAGATTGTCCACAGCCACCCTGACTTTAGCGCCGGTGATGTCATTGTGATAAACATCCACGGCGAATTTCGCGCCCGTGCCTGTGAAGCTCGAACCGATGGCCAAGAGCAGGTCCATCGTCCAGTTCGGTCCGGGGCTGGTGATCCATTGATACACCTCCTGGCTCTGCGCTCCGTCAAAGCGCAGGGCGTTGGCAGTGCCTTCAAAGCCTTTTTGCCACAGGATATCGGTATATTTTGGACTGCACATCCAATCGCGGAAGTAACATTGATAATCCTTATCACCCTGAGAAATCGGCGCGACCAAAAAGCCCTGCCGGTCAAAATCGCCGTTTCGCACCACCGCCGGCGGTCCCATCGGCGTGCCGCTGGAATCGGGCACATTGTTGAGGCCAACGGTTCCCGCCCAATTGTTGTAAGGCGCGGTGCCGTCCCAAACATATTGATAGTCCATGTGATAGGTCGCGCCCGAATACGTGTTGCCGAACATTTTAATGCCGGAGGCGGTTATGCCCATGTTCGTTTGCAGAAACGACTGTTGAAAGCTCGCGCTGCCGCCGCTCAATTGGCTGGCCTGCGCCGACGTCAGATCGCAATCATAGGTGTCAGGCGACCACCCGGTGTCACTAAAGTGAAGCGCGGAGTACGGCCCCGGACCGCCCGTGGCTTTGTAGATAAAGGCGTTGCTGCTGACCTGGAAATAAGTCCCGAAGAATTCATCGCCGGCGGAGTCGGAATTCGTCTCATTATATAGTTCCGCGCTGACAAACGGCCAGCCCGACGCGCTCTCGGTGCTGATAAAAGTGCTGTTCTCCACCACGCAATATTCGGAATCATCCCGGAAGCGCACATAATCGGCCAGGCAATCCTGAAAGACGCAATTGGATACCACGACGTCCACAATGTCATGCGGAGCATAAATCATGTGGGCATGGGCGCCATTGGTAACGTTTGTAAAGGTGCAATTCAAAACCTGCACGTCTCGAGTGCCGTTCAACAAGCCGATGGCTGCGTAATAGGCGTTCGTCAGGTTTAGAAACTGGCAGTTGTTAATGCAGATGTTTCGGCACGGGTTGAAATTGTTTGGGATGCAATAGACTGCCCAATACGGAGTGGGGCCATTGAACACCAG
>DASXFM010000337.1:0-11652 GCA_036489615.1 Verrucomicrobiia bacterium | reverse complement strand
GGATGATGTGCTCAAGGAACTGAACGCCACCGCGCCGCCCGATTTGCCGGATACATCTGCGCCGCCGGTGTATCTCTCCACCAATGCTCCGTCATTTGATATGCCGGGCAACGCCAGTCCTGCTCCATCGACAACGCCGGGGATGTAAGAATTCGAGGGCGGAAACGCTGTGATGTGGTGTAACTTGTAGTTAGACGTTGGACAACGTTCTTTCCGCGCTCTACGCGGTGACGCCGTAGCGCGACGTCCCTGCCACGCTTCCGCGCTATTCCGTCGAAAATTTATAGATGATGGTGTTCTCGTACACCTGCCCGGGTTTCAGCTCGATTGAGGGGAAGTCCGGGTGGTTCGGAGCGTCGGGGAAATGCTGTGGCTCCATGCAGAAAGCATGGCGCCAGTTGTATTTTTGGCCACCCTTACCCGTGATGGTGCCATCCAGAAAATTTCCCGTGTAGAACTGCATTCCAGGCTGGGTCGTAAAAACTTCCATGCTGCGGCCGCTGACTTTGTCCGTTACGCGCGCCACGCAGGCAAGTTGGCCCACGGGTTTGTTAAACACCCAATTATGATCATAGCCGCCCGCTTTTTGGATTTGCTCGTCCTGGCTGTTGATCCGCGCGCCAATGGCCGTCGGTTTCCGAAAATCCAGGGGCGTGCCGGCAACTGAGCGCAATTCCCCCGTAGGTATCACATCTGCGTTTACAGCTGTAAACTGTTCGGCGTTGATTTGGACAAGATATTCCAACACGTCGCCGCCACCGTGAAAATTGAAATAAGAATGCTGGGTCAGATTGCAAATAGTGTCCGCATCTGTCGTGGCGCTGAAATCAAACTTCAACCCATTATCGTCGGTCAGGGTATAAGTTGCCTTCACGGACAAATTTCCCGGATAACCTTCCTCGCCGTCTTTGCTCAAATAATCGAGCTGAAGGGCTGGACCATGTGGTGACTCAACGGCTTTGGCCGTCCAAACGACTTTATCGAACCCTTTGAGCCCGCCGTGCAAATGATTTTTAGCGTTATTATTTGTCGCGAGCGAATAGGTCTTCCCGCTGAGCGAAAATTTTCCTTTCGAGATCCGGTTGCCGCAACGGCCAATGATCGCGCCGAAATAGGGATTACGCTGAATGTAACCTTCCAGGGTATCGTAACCCAGAACGACATCGTCAAATATGCCGGACTTGTCCGGCGTTTTGAGGGAGACCACGATGCCCCCATACGTCATGATCCGGGCTTCCATCCCGTTTTTATTGCGTAAGGTGTAAATTTCCACCGGTTGTCCTTCGGGCGTCTTGCCAAAAGGAGCTTTGCTAATTGCTGCCGCACTCGTCATTTGAAAATCTTACCGTTCCACGCGAGAATAGGCAATTATTGTCAAACAACGCTCTCGATTCTTAATTCGCCTGGTCCGGCGGGTAGTTGAATTTGCAAAAACCCATCGTGCGGGTTTGTGACAGCGACCGATTTGCCGTTCCAGAAAACCTGATAGCGGGAATCCGGGTTCATACACGCAAAGACGCTGAAATCCCGGCCCGGGCCATACGCGGGCTTCAATTTTGCCCGGAGCTTGCGATTGGTGCGGCTGAATTCGCAGTTTTCTATCCAAACATCAAAACCGCTGGTAAATCGTCCTGGGGTGTAGAGCGAAGCGAACCAGGATAATGCGGGAGAAGACAGGCTGCTGAATTGGCACCATCCCGCGCCAACCGGGTCGCGCGGCTCAAAATGTTCCATGCAATCGTACGTCGAATCGGTGACCTTTTTCCAGACCTCCAACCCGGTCTTCGCAATGCGGACCGCCAGGTCGCCGCGGCCCAAATCGAGCATGGTCTTCCAGAAAAACCACTGATGCGCCAGCCAGACGCTGCCGTTCCAATAACCGGTCGGGCTGAAATAGGGAGCGGACTGGTCAACGGTCGTGAGCCCGACGTCCATCCACAGATGTTGCGGCGAAAACAGGCGGTCAAGAATTTGCCGCTCCTGGGCGGGTGTACAGATGCCGGCAACCAGCGGATAGATGCCGTCCATTCCCATATCGAAGTTGGCGCCGCTTTCATGGCGCAAAATGCCCGTTGGTTTGCCCTGGTCATCGTGCATGACATAACCGAAATATCCTGACGATTCGTCCCATGAATACTTTTGGAGCGAAGCGGAAAGTTCGGCGATGTCCTGGTCATATTCGGCGAAATCGGCCGTGTGGCCCAACGCCGCCGCGATGGTACGGAGCATTTTCGCGCATCGAATCGTATGCGCCGAGTTGATGACGGGAGCGACGACGGCTTCCAAATTGTTCGCATGGATGTATTTTTGAGGCGGGTAATCGTCCCAGCCGCCGGAGTTGTAGAAATAATCCCAGGTGCAAATCAAATTGTCCCGGTGGCGACGTGTAGTCGAACTGCCCAACCGGCCGGCGAGAAAGGCATGATATTGCCGCAGCCGGGGATAACAATACGCGAGCAATTCGCGGGATTGCGTGCGGTTCCATAATTCCCACGCGAGGTAGATTTGCACCGGCACAGGGGAGCCATGATGGATAAAGGCCGATTGCGCACCCGGCGGCGTCAGGTAGGCGCTGAGAATCTCCACGGCATTTTGGGAATCGAGCTCGAGCAACCCGAGACCGATAAAGCCAGTGTCCCAGGTATACAAGCAATCCCAAATCCGGCCTGGTGAATAATGCCGGATGTAGCTGCGCTGGGTGTATAACGGATAAACCAAATTGGACAGCGTCACCGCAGCCATGAGTTGCTGGCTAAATTTGAAATCCTCGCCCGCTGGAGTGGCGCTGATTTTGAAAGCGCTCTCGCGTGCCGAACGATAATTGTCTTCATTCCGGGAATCTGTCGGATTGAAATCGGCAAGATTGCGCCGCACCTCGGATTCTTCGCCCGTGCAAATCAGGCCATAGATGATTTGACTGGATTGCGGAGCTACGGTGAGCGTTTGCGAAAAAGCATGAACAAATAACGAGTCAGGATCGCCGGCATGACCGCGCCGGGCATCGCCAAAGATGCGCACATGGGTGTAGGGACCGAGCTCCGTCCCAAGCGATGAATCCAGGTCGGACCATTTCAATTCCCGATGCCCGGCCATCGGAACACCAATAGCAAACCCGTAAACATTTGAAACGTCGTCGTATTTCAAAATCAGGCCATTTGAGAGTGCTTCAACGTCGGGAACGGGGTGCCACGGAATATCGACAAAGCGGACGTCGTTCGCCTGCTCGGATTCAACCAGAACGAAACCATTCAATGCCACCCCGGCGCCGCCACGCGAAGCAAAGCGAAGGACCAGATCACCGGCGTCCAATTTACCCAGTGGCATGGCCACGGTGGAAAAGCCTGCTTCGCCACGAAAAGTGACTTCGCCGTTGATCGTACCGGTCATTTGGAACGTCACGCTTTCGCCCTGGTCCATTTGAAATCGCCATACGAGGGTTGCATCGGAAAACGATTTTTTGAGCGCTGTGCGATAAACCACTGTATCGCCGAAATCTGACCCGAATTTCCAGGCGATGACGGAACCGCCCACACTGTCGTGCCTGCGCTCTTCCCCTCGAAGTTGACCATCCGCGACAAGATTATCCGTCGGACGAGATATGGCGTATCGCAAATCGGTATAATCCAACGCATGAACCCAAATCGCTCCGGTGGGCAGTTCCACGTCACAAAGTCGAATCGGTTCTGCGCTTGAATCATGCAGCGGCGGAAAGACGAGCTGAGACAGACTGTTTAGCGTCATCTGCTGAGGCGCAGCCGTTTGATTCACGCACTCAAGCCGGATCAGACGGCTGTTGTGTGATAATTGAGAATACGAAACGTCGGTATAAAACTGGTCCTTCCAAATCGTCTCAAATCGCGTCGAATAAAAACGCATGTCCGATGCCGCGTCCCAGGGATGAACGCCGGAAACGTCCGTTGCCGCAGGCAATTGTTTCTTAACCGATGAGTCCGACAACAAGGGGAAAACACTAAAATCAAAACTGAGGCCGCGTTGCACGTCCGGGATATGCGAGATGCCAAAGTATTTCTTTGAATATGGCCCCCAATCAGGCAATGACGGCAAATCATGCGTCTGCGCAAGTGTCTTGAATTTAAACGAGGGTCCGGAGTGTTTGAAAATTCCCGCTAATGTTGGATGCGGCAGGGCAAGCATCGCCGCGCCCGCGCCGGCAAGTTTGAGAAAATCGCGCCGGGGAATTGGATTTTTCGTGTTGGACGGTTTATTTGTCTTTTTTCGCTTCATGCCCTCGCATAGTTTGTCGGCGTCCAGTGGTGATTTCAAAGGCAAAAATTCAAAAATTAAAATCCGCACCCGCCGTAATTAAAACAATTATCGCGCAGGCGCGGAGCCGGAATATCGGCGAATACATCCAGGGATTGCTCGTCGAGTTATGCCGGATTGATACGACTCCGAATTCCGAAGTCTCCGTCATGCGCGGGGCGGAAAATCGCTGCTTTCAAATCCTGGAACGGGAATTAAAAGCGCTGGCATTTGCCGATGGACGCATGGAGCGGCGGCTCATCAACCCGCAAATCCAATCGCATCCCCATTATTCATTACCCCACTTTACAAAAACCCGGAAGCGGCCCGCTGGACTTTCGGCTGAGGCAACCTATGCCGCCCGATCAAATCTTGTTTACGTTGCGCCGGGCCAAAATAACAAACTGAGCGGCCAATCGGTCGCGCTGAATGCGCATGTGGACGTTGTGGCCCCATATTTCCCGCCCCGCATAAAAAACGGCGTCGTTTTTGGCCGCGGCGCGTGCGATGACAAAGGCCCGGTGGTGGCCATGATGACGGCTCTGCGCATTTTATCAGCGGCCATGACGCAATCCGGAATGCGCTGGAACCGCAATGTCGTAGCGATGTTCGTCGTCGAGGAAGAGACCGGCGGTAACGGCTCTCTCTCCCTGGCGACCGATCGCGAGTTGAAAAGATTATATGATTCGGTCGTGGTTGGGGAATGCGCCGGGATGCGGATTTATCCGGCCAATCGGGGCGCGGTTTGGTACAAGGCTGAACTTAAGCCAGCCCGGGGTATTTCCGCTTTTGAGATGTCGGCTTTTGTTATCGAGGAAATGGAAAAGGAAGGCGCGGCCATTCGCGCTGAAAGCCGGCACAATTTGTTCCCGCAACGTCCGGTCCAAACCTGTCACGGCATCATCGGTCCATTCGGCGAGCATCCCAGCCGGATTTGTGGCGAGGTCCGTTTTAACATCCAGTTTGATAACAGAGCCGCGCGCGTGAGCAAGCGGTCCAGGCCGAACCTGCAAATCGAATCGTTGGTCCGGGATTGCCTCGAAAGCGGTCTTGCTCAATACGTCGGCCTTTACGGCGATAAGACGAAAGTCACGGACGCCGCGACTGGCAGACCATTAGTGGCGCGGCATTACGATTTTAAGCGACGCGGCAACGGATTCGAAGTGACAGTGCATGGCGCAACCGGCCACATGGGCGCAATCCGTGAGCGCGATGGCGCCATCACCAAAATGGCACACCTGGTTCGCAGCCTGGTTCTTTCAAAATCAAAACTATCGGCCGTCGCCGGCCGGATACAGATCGAACTGGCTGGCGCATCCGGCGACAGTTTGATTTTGGAGGGTGGCCAGGGATTTGTCCCCACGCACAGTATGGACGAAGTGATGACGCGAATGCGCGCGGCCGCGCAACGCGGCGCGGAAAATTATCTGCGCCGGTCCGGGCGCTCCGAACCTGCCGCACAATTCGTCACCGTCGCCTATGAAAAATTGCACAATGCGGCCTTTGATGGCGATCCGGATTCTCCGGCCATGCGCAATGCCATTGCCGCCGCGAAAATGTCCGGCATCTGGCGCGACGAACCTGTCGCGGGCTGGACGGTTTCGTGCGACGCCCGACTGTTCGCGACTGAATATCCGGGGATGCCCGTGCTGACATTCGGGCCAGGTGAATTGGCGTTCGCCCACTCCGATCAGGAACAAATTGCCTTGCGCGATGTCGCAAAAGCGGCTGAATTTCTGGCGCTGTTCCTGTTGCGGCAAACTGGAACCATTTAAAATGAAAGACAAACTACGAATTGGCGTCATCGGCGCCGGCGCGGTCGTGCGCGAAATCTATCAATATCTCTATTTTCGCAGCGAGTATTCGCCGATGCTGGAAATTTGCGCCGTGGCCAATCCGGGTTCAAAAAACCGGAATTGGTTCGGTGATCTCGCAAAACTCCCAAAGAATCGGCGGTTCGCCGACTATCGCGAGATGCTGGCGAAGGTTGAATTGGACGCGGTTCAAATCAACACACCCGACCATTTGCACCGTGAACCGACGCTCGATGCTTTGGCCGCTGGTCTGGATGTCATTTTGCCCAAACCGACGGCGGCCACGGTGAACGACGCTCACGCGATGATTCAAGCCGCCAAAAAGACCGGACGCTTTTTGGGCGTGGATTTCCATAAACGCAACGACCCGCGCATCAAGGAAGCCGAGACGCGATACAAAAACGGGCGCTATGGCGTTTTTCAAACGGGCGTTTTCTACATGATCGATAAATTGCTCGTATCGAATCCAAATCATTCGCCGCGATTCTTTTCGTCGCCCGATTACGCGGAACAAAACACTCCCGTTTCTTTCCTGACAGTTCACATGGCCGACGCCCTGATGAAAATCACCGGACTGATCCCGGCTCAGGTGCGCGCCACCGGCTACTCGCACAAGCTGCCGTCGCTTAAGCCGCGCGCGGTCAAAGGCTATGACCTTGTGGACACCGAAATCGTTTTCGAAAGCGGCGCCCTGGCGCATATCATTACAGGCTGGGCGCTGCCGAACACGGCATGGTCCATCGCCGTCCAATCCGGACGGATGATTTGCTCGGACGGATTGCTCGATTTAAACGTGGATATGCCCGGCTTTCGCGAAATTCATGCGGATGGAGTCAACGAGGTAAACCCGCTATTCCGAAATTTTGAAAAAAACGGCAAGGTGACCGGCTACGGCATCAGCAATCCCGGCCGGCTCTACCAGGACATTTTAGCCCGGAGAAACGGAACGACCACCGGAAATTCTGAGACACCGCTCGATTTTTACTCGACCGTCATTGTCGCGGCCGCGGAACACAGCCTCGAGCAGGGCGAAAAATCGGGAGTCGGCGCCACCCGAGGCGAAGCAATCGACGTAGCCAAATTCGTTCGCAAACAAATTGGCAACGCCGCCCGGGAATACGGATGGAAGTGAACGCTATGTCAGGCCGCCCTTACTCCCTTTCCCGCCGTCGCAGCATTTCACGGAAAGTTTCAAGGATTCTCAAAGCGCTCACTGAAGCTATGGTCCCTCGATTCCACGCTTGCGTCTTGGAGTGCGGTGGCAAGCGGAGCGCGACACCGCTTTCGAAACAGTGGGCACAGTCGAATTGGACGTCTCGCCCGATTCCAAAGCGGTTTCACAGCCACCGCACTCCAAGACCTTGCGGTCGTTCGAACGGTTTCTGGCGAACCATAGCGTTCGCATTGATTCTTTCGGCCCACATTTCCCAGGCGGAAACCATGGATCTTTCAGGCAAATGGAGTTTTCAGATGGGTCCCACAGACTCGGGTCCATGGACTGATACCATCCACCTGCCCGGAACCATTTCCCAGGCAGGCAAAGGAACGCCATTCACCACACAACCCGTTTTGCCGGTCCTGCCGCCCGAAAATTTAGTTCTCCAAAAAGGGCTGACCTTTGGGCGGGTAACCAACTATGCGACAGCCGATCTTGTGCTCATGCATTTGCAGCAGCGATTTTCTTACGTCGGCCCCGCATGGTATTCGCGGAATATTGACATCCCAAAACGCTGGGCCGGCAAAGATGTCGAACTCGGGCTGGAACGCGTAATCTGGAAATCGCAGGTCTGGGTTAATGGCCAATACATCGGCGCGCGTAACAGCCTCACCACACCGCATCGTTATGAAATCAGCACCGCGCTTAAGCCCGGCCGCAACCATATCGTCATCTGCGTGGATAACCGGCGACAGTTGGCCATCGGCGATCCTCACGCTTATACAGAGCAGTCACAAACTATTTGGAATGGAATCATCGGGCGCATTGCCCTGATAGCGCGAGACAAAGTTCGCATTGATGGGCTCGCGTTGCGTCCTGACTTGGCCCACGGCGCCCTCGAGGTCACCGTTAACTCGTACAACGGCACTGAAAAAGAATCCGAAGCGGAACTTTCTCTGCAAGCTGCGCCGGACATTTCTTCAACTGGCCCACTGCCGCCAATGACCTGGCATGTCGCTTTGCCACCCGGGCATAGCGCGCAGACGGTTTCTTATCCGATGGGCACGAACTACGCATCCTGGTCGGAATTTTCTCCAAGACTCTATCGAATGAACGCCTTGTTAAACGCGGGGAATTTCCACTCAACGGTGACAAGCACTTTCGGAATGCGCGAATTCAAGTCGATTGGGCGTCAATTCACGATCAACGGGCAACCTGCCTTCCTTCGCGGAACGGTCAACTGTTGTGAGTTTCCGAAGACCGGCTATCCGGACATGACTGGCAAACAATGGCAAAAAATCTTTGCTGCGGTGAAAGCATTTGGCCTGAACCACGTCCGCTTCCATACCTGGTGCCCGCCAGAAGCCGCGTTCGAAGCGGCCGACCGCATGGGAATTTATCTCGAGGTCGAATTGCCGGATTGGAGTTTCAACATTGGCGGAGATGAAGCCGTGACAGGCTTTTTTCGCGACGAGGGCGAACGGATGATTCGTGAATATGGCAACCACCCCTCCTGGGTCATGTTCACGATGGGCAACGAATTGAAAGGCGACTACTCCGTGCTGGACGGCCTGAAAGACCATTTTCGAATACTCGACCCGCAATTGCTTTACGACAGCACCACATATCCCTCCTCCCCGAGGCGGGGCAAAACGCCGGAACCGTTCGACGATTACTACATTTCACAGGACACCAAAAACGGGCGGGCACGCGGGCAGGACATCTTTGAAAATACCGTCCCGAATACCGAAACGAATTTCGACCAGGCCATTTCATGCATCCACGTGCCGTTCATAAGCCATGAGGTCGGGCAATACTGTGTCTACCCGAATCTCGCCGAAATACCGAAGTATGACGGCGTTTTGCGCCCAACCGCAATGGAAGCCATCCGCTCCGATCTGAAAAACAAAGGCCGGCTGGCAGAAGCGCCCATCTATACGCGGGACTCAGGCGAACTCGCGGCGCTGCTCTACAAGGAAGAAATCGAGCGCGCCTTACGAACGGGCACTCAGGCCGGATTTCAATTGCTCCAATTGAACGACTTTCCGGGCCAGGGCACTTCTACGGTCGGACTGCTCGACGCGTTTTGGGACACCAAAGGACTGATCACGCCGGCCCAATTCCGAAAGTTTTGCGGCCCGGTCGTTCCCTTGCTGCTCATGCCCAAACGTGTTTATCAAAACGACGAATCTTTTGACGCAGGAATCCAAATCGCCAATTTCGGCTCGGCTCCGATCACCAATGCGACGGTGATATGGACAATTTCTGACGGAAAAGAACAAATAGCCAATGGCCAATTACAACCGGCATCAACACCCATTGGCCACAATGGAGAAATCAGCCGCATCCACCAACCGCTATCCGGCGTAACCAAGGCGACCAAACTTAAAGTGACGGTAGAAATAGCGGGAACATCCATCGCGAATGATTGGAATGTTTGGGTTTATCCGAAGGATGAAGCCACTCCGCATACGACCGATGTTGAAATTTTCGAAACGGCCGGCGCAGATTTTTTTCAGGCGTTGCAAAACGGAAAACGCGTTCTTTTGCTTCCCGCCCGGGACTCTGTCAAATCGCCTCTAGCGGCGCAATTTACTCCAGCCTTTTGGAATCCGGTCATGTTCCCCAACCAACCGGGGACAATGGGCGCCATGATTGACGCTCGGCACCCCATCTTTTCAGATTTTCCAACGGATGATTGGACGGACTGGCAATGGTGGGAACTATTGCATCGCTCTTTCTCGATCAATCTGGACGCGCTGCCCGCCAAAGTGGACATGCCGTTTCGATTCGTCGATAAGTTCAACCGCAACGCCCTTCCGTGCGCCATTTTTGAAGCCAGGGTCGGCAAGGGAAGGCTTTTGGTCTGCACGTTGGATATCAGCAACGATCTGGATTCGCGAATCGTCGCCCGCCAACTGCGCCGGAGCATTTTGGATTATATGACAGGAAACAAATTTGAACCGCGCAGCGAGTTAAGTCCGACCGAATTGAAAATATTGTTTAAATAGAAAGATCGCTGCCATCGTTTGGCGGCCAGACCATCGAACAACAATGCCATCTGTCGGCGAAGCCGCAAACTGAAAGCCCTGTAAGGGCGGCCGATAATAGCCCGGGGCAAGTGCGAGTCCGCGAGCACGCCGCCCCGGGTAAACCGCCCGCAAAATAAGCCGCTGACTGCGAAGCCGCGCGGGAGCGCGAATTTGATCTGCGGCCATCCCAACTACCAGGCTGCGTTCCCTCGAGACCCAAGGCTTGGACTCGCCGAGATAAAATCTCAGTCAGATTGGAACGAAGACACGTTGCTCTTCTGAACAAATGGGCAAAGGCTGTTGGGCATTCACGCTCGTCTTTTGTGCGGGAGCTAATTGACGAACATCTTGCTACCAAGAAGCGCCCGTCACTCCACGACTTGGCCAAGGATCTTTGCGGCAGCGTGCGTGGCTCCAGAGATATGTCCACGCGGCCTTTGACGGGCAATGGGCGTGACTAGCCTCTACGATCGGTACTCAAATTAACTTTGTCGTTTTGGGCAATGCGATTCTGACCGTCTCTTTCCGCACCCACTTCTTGGAATTCCGATCATCATCTCCTCCGGCCGCGGTACCAGTGGATACACCGCATGGTGGTCGCGGCGGTGGAACCGAACCCGCAGGCTTCGGCTTTGGTTGCCGATTGTCTCTGCTCATAAATACCTATTAACTTTTCAACGTACTACACCACCTCCACCGGACATTTCGGCATCGAATCAAGGAAAGCCTGCCCGTATTGCTTCGTCAAAATCCGATTGTCCAGGACGACGATGACGCCGGTGTCCGTCTTAGTACGGATGAGCCTGCCAACGCCCTGTCGAAATTTTAAAATGGCTTCCGGAAGCGAAAATTCGCCGAACGAATTACCCCCGCGCGCTTCGATGGCTTCGATGCGCGCTTCGATGAGTGGATGGTCCGGCACGGCAAACGGAAGGCGCGTAATGATGACATTCGAAAGCGCCTCGCCCGGCACATCCACGCCCTGCCAGAAACTATCCGTCCCGAAGAGGACTGAATCCACGTCGTCCTTGAATTTTTCCAGCATCGTCGAGCGCGGCGTGCCCGTGCCTTGGACAAAACAGGCCACACCCAGCTTGTCAAAGAACGGCTGCATCAATTCCCCCACTTCGAGCATCGTTTTGAAATTCGTAAACAGCACAAACGCCTTGCCGTGCGTCATGGTTACGAAGTGCTCGATCCAATGGATGAGTGCGTCGCGATAACCGGCGTCGCGGGGATCGGGCATTTTTTTTGCCACGAACAATTTCATCTGCCGTTCGTAGTCGAACGGCGTGCCCACCTGAAGCTGGGCTGCTGATTCCGCGCCGACGCGCCGGGTAAAATAGGCGAGCGAGTTTCCGACTTTCGGTTTCAAATTCCCGCCGGC
>DASXFM010000325.1:0-28324 GCA_036489615.1 Verrucomicrobiia bacterium | reverse complement strand
GGGCGCAGCAGCATAACAGGCGGAGCGTGTCATTTCCGGTATTCCAGAGTTTGTGCTTTTGTCCGGGGCGGATGGCGATGGCGTCGCCGGGTTTTAGGTCCCGGATTTCCGCATCAATACGGATACGGCCGGCGCCGTGGGTGATGTAATAGATTTCTTCAGTCCGAATGTGATAATGTTCCTGAGTAGAGCTACCGACGGGGAGCCGGGCTTCGGCGAGGCTTTGGTTGCGGATGGCGGAATTGCGGTGGGCCAGTAATTCACGGATTTCCGAGCCGTCTTTTGTGATGAATGGCGGAACTTCGTTGAGGTTCTTGATGTCCATGCGCTAAAAATCTTTTGTTCCTCCAATCGGCAACAGGTGCAGGGTCATGCCGGCGGCGCGGAATTTTTCTTTTGCGGCGGCATGGTCAATTTTGATTGGCGGAAAGGAGTCGTAATGGACGCCCATTATCTCTTTGCACTGGAGAAAGCCCGCGGCCCGAATCGCATCATCAACGTCCATGGTAAAATTGCCACCAATACACAGGATTAGAAACTTCAGTCTGGTCGCTTCGCCATAGAGTTTCATGTCCATCGTCAGCGCCGTATCGCCAGAGTAATAAAAATTACCTTCGGATGACTCGACGACGAACCCTCCCGGCACGCCGCCGTAGGAGCCGTCGGGAAAAGAACTGGAGTGAATCGCGTGGACGAATTTTGCGCGCCCAAAATCGAATGGAAAACTGCCGCCGGGATTGAGACCGTGCGCTTTCTTGACTCCCTGTTTGCCCAGCCATTCAGCAACTTCGAAGTTCGTGATGACGGTCGCGCCGGTTCGGGCGGCAATGGGTGCGGCATCGGCGAGATGGTCGTCGTGGGCGTGAGAGACCAGAATGTAATCGGCGTGGATTTTTTTGACATCCACGGATTTAGCGAGAGGATTATGGGTGATGAAGGGATCAAACAGAAGATGTTTGCCGTTGATTTCAGCGCCGAAACAGGCGTGGCCATAGTAGGTGATTTTCATTTCGTGTCGTTCCTTTTCACTACTCATAGCCGACTTTGTCCCGACATTCAAGGATGCGGGACCACAAAATGGGTTTCGCGCGAAGATGGCTAAGGTCACGAAGACCATCCGAAAACTTGCCTAATTATCCAGGCTTCAATGGCACGCGATTGTAAACGTTCTCAATCAATACGTACAATTCGGGCATTTGGATCTTTTTTGTTGGGGCTTACGACGAGCGGGGGCAGACAGGCGAAGGCCTTCATTTTGCGGTAAAACCGGTTCATAATTGCATCCATGGAGTACGAAACCATGGCACGCTTCTCAAACGGAAGCGGGACCGGCACGTTGCGCAGGGGAAAAACGTGCTCTAAAAGGAATTTCGCGCCGGATGGAGACACGGCGTAGGCAGGTGTGCCAAAAGCATTTCGCAGCGGCAACACGGAAATTGGGGTAACGGAATTTTGGAAATTCTTCAACCTAGAGGAGGTTAGCGCCATGTCAGTGAAACGTCCCGAAAGGCTCTCAATACCGGGAATGATTTCCACATCGAGGAATGAGTCGAAATTGTATCCCAAGAGGAGAAAGTCCCAGCCCGTTGGTAATGCGTTCAGGCATTTTGAAAACTGTGCTCGAAAATCTTGCCGGATCACGGCGTCGTCTTCACAGACGATTAAGGCCGTTTGAGTCTCCAATGACCGCAGCCAGAGGTTTCGATGCGCGAGACTGCAGCCGGGAGTCCGGAATGTCGTTTTGGATTTGATGAGATTTCGCCGCTTTAATTGGGCGAAATCCAGACTATTGCTGTCAACGCCTTCGACCAGTTCAAAATGGATGCCATCAATCCTGTTCAACGCCAGAAAAGTTTTCTTGCGCTGAGCTGCTCTCGATAAATGAATGACATTGATGTGTTGAAACGTTAAAAAGTTGGGATGGCGCAGATTTGGTGTGGCTGCGGGTGATGTGGACTTGTGTCTGGTATTCATCCTCTCCTTCCGTTTTGCCACGCAACATCGCTTAACTTTTTGGATGGGCAACTCCAAAATTGCGTTGAAACGTTAAAGCGTTGAATCGGAGGGGTTCGCGCTTTCGCGATAGTGCGTGTGTGGCGAGGATTTGCGCAAATAATATTTATGCACAGCGGAGTTTACGGCAAACGCCACTATTCCGACAATTACAGCCGGCGTTGCCTTATCTCCTGGGAAAAAAAACGAAATTGAAAGGGAAATCGGTATGGAAACGAATACCCAAAGATAGGCCCAGCGATTCCATTGACCGGTGCCGTAAAGCATCAAAAACGCACCGCTTACCAGGAGCGGAAATGGAAGAAAAGGGCTCATCGGATTAGGGCAATCGGGGTGGATGATCCGTTCCATGAACATGAATACGCCCACAGAACCGTAAAGGAGCGCCAAAAAACCACTGCAGCCAAATAGAACGAAACGAATGGCTATCCACGCCACGTGTCCGATTCGCTTAAATATTCCAATCTCATTCACGGTGAACGTCAAACGACCGCCTGGAGCAAAAGGAATTCCTCGGTCAAGGGATCGATGATTTGGGCGGCGTCGGAATTCGCGAGGACGACAGCGGCGAAGAGCCAGCCATCGGAGCGAATGGCCGAGCGGATCTTGCCGTTGGTGAAAACCCAGGTTCGCCATTTGAGCCCGGAAGCCTCGGTTTCGGGGGCGGTCGGAGTATCCTGGAGCAATTGGAGGACCTGGGCCATCTGGCGCACGGAAAAGTTTGGGTCGGTACTCCGGCAGAATCCGTCAGCGCTGCCTGGACCGACTCCGGAGGCCAGCATATTGGCCGGGGCGATGCCGCAGGCCAACATGCCCGGAACCGAGAGGCGGGCGTCAAGCCATTGATTAAGAAGTTCGTTCATTTGCTTCCAGCACTGGTTGAGACACGAACAAAGATGAGCTTGTTGGAGCGGGACAGGGCGAGGACCCGTCCATCCGTGATTTCGGTTTCGAGGCGATCAAATCCGCCCAGCGGTACGATTTCACCCAGTTGCAAGGCCTGTTGTTCCATGGACTTGAGCCAGGCGACATGGGCGCCGGAATCGTCACCAACGGCATCGAAGAGCGCTTCGCCGGTCCGGGTGCAGACAAGGGTCCCTTCAAGGCGGGCAGAAGTTTCCGGCTGGGCAGGAAGATCGACGTTCGTATCTTCGGTTTTGCCGAGGGCCGCATTTTCGTCTTTGACTCGGGCCGCCTCCATGAGCAGCATTTCCCATGATCCGGCGAGCGTTTTTTCCGGCGGTGCTTCAAATTGCGCCAGTTCAAAGGAACCGCCCGGTAACGAAAGAAGTTTGTACAATGCCTGTTCGCCTTTGATTTCACCCGCAACGGCGTGAACGAGCTGGCCGTCTTCGATGTAGATGCGTCCCAAAACATTCTGGTTATAGACTTCCAGGATAGATGCGTTTCGGGCCAGGCATTCCATTTGAATGACATCCTGCAAACCAACTTTGCGGAGCACTCCTTGAAACCCTTCCCGGGGCGCCCATTGCAACAGCTCACCCAGCATTGCAAAAATGGATTTATAACCCTCCGGCGAAGTGGCTTTTTCGATAAACAGGTCCGCGCCATTTGCAAGGCTCGCCGCCCGTTTTTCCGGGGTCGCCAGTCCAGTGAGAACGGCGCGTTTCAGCCCGGGATGACGCCGTTGCAGGATGCCGATCAGCTGGATGCCGTCGATGACGGGCATATTGACGTCCACGACCACGAGGTCAATTTTATGGGAATCCAGGATTTCCAGCGCCTGATTGGCGGACGTGGCGGAGTGGATCTGCCACAAACGCTCGCTCATCATTTCATACAAGTCGCGAAGCGTGAGCAAAAAATCCGAGTCATCGTCCACGAACAGAATTTGATGTTGGTTGGCGCCATTCATGCAAATCATTCCAGGGCGGTCAACGCGGACAAAGCGGCCTGTCGAACGCTATAATCCAGGTCTCGCGAGGCGGTGGACAGAATGGTAGCCGCGCTCTTTTCACGAAGACGTCCCAGCGAGACAGCGGCGGCCAGGCGCAGATCGCGGTCGCGGTCGAAAAGCAAATCCGCAAAAAGCGCATACACGGGCGAGGGCCCGGATTTCATGGCCAATCTGACCGTGGGCGCTTCGCCCTCGAGGCTTTTGACGTCGATATGGAATTGTTCCAGCAATTTTGAGGCAGCCTGGCAGACCCAGTAATCGTTGTGTTTGAGCGAGGCCTTGACTTTCGGCAACGCACGGTGAGCGGACTCCGATTCGTCCCAGCGACGATTAATTTTGTAGAGGGCCGCGGAGGCAGCGTTGCGGACGGTATTTTCGGGGTCCAACAGGGCGAGCACGAGCGGTTGAATGGCGCGTGGATCTCCCAACTCACCCAGTGCAACGATGACACATTCGCGCACGTCCCGGTCCGGGTCCTGAATGATTTTGCATAATCCGTCCACTGCGGAGCTTTCTCCGAGCACACCGAGCGATTTGGCGGCGGCCTGGCGGACTTCCCAGGACGGGTCTTTAAGGCATCGGAGAAGTGAAGGCACGGCAATGCGGCCTCCGCACATGGTGGCAGCTTCGACGGCCGCGCCACGGACGACCGGAGTGTCATCCCGCAACAGAGGTTCGATTTCAGGAAATGTTTGCGGATCTGCGATTCCCTCGAGGACGCCAAGGGCGGCGGCTCGTACGGCGGGAACCTTTTTCGTTAGCGCTTCCTTCATGGCCGGCAGGATGCGGCTATCGTTGACCTGGCCCAGGGCTTTGACCGCGGCAAATTGTTTATTTGGAGTCCCATTGCGCAACGTTTCCAAAAGATGGCCCACGCCTTCGGGTCCCATAGCCACCAGTTCCTGGAGATTGCCCATCGCCAGGATTTGGAGTACGCGATCCGGCTCGGAGGCAGGCTTCCAGCCGAGCCGATTGAGACTGCGCACCGCGATTCCACGGACGATCGGGTCCGCATCGCGCAAAAGCGCGAGCAACTCGGGTGTTGCCCTGATATCGCCGAGGCGCCCCAGGGTTTCCGCGGCCGCTGCCCGCGCGAGGGGGACCTGGTCCCGTAAGATAGCCATCAGCGGTTCGACGGCCTTGAGATCGTTATAGCGAAGCAACGCCCTTGCAGCCATGCAGCGAACATCCGGATTTTTGTCTTTCAGGGCAAAAATCAGGGGTCCGACGGCGTCCTGGTCATATTCAAGAGACAATTTCTCCACCACGGCCAGCCGGTTTTTTGGACTGCCGATGCGCAACTGTTGATATGTCCACCAACTCATTTTTATGAAAAATTACATAGAATGAACAGCGGCCGTGGATTTTGGCAAACGAGGTCGTTGCCGGAACCCTTCAAAGCGTCCCATGCCTGAATTTCAGACCCAATACTTCCGCCGCAATAGCCGCAGGGCGTTACCGACCACGATCAGGTCCGATACGCCCATGGCGGCGGCACAGAAAATCGGACTGACGAAGCCTAAAGAAGCAAGAGGCACGCCAATGGAATTATAAAAAAACGCCCAAAATAGGTTCTGTTTGATGGTTCGCAGGGTGGCCCGGGCCAGGGCCAGGGCCTCGGGCACCCCGGTGATTTCAGACCTGAGCAAAACGATATCCGCTGATTCCCGGGCGATGTCGCTTGCCCGGGTAACTGCGATGCCAAGATTTGCCTGGGCCAGGGCCGGGGCGTCATTAATGCCATCTCCCACAAAAGCGACGCGTTCACCCTCTGTCTGCAGTTTTTTTACAAAATCCGCTTTTTGGGCAGGTTGAGCTTCGGCAAAGACATGGTCCGCGGAGATTCCCGCCTGCGTGGCGACGCCGGCGGCAGTTCGCGCATTATCGCCGGTAACCATAAAGATCTTGAGACCCTGGCCGCGAAGCTGTTTGATCACGTTCACGGCATCCGGTTTGAGGGCGTCCAGAGTGGCAAAGAACGCCAGAGGATTGTTTTCAACGGCCAGTCCGATAACGTTTGAACCGGCGGCGGTCCATTTGGCGATAAATTGTTCCGCCCGGTCCAAATCGACATTGTTTGCCGCCAGCCAGCGCAGCGAGCCGAGGCGAACCAATCCCGGGATGCGCCGGACCTGTGCCTCGATACCGGCCCCATGAACCTCGCGCCAATTGTCGAGTTCGATCGTTTCAGTGGATAGCGCGGCGACAGCCCGGCTCAATGGATGCGAGGAAGCCCGTGCCAGGGCGGCGGCAAGGCATTGGGGCTTAAACCGCGCCTGCTGTATCTCCAAAATGCTGGCGACCTCGGGCGTACCCATGGTCAACGTTCCCGTTTTGTCAAAGACGAGCGCCGTGATTCGGCCCGCTTTTTCCAGAGCGATACCGTCCCGAATCAAAATACCGCGGCGGGCGGCGGCGTTTGCCGCCGCCATAATCGCGGCGGGAGTGGCCAATCCCATGGCACACGGACAAGCGACAATCAACACGGCCGCGGCAATAATGAAGCCGGCGGCAACTCCAACGGGAGTGTGAGAGTGCCAAAGAACGTGCCCAAACAGATTATGAACCGAATGGGCCGATGCCGGAGCGAGTCCCCACCAGAGGCCAGCCCCGAACGCAATCACGACCACAGCAGGGACAAAGACCGCGCTCACGCGGTCGCCGAGGCGCTGGATGTCGGCGCGGCTCGTTTGAGCACGTTGTACGGCGGCGATGACACGCGCCAGGGCGGTTTCCTCGCCTGTGGCGGTTACGCGCATGACGAGCCAGCCGTTTACATTCACTGTGCCTGCGAATAATTCCCTCCCGACGTTTTTCTCAGCCGCCCTGGATTCCCCGGTTAGACTGGACTCGTCCACGGTGGATTCACCGTCCACTACAATCCCATCCACGGGAACACAGTCGCCGGGGCGCAACAAAATCTCATCATTCGTTCGCAATTCGGAAACGGGGACCTCGTGGAGCCTTTCCGGGTTGCGAAAGAGGATTTGGGCGGTTTGCGGCGCGAGATTCAGGAGGGCGTTCACGGCGTTGCCGGCTTTTTCGCTGACGCGCGCCTCGATCCAATGTCCCAGGCTGATAAGAGTTATGATGGCGGCAGCTTCCATGAAATACAAATGGCCGCCAGTTCCACTGATGAGCGCCCATGCACTGTAACCGAAAGCAGTAGTGGAACCGAGGGCAACGAGCGTGTCCATGTTCGTGGCAGCCATCTTCAGTTGCCGCCATGCGCCCCGATAAAACTGCGCGCCGGAATAGAATTGGACTATCCCAGCCAGGATGAACGAAAGCCATTGAAACCAGCGGACCCGATCAGTTTTGAATATCCATTCCCCGGACATCAAAACCGCCGTCACGACGATTCCAGCCCACAATGCCCCGTGCCAATTGGAATGGCGCGCCTGAACGGCCCCAACCATTTCGTTCGCCGCATAACCGGCGTGTTGGACTGCCAGCAATACCGCGGGCACATTTTGCGCACCGTTCCACTGAACTACAGCGATTCGCCGTTCGAGCGAAACGGCGGCGCTACGGACTTCGGGGACGGCCTGGATGGCATCCGCCACCTGCCGCGCACAGTTGCCGCAGGTCATACCGTCAATTTGAAATTCAGTCGCCATATGAGTTTATGATACGCCGGAGCCCGGAGTTACACACATTGAATAGTCAAATGTTTCCAATGCACTTTGCAAACACCATTTGCAATTTGCAAAACATTTGTCGTGCCATCGGAAAGGGCGCTTTTAGTTTTCCGAGAATTTCCGACTAAATCGTGCAAAACATCTGCTGGCATATTTTCTGCCTAGGTTTCTGGCTTACTTAATTTTTACACGGTCAGAAGTCACAGGCTACGCTGGATTTCGTGTCTCGTGAAACAGAACAACGGGTGAAAAGTGGCATCAAAGGTTCATTGTTGAGAATCTTAGAAAAATAAAACATGAAAACAGAGACAGCTATGGCCGGGAGACGGGCGAAGGCGACTTCCAATGGAAATACGAATGGTAACGGGCTGGGCGATGACCTTTTCAAGCGCCAACTGCTGGCCACCCTGATTGCTTTGCGCGACGGGAATTTTTCGATGCGAATGCCGGGAGACTTGACGGGAATGGACGGGAAAATCGCGGACACATTCAACCAGGTCGTCGGCCGTATGGAACGATTTGGCAATTCCTTGAACCGGTTACGCAATGAAATTGGCCGAAAGGGAAAGTTTAACGAGCGCTTGTCGGTGGGGGACGCCGTGGGCGGCTGGTCCGATTCCCTGGAAGCTGTTAATTCACTCGCGGACGAGCTTTCGCGCCCCACGCTGGAAATGGGCCGTGTGATTGGCGCCGTGGCCAAAGGAGATTTGTCCCAGTCAGTGCCTCTGGAGATTGGGGGCCAACCGTTGCAAGGCGAGTATTTGCGCACAGCGAAATTGGTCAACGGCATGGTGGAACAACTTGCCGGCTTTTCCGTGGAAGTCATTCGCGTGGCGCGCGAAGTTGGCACCGAGGGCAAGCTGGGCGGCCAGGCGCAGGTGAAGAAAGTTTCCGGTGTATGGCGTGAATTGACAGAATCTGTGAACCAGATGGCCGGAAACCTGACAGCGCAAGTGCGTAACATCGCGGATGTGACGATTGCCGTGGCGAACGGAGACCTTTCCAAGAAGATCACGGTGGACGTGCGCGGCGAAATCCTGCAACTCAAGGAAGCTATCAATACGATGGTGGAACAATTGCGTTCGTTTGCGTCGGAAGTGACGCGCGTGGCGCGTGAAGTGGGCACCGAAGGCAAATTGGGCGGCCAGGCATTTGTGCCCGGCGTCGCCGGAACGTGGAAGGACCTGACGGACAACGTCAATTCCATGGCATCCAACCTGACAGCGCAGGTCCGCAATATCGCGCAGGTGACCACCGCCGTGGCCAAAGGCGACCTTTCCCGTAAAATCACCGTGGACGTAAAGGGGGAGATTTTGGAATTGAAAGACACCATTAACGTCATGGTGGACCAATTAAACTCATTTGCCTCGGAAGTGACGCGCGTGGCGCGAGAAGTAGGCACCGAGGGCAAGTTGGGCGGCCAGGCGGTAGTCCCCGGCGTGGCCGGAACATGGAAGGACCTGACGGACAACGTCAATTCCATGGCGACAAACCTAACGTCCCAGGTCCGTAATATCGCCGAAGTGACTACGGCAGTGGCCAAAGGCAATCTTTCCCGCAAAATTACCGTGGACGTAAAGGGGGAAATCCTGGAACTCAAAAACACCATCAATACGATGGTGGACCAATTGAACGGATTCGCGTCTGAAGTGACGCGCGTGGCGCGTGAAGTAGGCACCGAAGGTATTTTGGGCGGCCAGGCGGAAGTGCCGGGCGTCGCCGGCACGTGGAAAGACCTGACAGACTCTGTCAACGCGATGGCGACCAACCTAACCGGGCAGGTACGTAATATTGCGGAAGTAACGACCGCCGTGGCCAAAGGCGATTTGTCCCGTAAAATTACGGTGGACGTGAAGGGTGAAATCCTCGAACTCAAAAACACCATCAATACGATGGTAGACCAATTGAACGGGTTTGCTTCTGAAGTGACACGCGTGGCGCGTGAAGTAGGCACCGAGGGTAACCTGGGTGGCCAGGCCGAAGTCCGCGGTGTGGCCGGCACGTGGAAGGACTTGACCGACAACGTCAATTCAATGGCCTCGAACTTGACCTCGCAAGTCCGCAATATCGCTGAAGTAGCCACGGCGGTGGCACGCGGCGACTTGTCGCGTAAGATCACAGTGGACGTGAAGGGCGAAATTCTGCAGCTGAAAAACACCATCAATACGATGGTAGACCAATTGAACGGGTTTGCTTCTGAAGTGACACGCGTGGCGCGTGAAGTGGGCACCGAAGGCAAGCTGGGCGGCCAGGCGCAGGTACGCGGTGTGGCCGGCACGTGGAAAGATTTGACCGACAACGTGAACCTCATGGCAGCCAACCTGACCGGCCAGGTGCGTAACATTGCCGACGTGACGACGGCTGTCGCGAAGGGCGATTTGTCTCGGAAAATTACGGTGGACGTGAAGGGCGAAATCCTCGACCTGAAAAACACGATTAACACAATGGTGGACCAGTTGAACTCATTCGCCTCGGAAGTGAGCCGAGTGGCGCGCGAAGTCGGAACGGACGGACGTTTGGGCGGCCAGGCGGCGGTGCCTGGCGTGGCGGGAACGTGGAAGGACTTGACCGACAACGTGAATTTCATGGCTAACAACCTGACCGGCCAGGTGCGCAATATCGCCGAAGTGACCACGGCGGTGGCGCGCGGCGATCTCTCACGTAAAATCACGGTGGACGTGAAGGGGGAAATTCTCGAACTGAAGAACACGATTAACACGATGGTGGACCAGTTGAACTCGTTCGCCTCGGAAGTGAGCCGTGTGGCACGCGAAGTAGGCACCGAAGGCAAACTGGGCGGCCAGGCCGCAGTGCCCGGCGTAGCGGGAACGTGGAAGGATTTGACCGACAACGTCAATTCCATGGCCTCAAACCTGACCGGCCAGGTGCGCAATATCGCCGAAGTGACCATCGCCGTGGCCAACGGCGACCTTTCACGTAAAATCACGGTGGACGTGCGGGGTGAAATTCTGCAACTCAAGGAAACGATCAACACGATGGTCGAACAATTGCGTTCGTTTGCGTCGGAAGTGACGCGCGTGGCGCGCGAAGTGGGCACCGAAGGGCGGTTGGGCGTGCAGGCGGTGGTGCCGGGCGTAGCCGGGACGTGGAAGGACTTGACCGACTCGGTGAATGCGATGGCGGCAAACCTGACGGCGCAGGTCCGCAACGTAGCTGAAGTGACTACGGCAGTGGCGCGCGGCGACCTTTCACGCAAAATCACCGTGGACGTGAAAGGCGAAATCCTGGAATTGAAAAACACCATCAATACGATGGTGGACCAGCTTAACGCCTTCGCAGCCGAAGTGACGCGCGTGGCGCGCGAAGTGGGCACGGAAGGCAAATTGGGCGGTCAGGCGCAGGTGCCGGGCGTAGGCGGGACCTGGAAGGACCTCACCGACAGCGTCAACTTCATGGCGGCCAACCTCACTGACCAGGTGCGCGGAATCGTGAAAGTCGTGACGGCCGTCGCGAACGGAAATTTGCGGCAAAAACTGACAGTGGAAGCCAAAGGCGAAGTCGCGGCGCTGGCCGAGACGATCAACAACATGACGGACACGCTGGCTATATTTGCCGAACAGGTCACAAACGTCGCCAGGGAGGTGGGCGTGGAAGGCCGGTTGGGCGGCCAGGCAAACGTGCCGGGCGCCGCAGGCACCTGGAAGGACCTCACGGGAAACGTGAACCTTCTGGCCGCAAACCTGACAACGCAGGTACGCGCCATTGCCGAAGTGTCCACCGCCGTAACCAAGGGCGACCTGACACGCTCCATCACGGTGGAGGCGCGCGGTGAAGTGTCCGAGCTCAAGGATAACATCAATACGATGATTAACAACCTGCGTGAAACGACGATGCGTAACGACGAGCAGGGCTGGCTCAAGACGAATATCGCAAAGTTCACCGGCATGTTGCAGGGACAACGCGATTTGCTGACGGTCGGACGGATGTTGCTTTCGGAACTGGTGCCGCTGGTCGGCGCCCAGCAAGGCGCGATCTACCAAATGGAGGTCGGCGATGACAACAAATGGATGCTGCGTCTGCTGGCAGGCTACGCCACGCGCCCGGAGCAACCGCAACACATTCTGGTGGGCGAAGGGTTGGTCGGTCAATGCGCCGTGGAAAAGGAACGCATTCTGTTGACGGGTGTCAAATCGGATTATACGCGCATCGGATCCAGCCTGGCGGAAGCGCGGCCGGCAAGTATTGTTGTGCTTCCCGTGCTGTTTGAAGGGCAAACCAAGGCGGTGATTGAGCTGGCCTCCCTTACGCCGTTTAGCGTCACCCACCTCACGTTCCTGGAGCAATTACCCCAATCCATTGGCGTGGTGCTGAACACCATCGAAGCAACCATGCGCACGGAAAACCTGCTGCAACAGTCGCAGCAGCTCACCGTGGAATTGCAATCACAACAAAAGGAATTGCAGCAGACCAACGAAGAGCTGGCGCAAAAAGCCCGCCAGTTGGCCGAGCAAAACGTGGAAGTGGAACGCAAGAGCCGCGAAGTGGAGCAGGCCCGCCGGGCGCTCGAAGAGAAAGCAGCGGAGCTGGCGCTCACCTCCAAATATAAATCCGAATTTTTGGCGAACATGTCTCACGAACTGCGCACGCCGCTAAATTCGATCCTTATCCTGGGACAACAGCTGGCGGAAAATACGGCCGGTAATCTTTCGGGAAAACAGGTTGAGTTTGCCCGCAACATTTATTCCTCAGGTTCTGATTTGCTCAACCTCATCACCGACATTTTGGATTTGTCGAAGATCGAATCGGGCACCGTAACCGTGGATGCCGAGGAAGTCGCCTTTGCCGCCATGCGCGATTCCGTGGAGCGCAATTTTCGGCACGTGGCGGAGGCGAAAAATCTTCCGTTCAACATTGAATTTGAATCGGCATTGCCCCGCTCGATGACGACGGACCCCAAGCGCCTGCAGCAAATCCTCAAGAATCTGCTGTCGAACGCGTTCAAATTCACGGCACACGGCCATGTTTCTATTCATGTGGGGGCTGCGGTGTCCGGTTGGAGCCACGACCATAAGGTCCTGAGCAAAACGCCGACCGTCATCGCGTTTGAAATCAGCGATACCGGCATTGGCATCGCGGGTGAGAAACAGAAATTGATTTTCGAGGCGTTTCAGCAGGCGGACGCCGGGACCAGCCGTAAATACGGCGGTACCGGGTTGGGACTGGCAATTTCGCGCGAACTGGCCACCCTGCTGGGTGGAGAAATCAAACTGATCAGCGCAACAGGCGAAGGCAGTTCGTTCACGCTGTATTTGCCACTGACGTATGCGGGCGGTCCGACAAAAATTTCGCGCCAGCCTGAAGCGCAACCAGTGGTCTTGCCGGCGCCGCGCGAGGAAAATATTCCCGACGACCGCGAGACCATACAGTCCGGGGACAGCGTGCTCCTGATTGTGGAGGATGATCCGCACTACGCGCGGGTCCTGGTGGGACTGGCTCGTGACAAGGGATTCAAAGCGATTTCGGCCACGCGCGGACATAGTGCAATCGCCCTGGCGCGGCAGTATTTGCCGACTGCCATCACCCTGGACATTTTCCTGCCGGACATGCTCGGCTGGACCGTCCTGAATAATCTGAAACTGGACCCGGCGACCCGGCATATCCCGGTCCAGATCATTTCGATCGAGGAAGAGCGCCAGCACGGTCTTTCTCACGGAGCCTTTTCGTACACAATCAAACCTGCCACAACGGAGGGCCTGGAACAGTGTTTCGACCGCATCAAAAACTTTGTCGCCCCTCGCGCAAAACGGCTGCTCGTGGTCGAGGACAACCAGACTGAACGGGACAGCATCGTCGAACTGCTCTCACACGACGATATTTCAATTGAGACGGTCGGCACGGGCACCGAGGCATTTAAAAAGCTGATGGATTCGCAATTTGATTGTTGCGTGCTGGATTTGCGCCTTCCGGACATGAGCGGTTATTCGTTGCTGGAAAAGATGCAGGCCGAGCCGGCGCTGCGTGAAGTGCCGGTCGTGGTCTTTACCGGGAAAGAGCTCGAGCCGGAAGAGGAAAAACAGCTCCGCGCCGTGGCGAAGAGCATCGTCATGAAAGACGTCCAATCGCCCGACCGCCTGTTCGATGAAACCGCGCTATTCCTGCATCGCGTCGTGGCCAATCTGCCGGAGGCCAAGCGCGAGATGCTCTCGCGCCTCCACAATTCCAATGAAGCGTTGCGCAAACGCAAGGCGCTGGTGGTGGACGATGACGCCCGGAATATTTTTGCCCTGACCACCGTTTTGGAAAATCACGAGATGGACGTTTTGAGCGCCACCAACGGCCGGCAGGCAATTGACATTATAAAGAACACTCCGGATTTGAGCGTCGTGCTCATGGACATCATGATGCCGGAAATGGATGGTTATGAAACCCTCCGGGAAATCCGCAAGGACGCGAAGTTCCGGGCGTTGCCCATCCTGGCGCTAACGGCCAAGGCGATGAAAGGCGACCGTGAAAAATGCCTCGAAGCCGGGGCATCGGATTACATTGCCAAACCAGTGAACACCGACCAGCTTGTTTCGCTTCTGCGGGTTTGGCTGCATCGGTAGCGAAAAATGATCCGCGACGATAAATTGAATATTACAGACGTGTGGGGACCATCCTTCCTGTATTTGATGCGCGCAAGGCAGGACGGTTTTGAAACGCCTCGCCGCCGCGCGTTTTGCCGGCGAGGCCAACCGGCGAGGAAATCATGAACATTTGCGGGAATGGGATTTCAAAATATAGGCATGCATTTGACTGACACAGACACGGCTATTGTACCGAATTCCAATCCGGAGCTTGACCCGGTCAATATTCTGCTTGTGGACGACGAGAGCAGGAACCTGGACGCGTTGGAGGTCGTGCTGGAGTCGGTAAAAGGATTGCGGCTCTTTCGCGCCCTCCGGGCGGAGGACGCCCTGCTGGCGCTCCTGCAGAACGATTTTGCCTGCATAGTCCTGGACATTCAGATGCCGGGAATGAGCGGACTGGAACTGGCCCGGCATATTAAGGCGCGCAAGCGCAACCAGCACATTCCCATCATTTTTTTAACGGCATTTTTTCTCGACGAAAAGGACATCATCAGCGGTTACGGAGCAGGTGCGGTGGATTACCTGACCAAGCCGATCAACCCGGAAATTCTCAAATCGAAGGTTGGCGCGTTCGCGGATTTATTTCGCACGGCTCGCGCCCTGGTAGCCGCCAACGCCGCGCTGGAAACGGAAGTGACGCAGCGAAAGAACGCCGAAGAAGCGCTCAAGCAGGCGAACAACAGCCTCGAAGCGGTTGTGCGCGAGCGGACGTCTGAATTACGCCTCAGCCAGGAGCGTTACGAACAAGTTGTGCGCAATTTACCGGTAGCTGTCTACACGACCGATGCCGAAGGGAAAATTACCCTGTATAACGAAACGGCCGCCGAATTGTGGGGACGAAGCCCCAAAATCGGCGAGGATACCTGGTGCGGCTCATATAAAATTCTCCATGCCGACGGGACCGAAATGTCGCCGGATGATTGTCCGATGGCTCTTACATTGAAAACCGGCGAATCAGTCCGGGGCCACGAAATTATTATCGAACGTTCCGACGGCATGCGCCGGAGCGTTTTGCCGTACCCGACGCCGATTCGAGATACTCACGGGCGAATTACCGGAGCAGTGAACCTGCTGCTGGACGTCACCGAACGCAACCTGGCCCTTTTAATGACCCAACGATTTGCCGCCATTGTTGAATCCTCCGCCGACGCCATCGTGGGCAAAGACATTAATGGAATCATTAACGGTTGGAACCATGGCGCTGAACGGATTTTCCAATATAAAGCCGGTGAAATCATCGGCAAGCCGGTCACCGTTTTGATTCCTCCCGAACGCCATTCCGAGGAACTGGAAATATTGAAAGGCGTCCGGAAGGGAGAGCAGGTGAAACATTTCGAAACCATCCGAAGGCGCAAGGACGGACGGCTGATTGACGTATCGCTGACCATTTCGCCAATCAAAGACGCCAATGGAATAGTCGTGGGAGCGTCGAAGATCGCGCGCGATATCACCGAACGTAAACGGAACGAAAGGCAACAGCACGCACTCTTTGAACTTGTGGCCACTGTGAATTCCGGGCCGTGCCTGTCTGAGATCTGCGATGCGGCACTTGAGGCCATCATTCAATGCCAGAGCGCCGATCGCGCCGCGCTGCTTCTGACTGATTTCCAGGGCGTGATGCGATTCAACGCATGGAATGGGCTTTCGCTGGAATACCGGCGCACGGTCGAGGGACATTCACCCTGGAAAGAAGGTGAGTCCCCGCAACCGATAACCATCGAGGACATCGCGGCCGCTAAACTGGATGATGACTTGAGGAAAGCAATCGAACGAGAAGGCATTCGTTCGCTGGCGTTTGTTCCGATCATTTACGAGAGACGCCTGCTCGGCAAATTCATGGTCTATTTCAATAGCCCGCATGCGTTTGGCGAAGAGGAGCTAAGGCCGGCGCAAACTGTCGCATCGCAAATTGCCTTTGCGATAGAGCGTGACCACGTCTCGCAACAGCTAAAACGCGCCAATGATGAGTTACTCTCCGCCTCGCGGGCCAAAGATGATTTTATGGCGACACTGTCACACGAACTACGCACGCCGCTCAATCCGGTTTTGCTGCTGGCCAGCGACGCGATGAATAACCGGGATTTACCCCCGCGCGTCCGTGCCGATTTCAATACGATTCGAAAGAACATCGAGATGGAAGCCCGGCTCATCGATGATCTTCTGGACCTGACCCGAATTGCCCGCGGCAAAATTATTCTCGAGAAGCATTTCGTCAACCTGCGGACGGTCCTGACGGACGCTGTCGCCCAGGTGCGCGAGGAAATGAATCAAAAGAAACTTCGGCTGGAACTGCGGCTCACGGCCGCGCAACACACGGTGTTTGCTGATTCCGTGCGGTTGCAACAGATTTTTTGGAACCTGCTCAAGAATGCCGTGAAGTTCACGCCCGAAGGCGGGCTAATCACGATTGAGACCGAGTTGGGCGGAGACAGGCTTCTCACAAAGATTTCGGATACCGGGATTGGAATGACGGACGATGAACTGGCGGGAATATTCAAGGCCTTCTCGCAGGGAGAACATGCCGCCACCAACGGTCATCGCTTCGGCGGCCTTGGGTTGGGATTGAGCATTTCCCAAAAGCTGACCGAATTGCATTCCGGACGAATTGTCGCCACCAGCGGGGGCCGTGACAAAGGCGCGACTTTCACTGTCGAGCTGCCTCTGGCGACGGCGGCGGAATCGAATGGAAGAGCAAGCACGTCGTCCGCGCTGGAGGAGGCTCATCGCGGCAGACCCTCCAGGAGTATTCGGATTCTGTTGGTGGAAGACCACGAACCAACGCGCACGACCCTGGCGAGCCTGCTCGCCCGCCGCAGTTATGATGTTCTGGCCGCAGCATCGGTGGAAGAAGCCCGGACACTGGCAAAGCAGCACAGTTTCGATCTTCTCATTACAGACATCGGCCTGCCGGACGGCAATGGTTATGATTTGATGAACGAGTTGGGTAAAGAGAATCCGCTTCGCGGCATCGCTTTGACTGGCTACGGAATGGAACATGACGTGGCCCGCAGCGAAAATGCCGGCTTTGACGCCCATTTGACCAAGCCCGTCCGCATCCAGTCTCTTGAGGCCGCGCTCGACGCGACAGCCAAGCTCATTGAGAAGGTTTAAAGTTCGTATCGGCGGCGCTGCTGCCACTGGCGCAAGCTTGTCGCGATATTCATCCATCCACGGCGACTCCATCGCTGGCACGGCCTATGCTTAAACTCACAGCAGACTGGTAAGTGGCCACCGTGCCATTTGCCACATCAGTTAGATGGTTATGAAGATGTCGTTAACAAGCGATATTGATTATGATGCTACGTTCAACAACGGGTAAGTTTCGGGGCGCAATAAGCCGCCTGATCGCAGGCAGCGATTCCAATGCTGCGATTGCGGATTCCGGTTCACCGTTTTTGATTGAATTCTTCATGGTCCAGGGCGTTGGATTCCAGTGCATGGCTTACCGAAATTCAGATGGAAAATGGCGCAGTGCCTTCGATAATCGGGAGCTTCCTGGGGCGATCCGCGTGCTGGATTAGCTCGAATTCAATCGAGAAAGGGAACTTTTTCGCGGCGCCCGCACGGTTGCGGCTATGCACTTTGCATTTGGCCGGCTTGCATTTTTCGAACCTCCTGACCTGTTTCGTCGGATAAACAACGAGCCGGGTTAGAGCGCGTTATGATTTTTAAATCATCCAGCAGAAGAGTAATCCCGATATTTGCCGGGGGCGGGAATGAATTTCATCGTTCTGATTTTTCGATCCGCCGGCGCAGCAGTTGAAGCAGTTCCACTGACGCCTCAATCTCTGTCCTGCGAATGGAGACGCTTTCAACATTCACACCGAGGGGAATACCCTTATCACGGGCGTAGTCCCAGACCTCGGCGAAGATGCATTCGCACAATTCCACCGATCTCGTCAGTGGATCCGTGGCGAGCCGCAGTTCATTCTCCAGCCATCGCGGAATGGCAATGCCAAGCCATTTCATGAATGAAAGCGTTTTCAAAGAGCCGCATGGCGAGAATGTAAGAATGATCGGCAGAGCCAGGCCGTCCTTCTCTCGAACCGCAATAGCGTAGTCTGAGAGCATCGACTTGGTGGAGGCGACATCGTAAACGGCCTGTGTGACGAAGAAACGGCAACCCTGCTCCGACTTGGCAAGGATCCGCGCGTGTTCATCGAGCTTGTGAGCGTGCCGCTCGGCGATTGCGATGCCACCGAGGAGAAGGTTTGGAGCATGCTGTCGCGCCAGCGCGTACGCGTCGGCCAAAGGAAGTCCGACATGCGAGCGGCGATTGGGCGCGCCAACGAGCACCGAGATTCGCGGCGTGGCGTTCACGCTTTGGAGCCAACGGACAAATCCATCAGGGGTATCACGGTTTACGCACCGGTAAACGATTTTCTGAGCCGCGAGACGCCCGAGGTGCTCATAAGCGTAAACTTCCGGGTTCAGCGTGGGCAGAAACGGGAATGGCCGCGGCGTCGAGACCCTTTCCGTTTCATCCTGGATGTCGTAAACAATGAGGCCATCGACTGGCAGTGACCCAAGCCGCGCCAATTGTTGGGCCACGATTCCTTCCAATTGGTCCGGCGGAGTCGCCTGCTTCGGTGGCGCAAAGCCATAAAGGCAAATTCCGGGCGTCCGAGAGGACAGTTTTGCGGCAAGGGGAATATTCATCCGGAGTCTATCGATCGCATATCACCGGCACCTTGTTCATGCTGGTTTTGTGAGATTTTCCAGGGAGATTGGATGGTGCGCGATACAGGGTTTGAACCTGTGACCCCCACAGTGTCAATGTGGTGCTCTACCGCTGAGCTAACCGCGCATAACCATTTTCATTGTCGTTATTTCGTTTGGTTTTGGCAAGCGCATTATTCGTGGCAGGCGGGAGGAATGCACCGTTGCCTGCCACGATTTTCAAAAGCTCAGGTAGGTGTACGCCTTTAACCCGCGCTCATATTCATCGAGCAGACGCATTGCTTCGGAGGGTTTCATCCGGTCGGATTTAATTGCGTCGTCCATTTGGGCCTTCATTTGGCGCTTCAACTCATTTTCGTCGTATTGTACTGCAGCCAACGACTGAATGATGGTATTGCCCTCGATAATTTCTTCGATGTAGTAACCGCATGGTTCGTCCGGTTCGAGGAAGACATGCACTTCATTGACGCGGCCAAAAAGGTTGTGCAAATCACCCATGATGTCCTGGTAGGCGCCCATGAGGAAGAAACCGATGTAATACGGTTCGGGATTTCCATTGCCGTTGGAATTGAGTTTATGGAGCGGCAAGGTGTCACGCACATCGCGGAAATCGATGAACTTGTTTACGGCGCCGTCCGAATCGCAAGTGATGTCCACCAATGTGCCTTCGCGCGAGGGCCGTTCATTGAGGCGCGCCACCGGCATGATGGGAAAAAGCTGGCCTAAAGCCCAATGGTCCAGAAGCGACTGGAAAACGGAGAAGTTGCAAAGATATTGGTCGGCCATGGTGTCTTCGAGCTTGCGAATTTCTTCGGGCACGTAGGGTTGGCCTTTGAAGCTTTCAACGACGTCGCGGCTGATTTGCCAGTAAAGGTCCTCAATCTTGGCTTTGTCGGGCAGATCCATCATTCCCAGCGTGAACATGTGTTGCGCATCTTCCCGGCGTTCCACAGCGTCGTGGTAGGCTTCAACCTTATTGAGTTTGGAAATATTCTTTTTAATGTCGAGCAGTTCGCGAACGATGGTGTGCTCATTTTCGCCGTATTTCAAAAATTCGCCCGGCCTGGTCTTTTCGATTGAACCAAAGACCTCTACAATGAGCACGCTGTGATGCGCCACGATGGCCCGGCCGCTTTCGCTGATGATATCGGGGTGGGGGACGTTTTCGGTATTGCAAACGTCGGCTACGTAAAAAACGATGTCGTTGGTGTATTCCTGCAATGTATAATTGGTGGAGGAATCGAAGGCGCTGCGCGAACCATCGTAATCCACGCCAAGCCCGCCGCCGACGTCGAGAAACTCGATGTTAAAATTCATCTTCCGCAGTTTTGCGTAAAACCGGGTGGCTTCCTGAACGGCTTTCTTGACCGTCTGAATGTCCGGGACCTGCGAGCCGATGTGAAAATGGAGAAGTTTTAGACAGTGCGACAGGTTTTCGGTCTTAAGCATTTCGACCGCTGCGAGGATTTCGGCTGTGCTCAAGCCGAACTTGGCGTTTTCGCCGCCGCTTTCGGCCCATTTGCCCGCGCCTTTGCTCAAAAGCCTGGCCCGAATACCGATCAATGGCTCGACACCGTGTTGTTTGGAGATGGAAATGATGTGGCGCAATTCCTCCAGTTTTTCGACCACCATGATGACCCGTTTTCCCAACTTCACGCCCAGGAGCGCCATCTTGATAAATTCCGGGTCTTTATAACCGTTGCATATTATCAGGCTGCCTATTTGGCTTTGAAGCGCCAATCCGGCGAACAATTCCGGTTTGCTCCCGACTTCCAACCCGAATTCGAATGGTTTGCCGGCATCGAGAATTTCTTCAACTACTTCCCGGAGCTGGTTGACCTTGATTGGAAACACTCCGCGGTATTTGCCCTGGTAATTGAATTCTGCGATGGAACTTTGGAACGCGCGGTTAATGGCTTCGACGCGATGGCGCAAAATGTCCTGGAAACGGATGAGCACGGGGAACTTGAGGCCGCGCCCGCGGGCTTCTTCGATGACGTCGGTCAAGTCCACAGCCACGCCGGCGTCCTGCAACGGCCGGGCGACGACGTGCCCGGCGTCGTTGATGTCAAAATACTTCGCGCCCCAACGATGGATGTTGTAAAGCGCGCGCGCCGATTCTATGTCCCACGGCGGCGTCACGTCATTCGAATTGCTCATTTCGGTGAATTCAAACGAGCGCACTATAAAAGTTCGCCCGCAGAATGCAATAGATGGAATGAAAATTCTTTGTGCCGAATTTCAGCCAAAAATTAATCTGCCACCGGGTTGACAGACTGGTGCGCAGTTTTTTATTGTTCATTGTAAGAAAAGCAACCCAAATATGACAACCTACAAAAATAAAATGTCCTGGAGATTGGCGGGGATCCTTTTCAGTGGATTGACCGCAATCGCTTTAAGCGCGAGCGCTCAGAACGACGCCCCAACGCAGGCCCAAATCGAGCAACTGGCAAAGAGTCTCAATTATGAACATGGAGAAATCAAGCTAAAGGACGGCCTGGCCACGCTGAATGTCCCGGCTAATTTCAAGTACCTTGATGCCAAAGACACCAAAACGGTTTTGGTCAACTTGTGGGGAAATCCGTCGGAACAGGCCGACGACGTCATTGGGCTGCTGATGCCTGCTGCGATGAGCCCGCTGGACACGAATTGCTGGGCGGTAACCATTTCCTACGACAATGACGGCTACGTGCAGGACGGTGACGCGAGCAAAATCAATTACGACGATTTGTTGAAAAAGATGCAACAGTCCGTACGCGACGAAAACAAGGAGCGTTCGGAAAAGGGTTATCCGACCGTCGAGCTTGTGGGTTGGGCGGCGGCGCCGCGTTATGATGCGACCGCCCATAAATTATATTGGGCGAAGGAAATCAAATTTGGCGGTGAGCCGGAAAACACATTGAACTATGACATTCGCATCCTGGGACGACATGGAGTCCTGGATTTGGACGCCGTTGCTGGAATGGATCAACTGCCCGAAATCGAACAACGAACTCCCGATATCCTGAACATGGTGGATTTTGATCAGGGCAACCGTTACGCGGATTTCGATCCAAAAATCGACAAGGTGGCCAAGTACGGAATCGCCGCGCTGGTGGCCGGAGGCGTTGCCGGCGTCGCCGCCAAACTTGGTTTATTCAAGTTGATTTGGGTATTTATTCTCGCCGCCAAAAAATTTATCATTATTGGCATCGCGGCGATTGCGGCGTTCTTCAGGAAAATATTTAAGGGCCGAAACCAAAGTACACCGTAGACATGCCGAAAGTCACCCTTGCCGCTTTGGCCGCTTATTGCGATCGAATTCTCCGGACACGGGAAGTCGGCGACTACGACGGCGCATTCAACGGCCTGCAGCTCGAAAATCACGGGACGGTGACGAAGATAGCGGCCGCCGTGGATGCCAGTTTGGCCACACTAAAGCTGGCTGCGGCGGTTCAAGCGAATTTGATGATCGTTCATCATGGGCTCTTTTGGAGCGGGCGCCAGCCGTGGACGGGGAAAAATTATGAGCTGGCCCGGTTCGTTATTGAAAACGATTTGGCTCTTTACAGTTCGCACCTGCCATTAGATGTGCATCCTCGGTTTGGAAATAATATTCAACTCTGCAAGGCGCTGGGCCTGCCACAGTTGTCGCCATTTTTCCAAAGCCACGGCCAAACCATCGGATTCAAGTCGCAAACGAAGATGCCGCTCGCTGAATTGGCGAAGCGATTGGGACATGTGATTGGCGGCCGGCCAATCGTCATTCCCGGGGGCGGTGATATTTGCCGATGCATTGGCGTTGTCACCGGTGGCGCCGGCGCGGAATTGAAAGCAGCGGCGAATGAAGGTGTTGACACGTTTGTCACCGGGGAAGGGCCGCATTGGACATTCGCCCTGGCTGAAGAGCTGGGTTTGAACGTTCTTTATGGAGGGCACTATGCGACCGAAACGTTTGGCGTCAAAGCGCTGGCGGAACATCTTTCCAAAAAATTCAGGGTGCCGTGGGTGTTTATTGATCACCCGACCGGATTGTGACTGGACGGTGACCATTCTCTCCAAACCCGTATTTGAAATGATGCCTGATCCTCAGGTCGCATCGTTGAAGCTTGACTTTATTATTCAAAACAAAAATCATCACAAAAATGAATATGCACTGGCGAGTCCGCGGCTGGCCACCACCCTCGTTGCTTCACGCTTATACCCTAATTCCGAAAGAAGGCTCTGTTTTGGACGTTGGCTGTCTGGGCTATCATCAATATCGGATTTCCAAATCGATTGGTTTGGACAAGCTGAAACACTTCGGGGTGGATTGGGGTGAAGGAAAGACCAAACCGGCGGATTTTAACTTTAAAACGGCAGACTTGAATAAAGATAAGTTACCGTTCCCGGATGATTCCTTCGATTTCGTCGTGGTGAGCCATTTGATTGAGCATCTGGACCATCCAGTCCAATTCTTTGGCGATTGTGTTCGCGTGTGCAAGCCGGGAGGGATTCTTTATTTCGAAGCCCCTTCCGAACGATCCTTGTGGGTGCCTGGCAATCCTAAAAACTGGGACGACTTTTACACGGTTTCATACTTCGACGATCCGACACACATTCTGAGGGTGTGGACGCCACAGGCGTTTTATCGGTTAGCGCGCATTTATTCTTGCGATCCGGTCAAAGCTGGATACTTGTTTTCATGGATTCATCGGCTGCTTGCTCCTCTGACAATTCCGTTTTGTTGGCTGACCGGGAATAAATTGCTGGAAACCTGCGTTTGGCAGACGATCGGATGGGCGACTTTTCTGACTGCGAGAAAACCGCTGAACGTTTCGGGCCAGCCGCCATTCCATTATTATATCCCCAACCGGGAATATAAGTTCCAGGGCCGCACACAGAAGGATGACAAAGTATCATCAGAGTAGGCCCGGCTATTGGATAAAAAGTTTTGCCAGTTTTGAGTTATGAAACGAGTTTTGGTGACCGGGTCGCTCGGTTATTTGGGCAGCGTTTTGATTCCGTATCTTGAAAAAAACGGTTTCGACTGCGTTGCCTATGACACCGGATTTTTTGAAGATTGCCTTCTGTATGAAGCGTCTCCGGTCAAGAAAGTGATGCGTGACGCAAGGGATATTGAAGGGAAGGATCTGGTTGGTATCGACGTCGTGGTCCACCTGGCGGGCATTTCAAACGATCCGTTTGGAAACCTGGATGCGGTAAAGGTATACGATCCAACCCGCGCTTATGCCTTAAAGATCGCGAAACTGTGCAAGGAAAATGGCGTCCGATTCATCTTCGCTTCGAGCTGTTCTGTTTATGGAATTGGAAAAGGGGAACTGCTGGATGAGACTTCGCCGGCACAGCCGCAGACTCCATATTCGTTGAATAAATTGCAAGTTGAACAGGACTTGCAAACGGTGGCCGACGAAAATTTTTCGCCAATAGCATTTAGGTTTGCGACGGCATTCGGGGCGTCGCCCCGGATGCGCTTTGATTTGGTTACGAACATGTTGACCGGGATGGCGGTTGCCACCGGGAAAATCATCTTAAATTCGGATGGCACCCCCTGGCGGCCAAACATTCATGTGCAGGATATCTGCAAATCGATAAAGTTTGGCATTGATAGCACGCACCGTGGTGGCCTGTTGGTGCTTAACTCTGGTGACGAAAAGAACAATCTTCAAGTGATTGATATCGCCCGAAAAGTGCAGGCGTGTGTTCCCGGGTGCGAATTAAAGTTTTTGAAGGAGAATCCGGAATTGGACAAAGAGGGCCTGGTGATGGATCGAAAGGTAAAACAAGGCGTGGATACGCGGACATACAAGGTGTCGTTCGCAAAGATCAGCAGAATTTTTCCGGGTTTTAAATGTGACTGGTCCATGGACGATGGAATCCGGGACATGGTGGAAAAATTCAACTCAATTCATTTGGGCGAGGCCCAATTCAAAAGCAGAAACTACTATCGTCTTCAAAAACTTGAAGACCTTTATCAAAGCCGTCAGTTATCCGACGAGTTGCGTTGGACGCAAACCAGGCATCAGGGCCAATGAACTACCGTATTCTCGGGAAAACGAGCCTTAACGCTTCGGTAATCAGTCTCGGGACGCACCAATTTTCGGGAGAATGGGCGAAGGCATTTTCACCGCAGGAAGTCGAATCGATTTTGGGACGGGCATCGGAACTGGGAATCAATGTCATTGACGCGGCGGAATGTTACGGAGACCACGCTGTAGAGGACGTCATCGGAGCTTCGATCAAAAGCAACCGGGCGAAATGGATTTTGGCGACGAAATTCGGCCATGCGTATTCAGGAACGCAAAAAATCGGGGCATGGTCCGCGGGGCAGGTTCGGCAGCAGCTTGAAGATTCGTTGCGGGCGTTGCGGACTGATTGCATCGACTTGTACCAATTTCATTCCGGCGGCAACCCTGAATTCGACAACGAGGAGCTTTGGACCATGCTTAACGGCCAGGTTCGCGCCGGCAAAATCCGGTTTCTTGGAATATCACTCTCCGCGGAAGCGTTATCGAAAGACGATTTGCACCAACTGCATTCCGCCGAGAAAGTCGGCGCGAGCGTGATCCAGGTGGTTTACAATCGCCTGCAAAAGAAAGCCGAAGAGAGCGTGTTGCCGTATTGCGAATCACATCAATTGGGTGTCCTGGCGCGCGTGCCCCTGGCGAAGGGCTTTTTGAGCGGGAACTATAAGCCGGGCGCGATTTTTCCTAAAAATGACACGCGCTCAGGCTATAGCCAGAATTTCAACGACGAACAATTGCGGTTGGTGGAGGAAATCAAGCGTAGTGAGGTTCCGCCCGGGCAAAACATGGCGCAATGGGCCCTGGCCTGGTGCTTGAAACATAAGGCGGTCGCTTCGGTCGTGGTTGGCTGCAAAAACATCGCGCAATTGGAGTCAAACGCGGCCTCGTGCGAATGAACTCTGCATTACTAATTCAAACTTCATGAAGGCAAGACTTACCACCGTCATCCCGGTTCGCAACGGCCAGGAATTTATTTTGCAAACCCTGCAGTCGCTGGCTGCGCAAACGGTGAAGCCGGACCGGGTCATTGTTTTGGACAACATTTCGACCGACGCCACGCGGCAAATCGTAACGGAATTTAAAGGATTGCCCATCGAGTTCATACAAAACGAAAAAGACCTGGGCGTATTTGGAAATTTTGACCATTGCCTCGATTTCGCCGATCAAACCGAATACATGCAAATACTGCACTCGGACGACGTACTGACGCCGCGCTTTTACGAAGAGGCAATGGATGCGACCAAAGATTGTCCCGGCAGGGCGCTAGTATGGTCCATCGATGAGCGCATCAATGAAAGAAATGAACACATGACGTACTCGGGAAAGCCCGATGGACGCGTGATCGTTCTGGATCGCGATGCATTTCTGGAACGAAAGGCCGAGATCGGCAACCAGTCGTTTTGCGCCACGTTGCTTAAAACAAATTATCAGCCGGCTCCGGCGCGTTTTCCTTTGGACATGTTAGTCTACGGCGATATGGTTTATTGGGCCAGATTTGGAGCGCACGCGGACAAAATCGTCTTCATCAATAAACCATTGGCCAAATACCGCTGGCATGAAACCAATCAAAGCGTTTATGTGGCTCCGAACATTAAATACCTGGTTGACGACGCCTGGAACACGATGCAAATGGCGGAGAAGCTAAGAACCAGGCCCACCGGGACGATCCGCCGAATGAAGCTTCAGGGCTTGATGGCTGTGCGATGTCACATCATGGCCAAACGCTTTCAGCAATTGGGGAACGTCCCGTATGCGAAACAGATTTTGGAAAAGGGGCGAGCCTACGTCAGCTTGCCAATTTGGCTCGCCGGATGCGTCCTGGTTGAATTGCGCGAATTGATTGTTTTCAAAATTGGACGCCGTCCCCGCCACCGCCAGAATATATTCAGCTAAGATCGCATTTGTAATTTGTGACAGACCTGTTGCAAAGCGAGCCTGATTAGGGCTTGACCTGACCCATAATTTACTGATAGTATAACAGTCGCGAAGCCAGCGACTTGAGTCAGAATGCTGTTTCAGTCGTTGATTTGGTTCCGTTTCAACTATGAAAACGAATCGACCTGTGGGAATCTTTCTCTTTTTAACCTTATTGCTATTTGCATCATCGGTCCTTGGCTCCGGGCTGCAGACAGTGCGGGGCCATGTTCTGCCGGTAACGACAGGACTCCAGCCGTTGAGGCCGCTGGCCGAAACAAATCGTCTGATTTTGGCTATCTCTCTTCCGTTACGGAACCAGGCCACACTTTCAAACCTGCTTGCTCGAATTTATAATCCAGCTAGTTCCAATTATCATCATTATCTGACACCCGAACAATTCACCGAACAGTTCGGCCCAAGCCAGCAGGACTATCAGGCGGTCGTGGTATTTGCAAACGCGCACGGTTTACGAGTGACCGGAACGTGGTCCAACCGCGTGGTCGTGGACGTGGAAGGTTCGGTTGGAGACGTCGAACGCGCCCTGCATACCACCCTGAACAGTTACCAGCACCCAACTGAAAATCGGACTTTTTACGCGCCTGCGAATGAACCCACGTTGGATTTATCCGTGCCGGTCCTGCACATCAGTGGATTGGACAACTATGAATTGCCACGCCCGCATCTGGCGGCAACGCGGATCGTGCCTGGTCAAAACTCTTCGCCCAATGCCGGATCAGGACCCGGCGGGACGTACAAGGGAAATGATTTTCGGGCCGCGTATGTGCCCGATTCTTCGCTGAACGGTTCAGGTCAAAGCGTCGGGTTGCTCGAATTCGACGGGTATTCAGCCAGTGACATCAATTATTACGAAACTGCATCGGCGTTGCCGAACATTCCGCTGCAAAACGAGTTGATTGATGGGGCCAGTGGCAATCCCACAAGCCCGGGAAACGCTGATGTTGAAGTAGCCCTGGACATTGAAATGGCCGTCTCGATGGGAACCAATCTTTCCAAAGTCGTCGTTTATATCGCGCCTGGGGGTGCTCCCTTTGAGGACATTCTCAACCAAATGGCCGCCAACCCCCAGGTTGGGCAATTCAGTTGTTCCTGGTACATCCCGGGCGGAACGATGGAATCGGCCGCGGACCAAATCTGGGAGCAGATGGCGGCACAGGGCCAATCGTTCTTTTGCGCGTCGGGGGATTATGACGCTTATACGGGTTTAATTCCTTTTCCTGGCGACACGCCATACGTCACGGAGGTCGGCGGCACGACCTTGACTACAACTGGCCCGGCCGGCAATTGGGTTTCAGAAACGGTTTGGAATCGGGGAAACGGTATTGGCAGCGGCGGCGGCGTCAGTACGCAATATCCGATTCCTTCGTGGCAAACGAACATCAATATGGCGGCTAACAAGGGTTCGACGACGATGCGCAACACGCCCGACGTGGCCATGACCGCGGAGAATATTTACGTGCGCGTGGACGGGCAGGACTACACCGTTGGTGGCACCAGTTGCGCGGCCCCATTGTGGGCGGGATTCGCAGCATTGGCAAACCA
>DASXFM010000320.1:0-2340 GCA_036489615.1 Verrucomicrobiia bacterium | reverse complement strand
CTCACGGCCCGATCTGGAATTTATAAAATCTGTCCGGCTGGCTCAAATTCGTATCGGAAATCGTGAACGGTATAGCCGGAGAATTCGTCTTAAGCAACACCTGCCAGCTCGTCAGGTTGGATGACGTGAGCAGGGTGTAATCCGGTCCCTGCGGCCCATTCACGGTCATGCTCACCAAGCCCGAGGAAAGGCCCACTCCCCGGACGACCGGATTAGTCACGGCATTGACGACCACTTCGAAATTATTGGTCGCACTTAAACCCGTCCCGGTGTCCGTAACCTGGACTTGGATGATATTCATCGTATTGGCCTGGCTGACCATCGGGCGCCAGCTAAAGACGCCGCTGGATGAATTGACCGTCGCGCTCGCCGGGAACGAATTGGCCGAACTGAATGACAGCGTATTCGGCGGCACATCGGAAGCACTGGCGGTGTTCGTCACTAATAACGTCACGCCGGCATTCACGGTTTGATCGGGCACGTTCCCGATCGTCGGCGGCACACTGGTACTGGCCGCTCCTACAAAAGTCACAACACTCAGCGCAGGTATAGTGTAGGTAAACGAACCATTGGCGACCACCACCGGCGTCTGTGGAGCCAGGTTCAACGTGCTTGATGTAATCCAGGGTGTAACCGAAGCCGTGGTAAAATTTGCCAGGTTGATTGTTTGGATAACTCCGGTAGCAACGTTGGTATTGACTACCACAATGGCAAAGGCGGGCGAGGCAGAATCCTTGTAAGCGCTGATAAGCGAAGAAACCTGGGAGGACGTCGCATTAATACGATTGTAATTCGGCCGCACAAACCGGCTGTATTGGCCGAAAGCGAACAGCCGTTTGGTGACCGCAAAGCTGTTATCTAACAACCCTTCGTTGCCGGCCGCAAGTGAGCGGAGCCACCAATAATGATAGGCGTTGGCGTTGGCCTGCGTCATGTACTGATAAATCCGCTGGGCATAATAAACACCGTTATTGATGCTACTATCACTGCCGGAAAGCAGCGCGACTTCCGTCTCCCATAGCGCCTTCCCGGAAACATTCAATGCCGCTGGCGAGGATTGATCGCCTACGCCGTTGTTGGGGACATAATCGTGGTTGGCGACGATGCTCACATCGGCGGCGGCATTGGGATCACTCAATGTGGGCGTATATAGCGCCGTATCACCCGACCAGTCTTCACTTTCTGGAACAATAATTTTAGTGGAACCTGCTCCCTGGGCTGCCAACGCATTAAAAAGATTGGTGGCAAAATCGTGGATTTGGGCGCCCGTCCATTGGCAGGCTTCATAAGAGGTTACATTCGCATCCGGTTCATTTTGAACTGAGATAGCATAAATATTGACGCCAAAGTTATTCTTCATGCTCACCACGTAATTGGCCAGTTGAGCGGCATAGTTCAAGTTAGTAATGTTATTTCCGCTGCCTAAAAAACTGCCGCCATTGGTGCCGCTCAGAGTGGCTGTGTTGGTATCATAAATATCGTTGATGCTTTTGAAACTTGGCGGCGGGGTCCACGGCGTGCTCCAAACCTTGACCCCATAACTCTGGGCCGCTTGCATCACAGTTGTTTCAGTCGTGCTGGGAACGACATTGGCAAAATTAGTGCTGGCAGGATAGATATGATTGCGCAGCAACGAAAGACCAATGCCGTTATACGAGGCCGATTGATAAGCGATGCTGTTATTTGTTGAAAAGAATAACTGCTCCTCAGCCGTGCTCCAACTGCCATCCCACGCGGACGACGCGCCAAAGCCGTCGATACGTTGATGCACATTATTCCAGTCCACGATGGAGACTCCGCTGATAGGCGGATTGCTGACTGTGATTGGCGCATTAAATTGTACATCATCAAGATAATATGAGTTCGTACCGGTGGGCATCTCTATGTAGAAATTCAAAGCGGTGACCGTGCCGGAAGGATTGTAAGTATAAGTTCCCGAAAGCTGCGTCCAGCCACTCGCTGTCACGCTTCCCGACGCGATCTCCGTGTAACCTGTTCCGCTTCCGTCAGTTTTTTGCATCGTCAACTGCATCGTCTGGGGGCTCGTGCCGCCGTCCAGCATGACCCAGGCCGAGACATTACAAGTCTGGCCCGGTTGAAGCACACTCGCCATCATCTGGGCGGCCCCCATGTAGGTGCCCGTGCGATTGGTCACGGCGCAAGCGTAGTTGCCTGAATGCACTACGGTGTTCTCCACCACCAGCACCGGCGAACCGAAGCCAAACCAGCCGGTAGCATTCCCCGTCTCAAATCCGGGATTCGCCAGGACGTTGGTTTGCTGCGCGGCCGCCGGACCGGCTTGCGATAAAAATCCGATGGCGAGCGCGGCTTGCACCCCCA
>DASXFM010000035.1:0-5901 GCA_036489615.1 Verrucomicrobiia bacterium | reverse complement strand
CCCAGCAATAGCAACCAAACCAAATAAACCGCCGACTTTTTCATTTTAGGTGGCCGGATGGGCCGGAATCACTTCATCGCCTTCGACGATATCACCCAGTTGCCAACCCGGGACCAAATTGGCGATGCAACGATCTTTTTGTACGCTGCTGACAATCACCTTGGCCACCAGCTTACCGTCCCGGCTAACGAGCAACTCACCGCTCGGCAAAACTCCTTGTTCTTCGCCAACATTTAACACCACAAAACTCCATTTAGGATCCACCGCCATTACTGTGCCTTTCAAACCGGCAGGCAACGGAACAACGTAATCCTGAACAAGTAATAATTTCAACTGATTATCCAGGCGGGCGACCGTATGGCTCAGGACAACCTTTTCCTGGTTGGCCACAGCCAAAGCGTTCTGCGTATCTTTTAATTCTTTATCCAAAGCGATGATTTGGGGAGGGGTCAGGCCGGTATTTTTGTAGGCACCCAATTGGTCCTGGGTATCGCCAAGCTGCTTTGTGGTTTTGCTGAGCTTGTCGTTGAGGTCCGCGATCTGGGTGTTCGCCTCCGTTAATTTTTTAGCCAAAATATCCCGATCGGCTTTGGCCTGGGCCAAATTGCTTTTGGTCTCGTCCAGTGTCGCCTGGGTAATCTTGAGTTCGTTCTGCGTCTTGTTCAGTTGGGTGTGGAACTGTTCCTTTTGGCTGCGCTGGCTATCGCGGTCGGTCTGCAGCTGCACGATCTTGGGACGAAGGACGCCAATATTCACTCCTACCGCAGCAAGTGCCGCGACGATCGCTACGATGATAATAATTCGTCTCAACATGTCCTGTTCCGTTGTAGTTCCTAAAAATAAACGATGTTCGCCGTTTTTGTCAACGCCCTTTTAGTCATTTTTTAGGGGGCTCGCCGGTGCTATCTTTCGCTCATGGAACTACGCCACGGCGCCCACCTTGCCTATTGCACGAACGTCCACCACGGACACGATTGGCCTGAGACCTTCGATTCCCTTCAACAATACACTATGGCGGTCCGTAGACGGGTCTGCCCGGACCGGCGGTTTGCTATTGGATTGCGGTTGGGCAGCCGGGCCGCCTCCGAATTGGCAAATGGTCAAACCCTCCTGCAATTTCAACGGTGGCTCGAAAAAAACGACTGTTACATCTTCACCATCAATGGTTTTCCTTACGGCACATTTCACGGCGCGCCGGTGAAGGAAAAGGTTTATCTGCCGGATTGGACCTCTCCTGACCGCTTGGATTACACCAATCTGCTCTTCGATCTCCTCGTTCAACTCGTGCCCGACGGTGTGCCGGGCAGCGTGAGCACACTTCCCGGCGGCTTTAAGCAATTCATCAGAACGGACGACCAAAAAAAGGCCATCCGCGAGAATCTCTGGCGCTGTATCGAGCACGTTTCACATGTGTCCGAACAGCACGGCAAAAAATTGCACCTTGGGCTTGAACCCGAACCGCTTTGCCTTCTCGAAAACTCCGCCGAGACCATTTCTTTTTTTGTGCAAATGCGTGATGAATGCCGGAATGATCCGCGATTGGATGAGTTTCTGGGGGTCAATTACGATTGCTGCCATTTTGCGGTTGAATTTGAAGAACCGCGGGCAGCGCTGGCTGCTTTCGAAGAGGCGGGCATCCGAATCAGCAAAATCCACTTAAGTTCCGCGCTCAAGACATCCGCGACGCCCGGCGCCCTCGCGGCGCTGAAAAAATTCTCGGACGACGTCTATTTGCACCAGGTCGTCGCGCGCGATGCAAACGGCGAGATTCAGTTCTTCCGCGATCTGCCCGATGCGCTCAATTCGAAACTGAACGTTCAAAATTCAAGCTTTCCCGAATGGCGCATCCACTATCACGTACCCCTTCACGCTCCAGCGGTCCCGCCGTTCCAAAATACCATCGACCATTTGTCCGGCGTGCTGGATTGGCTGAAAGGGCACCCGGAAGCCTGTTCGCACCTGGAAATGGAGACCTACACGTGGGACGTGCTGCCGCCTGAACTGAAATCGCGAACTGTCGTCGAGCAACTGGCGGCGGAGTATGATTGGACATTGGCGCAATTGGCGAGGCGCGGGTTGGCGGAACGCGCCGCCCCGGCAGCCTGAAGGCTGGACACCAAACGGGGGCTCGTGAACTCGCCCATGCTTGTGGATTTGTACGCTTGGTTTCTAAAAAAAGTGGGTATAGGCAGAGAAACGGAAAACGAAGCCAGATTTGGGCCGCTTGGGCCGATTTTCTTGGGGAATTTGAAGATTTTGGCCTGTGACACAAAGGGCTTCAAGTTGCTGAAATGTCTATACTAAAAGTTAGTCTTTTTGACAGGATTTATTTGGAGACTGGCGGCGGGGACTCCGCCTGGACCGGCGGGACGCCTGCCCTACACGACGGCCGGCTCATTGATAATCAGGTCCCCATTTATGCCATCCAAGGTAGCCTGGAGGCCCATCGGCAGGGTCGCGTTTTCACGGACGTGGCCGAATGGCAGGCCGCTCACCACCGGCACGCCCAGGGGCAGCAACCGGTCCTTGAGCACATCCTCGACGGTTTGATGATATTCCGGGGATTTTGCGGCGTCCGGGTCGGTGCAGTCCTTATTATTGCCCACCGCCACGCCCGCTACTTGCTGCAGCAACCCCGCGTTCAATAATTGCGTCAGCCGGCCGTCAAAGCGATACGGCGCCTCCTGAACGTCTTCAAAAAACAAGATCGAACCTTTAAAGCGCGGCTGATACGGCGTGCCGATCAATGCAATAAAAACCGAAAGGTTGCCGCCGATGAGCGGGCCGGTGGCTTTTCCGCGTTTTAAGATCGTTATGGGACTTTGCGTCGCGCCTTTGCAAATGCCGCCGGGCACGGAAGGTTCCATGACGGTTTTCATCAGGGAACCGAGCGTAAATTTTGACGGACGGGCGCTGGTGATGGTCGAGTTGAGCGTCGGCCCGTGGAAGGACACGATTTGCGCATGCACTTCAAAGGCGGTGTGCAGCGAGGTAATATCACTGAAGCCGACAAAGACTTTTGCATTCCGTTTGATGAGGCGATAATCCAGCATGCCCAGCAGCCGGCCCGAGCCGTAACCGCCGCGCAAACAAAAAATCCCCTTCACGTCGCGATCACTGAACATGGCCATCAGGTCATCGGCCCGCGCCTGGTCGTCGCCTGCCAGATAGCCGAGGCGTTTGCGGACATTTCGCGCCAGTTTGGGTTTGAAGCCGAGATTCGAGAGCGCGGCCGCGAAGTCATCGATATCTTCCGGGTCTTCAGCCGGGCTGGCGGGGGCGACGATTCCGACGGTGTCGCCGAGACGGAGGCGCGGGGGTTTGACCAGGTGAAAATTGGTTTGCGTGGGAGTTTTGCTCATTCCGAATGCGGCAGGGTTGCTCAAAATAACCGGCACGGCAAGCCCAACGCGTTTGAGAAAACTCCGGCGTGCAAATTTGCTGTTTTTCATAGTTTATCGTCCGGAGACACACTAAGGAAAAAGGCAAAAGGCAAAAGGAAAAAGCGTTGGTGCGGGCGGGTCTCGAATTGAGTTTGCCAACACGCTTGCGTCTTGCAGTGCGGCGGCAGCGCTGAATGCTTTCGCCGGACATCGCCTTTGAAGTTCCCGCTTTATTCGATCCGGATGTCCCACGCCTGGCTAAAGCGGTGTCACGGCCACCGCACTCCAAGACGCAAGCGAGTTTTGTGGAGGAGATTGTGAGGGATGTTTTTTCTCGACAAATTCGAGTCAAAAATTAAAGCTGCAAAGCCTATGGCTGAAATTGTCGCGCCAAAACCAACGGCTCAGGCTCCAGCATCGCGCACCGGCGCAGTGGAAACGCAACGGCTCATGTCCCTCGATGCTCTTCGCGGCTTCGACATGTTTTGGATTCTCGGCGCGGATGCGCTGGTCGTGGCGCTGAATAAATTGGGCCACTGCGCGCCCACGCAATTTCTCGCCACCCAACTTTCCCATTGTGACTGGCAGGGCGTGCACTTTTACGACCTGATCTTTCCGCTGTTCGTTTTCATCATGGGGGTTTCGACGGTTTTCTCGCTCACGCGCATTATTGAGAAGGAAGGGCGGGGCGCGGCGGTCAGTCGCATCGTGCGCCGGTCGGTTTTGTTGTTTGTGCTGGCGTTGATTTATTCGGGCGGTTTCTCGTATCCGTGGCCGGATTTGCGATTGATGGGCGTGCTCAATCGGATCGCCCTTTGTTACTTTTTCGGCGGATTGATGTTCTGCTTTTTGTCGCCTCGCGCCCTGGTGGCGGTGACCGCTGCGCTCTTGCTCGGTTATTGGGGACTAATGAAATACATGCCCATTCGCGACATTCAAATGCAGCCTGACGTCCTGGCTACGCTGGCGCAGCAGCAGGGCAAACCGCAACTGGCTGCGCAGTTTCGCAGCATTAACGATTACACCAACAATCCCAGCGCCACCAAAGACAACCCGGTAATGGCGGCGGCAAGGCAGATGTACCTGTCCACGACGAACATGGTCAAAGGCAAATACGATATGGGATACAACGTATGTAATGACTTTGATTTTGAGCATCTTGGCGGGCGCCTTTATAACAGCTTTTGGGATCCGGAAGGCATTCTGAGCACCATTCCGGCCATCGCGACCGGCCTGCTCGGCATTTTTGCCGGATTGTTTTTGATGAACAAATCCGTGCCGGATGAGCGAAAGGTGTTCTGGCTCATATTTATGGGTGTCGCCGGGGTGGTCCTGGGGTTTGTCTGGGGAATGCAATTTCCCGTCGTCAAAAAAATCTGGACGTCGTCGTATGTTCTCGTGGCGGGCGGTTACAGCGCGATGATGCTCGCGGTGTTTTACTGGATTGTGGATGTAAAGAAATGGCAGCTGTGGTGCCGCCCATTTGTCTGGGTGGGGATGAATCCCATTACGCTTTATATGGTAAGCAACCTGACCGGCGGCGAGGGTTATCGTAAAATAGCCGCGCGCCTTGCCGGCGGCCCGGTGTTGGAATATTTGAACACACACGTTGCCCAGGGATTCGGGGACGTGGTCGTTTCGCTCGTCAGTATCGGATTATTTTTCTGGCTGGCGGGATATTTGTATCGTCGGAAGATTTTTATCCGGCTTTAAGAAATTTGCTCGTCTTGGTGCGACGAGCGTGAGGGCGAGGATCTATTCGGTTCACTTCCCCGCCAAAACCATGTTTTTGACAGTTGGCGATTTTACGCCGCCCTTGATTTCTTCCGTCACGGCAAATTCGGTCGCGGCGCTGACGACTTCAGCAGGCTTGAAATCCAGTCGAGCAGTCCCGCTTTGGTCAACGTGGAAAACTCCCGAGGCCACGGGTTTTCCATTATCGCCAATGACCCACAGTTCGTAATCGCGATCAGCCGGCAGGGCTTTAAGATTTTGAGCAACAAAAACGCCGCGCTGTTTTGCATTATCCCACAGTGAAACAGCGACAGCTTTTGGCGCATCCGGCACGAGCGAATTGAGCATGGCAATCCGGAGATTGGCCAGCCGATTGGTCTCTTCCAGTGCGAGCAGGTTTTGTTGCAGGTTGTTGGTCGCCGATTCCAGGGATTGCGCCAGTTGGTTTAGATCATCGATTTGGCGGCCTTGTTGGCCGATGGTGTTGCGCAATTGGCCGTTCTGGGCAAAAAACACAAGGCAAACGGCGGCGACACCCGCGCCGAACACCCACGGCAACCATGACAACAAACCGGGCCGGCGAGCGGGCAGCGTGACAATCTTCTGTTTCGGCTCAACTTGCGCGAGAATCTTCGCGCGCAACTGGGGCGGCGGCTCGGCCATAGGCGCCGTGCCGGCGAAGGCACCGGTCGCAATACTTAACCGGGAGACGTATTCCTGTAATTCGGGATCGGCGCGCATCTTCGCCTTAAATTCGCGCGCTTCGGCTTCCGTCAGGGCGCCA
>DASXFM010000270.1:0-11327 GCA_036489615.1 Verrucomicrobiia bacterium | reverse complement strand
CCACTGTTATCGGGGGATCTGGCTGGATTGGATGGCGCAAGGAACGCGGGTGACTGGCAATCTCTTTCACGACAACGGGTCGGACATTTTTTTTGAAGTGGATCATGGTCCGTTTCTGGCGGACAACAATATATTCCTCTCCAGGAACGCGGTGAGCCTCAATTCCCAGGGAGGGGCCTTTGTCCATAATCTTTTCGCCGGCTCTTTGAAGCTTTATCAATTCGACGCGCGCCAAACGCCGTTCCTCAAGGCGCATTCCACCGCGCTGGCGGGGTTTCACAACAATCCAAGCGGCGACGTCCGATTTTACAATAATCTTTTCGTTCGAGGCGCCGACATGAGTCAATTAGATAAAGCGACATTGCCTGTAATGATGAATGGCAATGTATATTTAAATGGGGCCAAGCCGGCGCGATTTGAGAACAATCCGCTGGTCAAAAACAATTGGCTCGTGAAAATGCATCTTATCTCTGCGTTCAAGCTCTCCCAAAGGCATGGGAATTATTATTTGCGGATGGAATTTGACAAAGCATGGATGACGGAACGAACGTGCGAGCCGGTCACGAGCGAACTGCTGGGCAAGGCCGTTATCCCGGACCTTGCATTTGAACAACCGGATGGCGAGGGCATCTCCATTTCCACTGACTATTTTGGCAATCGCAGGAACGATTCAAACCCAACTGCGGGACCGTTTGAACGTCAGCCGTACGCAAAACGGAAGCTCGAGGTGTGGTAAGGGGAGAAGTTGTATAGGCCGCTACGCCGCTACATCATTGATTACCAATTACTTAGCCCGCTACATTTGCCGCTACAGGCCGCTACGTGGCCGCTACAAACTCTGCACAAGCATCGGACGCTCGACGCTGAAGGCTGGACAGCGAATGAGGGAAATCTGGCGGGGGCGTGATCATTTCGCGAAATAGTTAGAGCCCCGAACGCTTTCGGGGCTGCTACGCAAAAGAGGTGCCAAATATCGAACGCTCAACGCTCAACGTCGAATGGCGGGGGGAACGCCGGGTGGGGCCACCCGGCCTACAACCTCGAACGTCCAACATCGAATTTGTGAGGTGATGCGCTACGGCATTAGGCTGTATGCGATTCGGAATCGGCCTGGGCTTTTCCTTTTGCTTCGGTTTCTGCATTTACTTCGCGATGAAGTTTGCGTTTTTGTTCCATCTCTTGAATCCGTGCTTCGACATCGACAGTCGGCACGTAGCGGGCGAGGGCATCTGTGAAATCCTCGGCGACGTATCCTTTTCTCACGAGCTTTCCCATTCGCAAATTGGCGGGTTTGATTCCGTAGGGCCGCAGGATTTCGGAGATTCCGGATTCATCGAGGGACAGATGGTTTAGGGAGAGGGACGTGATGCCGATATCCTCGTCGCGCAAAATTTCGAGCAGGTCGCGGGTAAACATTCTTTTCTCGCCGCTGACGGCAAAAATAGCATGAATTGCCAGAAGCAGTTCCGTCCCGACGGTCCGGGAATTGGCGTCATTAGAAAGACTGAGAGCGGCGGTGTGGAGCTTTTTCTCCCAGTCCGGTCCGGCAAGGCGGGCGATGACGTAGAGGGGATCAAACGTATCGGCCGCGCGGTCGTTCAGGTTTTGACCGCGAATTTTCTCGCATTCGGCGATGGTATTTCCGGTATCCCCGGCAAATCGCACACACCTGGCTTTGATGACAGAGGCGTTTAGTTCCGCCAATGGCGCACGGGTTTCGGTCGTCAGTTTGCGAACCATTGGGACGACGATTGAGCGATCGGCAATGGTATCGGGAACTTTTCCGATCATGGCGATGACCTTTGGGCACCAGCAGCTATACCGCTGCAGGCCGGAATCGGTAGTGTTTCCCTCGCGGTCGCGGTTCGGCCCGGCTTTCGATTTTGAGAGGCGAAGGACGTAGGCTGTGCGCCAGGTATTGCCGGAGTTGATAACGCCGCGCATCGTGCTGCTGCCGGCAAGAAACGTGTCAGCTTCGTCAATAAAGAGCGTTGGGTGGCAGGTATCGATGGCGCGGAACAGCGCGCCGACGGTGACGTTGGAGGCGATCAAAGGCTTATTGGCCATGGCCGCCAGGACGGAGAGCAGGGTGGTCTTGCCGCACCGTTTTTCCGGGGATTCAATCGCGACGTAAGCGACGGTGTCGCGCAGTTCGTACACGTAGGTATGGAGGACCCAAACCGCCAGGGCCGTGGCCGCGGCATTACTCAAGACGACGTGCCTTTTGATGGCGGTTTCAATTTCCGTGAGCAATACGCCGACATCCACCGGTTCCGGGTGCGGCGCGATAGGCTCAAAGATGACGGTTTGGTTTTGAATTTCGTTTTTTTGGCTGATGGCGGTCTGGTTTTGATTTTTCATAGCCACGATTTTCGCATGGGGGGTTGGACAAATACGGTCCAACCTGAAAAAAGTTTTATGGGTGTCGCTTTTTAATTTTCAACGCGGATATTGCATTTGAATTTGGGCGCTTATTTGTTTTTGCGCAGGTGTCAGAGAGAAAGGCGCTTTTAGGCGAGAAGTTCAATTGCGTTGCATTGGGATCGTTCAATCTCAATACGCGGCGTGGTAGTCCGGTGGAGGATTTATTTTCTGGCGACGAGGCGATTCTTGTCCGGGAGTCGGACCTGGCCCGCCGCAAATTCAGCTTTGGCCGGGGCGGGTGATAACAGGATCTCACTAATCATGATCCAGCACAGCGGCAAAAGTTCGGACCAGTCCCGAAATTCCGTATAGGGAGGACGCCCCGGCATGTAAAGGCCGGAGCCGATCTCCGTATATTTTAAGCCCAGAACGAACAAAACTACGACGAGCGAGAGGACCCAGTCACGTTTCCGAATGAGGCACCAAAATAGCAAAATCAAGCCGCCCGCGTTCGCAAAGATATCAGGCCACAATTTCAGCAGCGTGGTCGGATATAGATTATCCCAGAATTTTCCCAGATGGACCGCCCAGGACAAAGAAGCGCCGGCTGGAGTGAAACTCTTGACGATGATCTGACTCGCTGCCGCGAGTGCCAGAATGGTTCCAATCCGGACCCACCATTTCCACGGGGCGGCGAGAAAAAAGAACGCGCCCAAAAGCACCGTTTCTTTGATGACGGCGCCCGGCAGGACGACCAGCGCGAGGATCGCCCAGCATTTTTTCCGATAAGCAAGAAATGCCGCCGTAAAAAAGAACATCGCCGGCATGTCCCAGGGGAGGAGGTAAGGATGCAGGTCGGGCATGGCATTACAAACCAGGCCGGCCATGACTCCCAGCATGGGCAAAGCCGGGTGGTCCAGCGTAAATATCATCAGGACGAACAAGCAAAAGACAAAAGTTGCAGGGAAGGCGGCGAAGGTGTTTAAAAACTGGTCGTTCGTTTGTGGGGCGGCCCAGTCGAGCCATTTTGCGGTCAGGAAACAGATAGCCAGGCGCGATTTCCATTGGGGCGGAAGATTGTCGATGGGAACGGGATGCGACCTGGATTGCGACATGAACATTAAGGCCGGGTAACTGTTGCCGCCGGGTTGTGGTAAAGCCGAACCGCGGAACATATAAAACGCGCCCACGGCCAGACATAATCCAATAAAGAAGAGCGGAAGGGTTCGAGCGGCAAATGTCGCGGCCGGATGCCTAGATTCGGGTTTGGTTTGGCCTATGCCGGGAACGCTCACCGCTCAAGGATGGACTGCGTCACATTCTTATTCAATGGATTATTTGGGTTGGTGCTGTTCGTACTTCCACCAGGGTGGGGACCGCCTTGCGTTTGGGGCGACGGGCCTCCCACCAAAGGCGAAGGCGGTCGAAATAGAGATAAACTACCGGCGTGGTAAAAAGCGTGAGCATCTGGCTGAGGATAAGGCCGCCGACGATCGTAATGCCGAGCGGGCGGCGGAGTTCTGAGCCAAGGCCATTGCTGATGACGAGTGGTAACGCGCCGAACATCGCGGCCACGGTGGTCATCATAATGGGGCGAAAGCGCAGGACGCACGCCTGATAAATGGCCTCGCGCGGACTGAGGTGGTGTTCCCGCTCGGCGGAAATGGCGAAGTCCACCATCAGGATGGCGTTTTTCTTTACGATTCCGATGAGAAGGAGGAGGCCGATGAGGGCGATGACGCTGAATTGCGTGTTGAAGACCAGCAATGCCAGCAAGGCGCCAACGCCCGCGGAGGGCAGGGTGGAGATAATGGTAACGGGATGGACATAGCTTTCATAAAGAATGCCCAACACGACATAAACGGCAAACAATGCGACAAACACGACCGATAATTCATTGCCGAGAAAGGACTGGAAATCGGCGGCATTGCCGAAAGAGCTTCCGTGGATGCTCGATGGCATTCCGAGGCTCTGTTCCATTTGATCAATTTCCTTAACGGCGTCGCCCAGGGGGAACCCCGGGCTGAGGTTGTAAGAAACGGTTACGGAAGGAAATTGCCCGATGTGATTCACTGCCAGCGGCGCGTTGGTAAACACGTAATGCGCAACGGTCCCCAGGGGAATCATGCTGGAACTATTCGCGGCGTGCAGATAAATCTCGTTGAGGCCGCGCGGGTCCTGCCAAAACTGCGGTTCAACTTCCATGATGACATAATACTGGTTGAGGGGAGTGTACATGGTGGAAACCTCCTCCTGTCCAAAGGCATCGTAAATAGTTTTGTCAATCAGTTGCGCGGAAATGCCGAGACGGGCGGCGGTATTGCGGTCATAGACGACCGAAGCCTGGAGGCCGTTGTTTTCATTTTCCTGGTCACTATTGACGTCCGTAAATCCGTCCAACTTTTGCATATGCTGGAGCAGGATGGGCCCCCATTTGTTGAGGTCGTCCAGGTTCTCGCTTTGGATGGTGTATTGGTATTGGCCGCCACCCGATTGGAGAAAAACGCTGGCGCCTGGGACAGCGGCGAATTTGGGACTGAGCCGGTTGATGACCTGAGCAGAGGTGATTTTTCGTTCGCTGAAAGGTTTTAGAGTGAGGTAGATGAAACCGTGGTTGGCCGGGCCGCTGCCTCCCGTGAAGGTCATGGCGTTCGCGACGGCGGGATCGTTCGTGGCAATATCGCTGAGGCGCAGAGAGACCTTCCGCATGGCCAGATAAGAAGCGTTTTCGTCACCGGTAATTTGGCCGAAGACGGTGCCATTGTCCTGGTCGGGGAAAAAGCCCTTGGGAACGTAGATGTAAAGAAGGACGTTGGCCACGATGGTGAGCAGCAGAACCGTGAGGGTGATGGCCGGGTGTTGCAGGATGAGATTCAGGCTGTGTTTGTATTTTTCGTGCAGCCAGGCGAAGGCCCGTTCGCTGGCGCGATAAAACCAGTTATGCTTTTCCTCTCTGCGATAGCGAATCAAGTAGGAGCAGAGCATGGGGGTGGTCGTGAGGGAGATGACCAAAGAAATAAGGATTGCCGTGGAGAGGGTCACTGCAAATTCACGCATAAAACGTCCTACGACGCCTCCCATCAGCAAAATCGGAGTGAATACGACCACGAGCGAGATGCTGATACTCAGGACGGTGAAACTAACTTCACGCGCGCCTTTGAGGGCGGCTTCCCGGGGCGCCATGCCCGCTTCGGCGTGGCGGGAAATGTTTTCGATGACGACAATGGCGTCGTCCACGACAAAACCGGTGGAAACGACCAGCGCCATCAGGGACAGGTTGTCGAGGCTGTAACCGAAGAGATACATTACACCAAAAGTCGCGATGAGGCAGGTGGGGACGACCACGGCGGGAACGAGGAGGGTGCGCGGGTTGCGGAGAAAAATGAAGACGACGAGGATGACCAGGATGATGGCGATGCAAAGGGTGCCCTCGACTGCATTGACGGAGGAGCGAATGGTCGTGGAACGGTCGAACATGACAGTCAGATTCATCCCGTTGGGTATGGAGGCTTTTAAAAACGGAAGCGCGCCTTTGATGTCGTTCACCGTATGGATGATGTTTGCCCCCGGCGTGGCGAAAATGACCAGCAGGACCGAATCCTTGCCGTTGACGTAGCCGGCCACGCGGATGTTTTGGATGGAATCCCGGACGGTGGCAATGTCCGACAATCGAACGGCGGCGCCGTTGGTGTAGGTGAGGATGATGGGCTTATAATCGTTGGCGTTCAACAATTGGTCATTGTCGAGGATGTCCGCGGTCTGATGGTTATTGGCAATTTGCCCTTTGGCCAGATTGGCGTTTTGGGCGGCCAACGTGGCGCGCACGTCTTCCAGGCTCAAACCAAAACTGTTCAAGAGAGTGGGATTGACGTCCACGCGCACCGAATGAAGCGCGCCGCCGCCGATGTTGATCTGGCCGACGCCTTGAATTTGAAGCAGTCGCTGCTTAATGACGGAATCCGCCGCGTCATCCATCTGGCCGCGGCCATAGATATCCGAGGTCAGGGCGATGATAAAAATGGGGGCGCTGGTGGGATTGACTTTCCACCAGGATGGATTGCGCGGAAGATTGGAGGGCAGATTGGCGCGGGCGGCGTTGATGGCGGCCTGGACGTCGCGGACGGCGCCATCGATATTCCGGCTCAAATCAAATTGCAGAACGATGCTGGTAGCGCCGAGGGTGCTTTGGGACGTCATTTGGGTCAAACCAGCGATATGGCCAAATTGGCGCTCAAGGGGAGTGGCAACCGATGAAGCGATGATCGCGGGGCTGGCGCCGGGCAGGTCGGAGTCAACGACGATGATGGGCAAATCCACATTGGGCAGCGGCGCCACGGGGAGTTGCAAATACGCGACGATGCCCGCCAGCACAATGGCGGCCGTGAGCAGGCTCGTCCCGATAGGACGCCGGATAAAGGGGGCGGAGACGTTCATGGCGTCGTGAAAACAGTGAACGTCCGGCTGCCGATCAAGCCGCCCACAGCGGAAGGACAGGCCATTTTCCTACCATGGCCGGTGCGGATTTAAGGATTTCAGTTGATTCATCCAATTAAAATGTTAACCAGTTCATCCTATAGACACCGGTATGGGCTCCTTTTGCATATCAGCCGGATTTTATTCCTGGCCCCGACGAATGCGCGCCCCTAAATGAGCCGGCTGAGTTCAGATGTTCATCTATTTGTATTCGACAGTCACACCGGCAATTCATCACGCTGGCCGTAGGCTGCGTGCTTCGCCGGCTTTGATCGCTTTGAAACGCGGATTCCCTGGATTATTTTTCACCTGCCTGGAAATGGAAATCCCGGCAGCGCAGCCGGCCGATTGTCGAAAATGGAGCCAGCTGTCGGATTTGAACCGACGACCGACGGTTTACAAAACCGTTGCTCTACCACTGAGCTAAGCTGGCTAAAACCGTTGAAAATAAAGGGCAAAAACCCCAATTTCGCCCGAATCTTCAATTTGGCTGCTGACAATATGCAGCATTTTGTGCTACATCATGCACCCTCAAACAGCCCAATTCATGGCCGCATCTTGCCGCCTATGGTGACACAAAGGTCAGAATCCACAAACGCGCCACACCGAGCCGCCACGAAATTTCATGGTCGTCTATAAGGATTCGGACGGCAAGCGGAAATTCCCTTGCTTCAAGGAATGGCGTGATGCACTTGGCCACGCTGAAAAGACGGCCCGTGACCTGGCGGGCCTTATTACGACTGGCAGGGCGATTACGCACGCTGAGACAATGGATATTTCGCCCGCGTGCAACGGGTCGAACCGTTCGGCGTCACATTGGACGCTGTTACAGCCACAATCGCCAATTGTCTCAAGACCGTGCCGGACCTGCAGGCGGTGGAAGCGGCGGTTCGCTTCGATAAGGCGCGTCACAAGACCGTAGCAGCCAAGCCGGTTGCCGATGTTGTGACGGAATTTATTGACGTGAAAAAGTCGCATGGCGCGAGTGAATGATACCTTGAGGATTTGAAAAATCGCCTGGAGGGAACGGATCCAACGAAGAGCAGCCCCGGCAAATGTCCCTTAATTTTCTCCCTTTGGAGGGGGATATTTCCCCTATGGCCACAGACCTCAAAGCCAGGCAAGTCGATGATTACCGCCGCGTGGTGCTACCGGACACGTGTCCCGCTGGTTCAGCGGTCACTGTCCAGGAGATAGACGAGGACACCTGGCTCGTCAAGCGCCAGCGCAACTCACGAAATCTCTTCGTGGTATTGGATCCAGACGTCAAACACCTGAAGGACGATCCGGAAGGGGACGCCCTGGCCGAAAAACTGGCAAGGCATTCGCTTAAGAAGCTCCCAAAGTTTGATGAGCTTTAAGCCCTTCGAGATTTGGACTTGTCACCCTGCCGGTTGGGACAAGCCACATCTTGCAAAAATTGATCAAGGCCTTTGGCGTAGTCATCGGGATACATTTGCGATGGATTGAAAAGCACCCATCGTGACGGAAGCGCCGCGTCACACACTTTACCACGATTTCATTCCGGCGCGGAACCGAATCGCTTTTTATTCCCGGATGTCTGCCAAATAGAAGCCGTTTGATTCAATGGCCAACCCGTTGCGCTTCCACACCGCTGATCAACAAATCATCATCGTCGCTTTGGAACCGGAAGTCGGAGGAATTGTTTTCCGAATGCCCGAAACCGGCATCGTTGACGTAGAACCTGGCCAGTCTCCATTGCCTTGAATTCTGGCGATGGAGAACGTATGGGCACACTTTATAGGCGCCGCCCAATAGCTGGCTAACATCGGTGGAATCGTAATTCAGCTCAACGGTGCTATTGCCTTCATCAAAATAGGCGAGGTCTATCTCCAATGTCTGCCCGACTTTTGGCCTGAACGCATCGGGCACAGCCACGTAAAAAAAATTGGCAGACCCGGGCTTACTGGCTGCGACCAGCCAGCAGTGCCGCCCTTCGCGTTCAACCATCGTAAACTGTCCATCGCCTTGATAGACGGGCGTCAGCCCATTCGTGCTGCCGGGCGAACCGATAACGTTCGGCTTGTCGGTATTGTAGTAGGCGCGGATGGTTGCGAATTCGTCTTTGGGCAAAAGGAATACGTAACGTCCGGGATAGGCTGCATTAACGCGACCAATGACGCGTTTAATTGCTGAATATCAGTGATCGCCCTGGTAGAAGCCCCCAACGATACAGGTGACACCGGCAAATATGGGTTTTTGCGGGTCAGGTTTTACTCTCGTAATTTCGTCGAATAAATCTTCTTCGTTATTCGCGCCATAGGTGTCGACTTTTGGTGGAAAACCCGCCTTGATTTCCCACCCTTCCCCGAACAATCCATCGAACCCGCACAGGGTCATATATTCGCTGTATTTCTGAGTTGGATGGGGGGCAATCCAAATACGAGAGGAATGAAAGCCGGCTCCTGCGCACCAGATGCGGGTGAGATTACACCACGCAGTGAACCAGCTGTCGTTAAAATCACGGATGAAGATATATTGGCAACCCGTTGGCCCGGCAACGAGTTCATCATTCGTGGTGAGCTTTGAATAATACCAGTCGAGCAAGGGTGAATTTAATTCCTGCAATGTGGGAGCCAACGCAGTAGCAACGGGAATGGTCCCGCGGGTGGAATCATGCCAAAACTTATAGAGCGGATTTTGGTCCATTTCCAAATTATCACCATCGCTCCACATAATGTGCTCATAAACCTTTCCGGGTTCCGCGTTAATCGCTTTGCCGAGTGGTTGCTTGTAGGTTTTATCAGGGAAGCTTGACCAAAAACTCCCGTTTGCATAAAGCACACTGACGACATATCCAATACCAAATGGATTGGCGACCTCGTTTGCCGCATCCCCATTGTTTGCATAACCCATCAATGATGTACCAACGCTGTAACGTCCCGTTTGGAAGATTTTTCGGACTTCTGCCAGTTCATCCGGTTTCGTAAAATCCAGCCAGAAAATAAACCCTTTGCTGCCGACCGCGTAATCCGTAATGGGGCTGCCATGGTTCGAGGCCACAAAAACCACTCTTCCGGTGCAACGTGGCATCAAATAAATGAGAGCCCAGTCGTATGCCTCAATTCGGTTGGCCCACCGGTTGCGAAAATCTACAATGTCGCCATTCCAACCGAACTCGGAAACTAGCTCGTCTTTTATGGTTTCCGTAACGGGGATCCCATTTTGTTGCGCGGCGGACATCAGGGCCAAATACCACGTCCAATCCTTGTCCGGATCGTAAAGAAACATTTTCTTAACACGGCTTTGATATTTCTGGAAAAGAGTCCGCAGTCCACCATCCTCACCCTGCAATTGCGGCAATCCCTGATATGCCTTTCCGCAGTCCTTTAGCGGGCCCCAATCCCATGGATTATTGATGAGATAGACTTCAGCAGATGTTTGATTGAGCATTCCTTGCAGCGCCCGCGAAGTCATCCATGCGTCGTCGCTGTCATGATTAATGTTGAAAACATAGACGTTAGTGGCAGGCGGCATCTTGGGAAACATGCCACTGGCAGCGATAGCGGAGGACACAGGGCCAGCCATGACCACCAATAAAATCCAGAGAACTCTCAACGGCATGTGGCCAGAGTCTAAATTGAAAAGCGCGGGTGTTTTCATCGTTGTTTTTTGACAAACGATTAGAAGGCGTTTTTTTTGCCGCATGCTCCCTCGACTTCGTTCTGAAGTCAACTGGCTGGCTCTCAATGGCGAACGTTCTCCTTTTGCCTTTGAGAATGGCGTTTTTGGCTTCGTCGGAAAATGGCCGGAACTTTTGCACCGAATGTGCTTTCGTGGCGTCATTGGCCGAATCAGTTTGCTTCTGTGCTCCATGGGTCGCGCGGGCCCAGGCAATTGCCTGCTTTTAAGAGAAACGCGGCAGGCAATCGCTACGGTTTTTGTAGCCAAATCTGTATAATCATAGCCAAACGCAAAATGCAAAAAACCTGTAGGATTACAAAACCGTTGTTCTACCACTGAGCTAAGCTGACCACCGGTAGTATTTTGCCGGATACGGCAATTTTGGCAAGGATGCAAACTCCGGAAGCGAAGAAGCGAGGCCAAATTAAACCACGCCCGTTTCGACCCAGCAAACCGCGTAGCGAATCAGCGCGTTGTCGGTCTTGAGCTTGAGCTTCTTCCGGATTTCATCGGCGCGATCGGAAATTTCTTTGACCGGGAAGCCAAGCTTGTCGGCGATCTCGTCGTTATTTTGGCCGCGGCCCAGCAGTTCCAGGACGTTGAGCTCGAGGTCGGATAATTGGTCCAGGAGATTTTCTTCCGACTTGGCCGGCTTTGACGGCGATTTCATCTGGCTGGACATGACCTCTTCACTCACATAAATGTGGCCGTCGAGAACGTCCCGGATGGCATGGACGATTTCTTCCGGGCTTTCTTCCTTCATGATATAGCCATCGCCACCAGCTCGTAACACGCGGTCGGCATAAAGAGCTTCGTCGTACATCGAAACCACCAGCAACTTGACC
>DASXFM010000162.1:0-3153 GCA_036489615.1 Verrucomicrobiia bacterium | reverse complement strand
AATGAAGTTGGTTGCACGCATTGCTGGGCGGCGCAGATTTCCTCGCGCCACAACGCCGGGGCGAACATCAATTTTGCCGACGGCCATGTGGCGTATTTCAAGTACACATATATTTGTTCCAACAAAGGAACATCGGCTGGTGATGCCGCAGAACCGGACATCAATTGGACGTACAATGGCGTGCCGATTCAGTGAGCCAAGCTGTCTGTATTTGCGTTTAGTCCTCCCACCCCCGTTCTCTCCCCAAGGAGAGGGAGAATCACCGCCCGATGGCTGGCAGTACGGATGATGAAAGGATGCACCATACATTGGCAATCTAATCAAAAAAGGGATTTTATTTAATTTCAGCAAAGTCTGAATAGGGTTCAACGGTGGCCGATTGAATGGCGCTGCTGCCATCAATGGGACGCAGGTTTAAGGTAAGGTTATTAGATTGGCCATTACCGAAATGGAGCCAGCATTCGGGCAGGAAAAAGTCGTGCTGCGGGCCGGCGTTCCAATAGCGGCCAAGCGGATGGCCGTTGAGGTAGAGAAAGCCATTGCCACTCGCAGCCAGGTGCAGCCGCCACGGTACCCAGACACCTGTTTGAGGCGATGGGAGGGAGAAATTCATACGATACCAGGTCAGGACAGAACTAACTGGCGCAGGATTGCTGGAATTACCGATGGCTATCGAGGTCCAGGAGGAGTCGTTAAGATCCGGCTTCCACCATTGTTTTTCGTCGCCGGCGGGGCGGCCAAATGATTTCAATGACAGTGCCTGATTGTTTGACGCGGCGCCCAGGGCGGCCAGGCCGATGCCACCGTTACCGCCGACGTTTTGGACAACGACGGCGATGACGTTGCGACCGGGATGCAATGCTTTGGTGACATCAAAGGAATATCGGCGCTGCCAATCAGTCGTGTGGCCAAGCAACGTGCCATTAACATAAATCCAGCCGTCATCATCAATGCGGCCAAAGCTCAAAGTCATTTTGGCAGTATTCAAATCAGCCGCAGTCAGGACGGTTTCGGTTCGAAACACGGCGTCTTGATTGGGTGCTAACTGGTTAGCGTCGAGAGTATCCGCAGTCACGGGCGACCAGCCGGTGTCGTTAAAATCAGGATTCACTTCGGGCCGGTGGCCGGTATCGTTGACAAGATGCATGTGCCAGCCGGTGATGGGAGTGCCCAGCCCAAGGGAACTACCAGTGAGGCTCAACGCAGTAATGCCGCAGGCGTTTTCCATGTCGTCGCCGCCGTTAGCGTGGCCGTGGTTTTCATATAAAAATTGAACGGTGTGGGCGCCCGCCGGGAGATCAAAAACGGGCAGACCGCTTTTACCGCCAACCGATGAAAGCGGTTGGCCATTGATTTCAGGCAGAACAGCGTCGCCGGAGGGATAATCGACCAGGAGGTTGGTTTCGGAAGCGCTGGAAATTTTTGCGCGATAAAAAATAAAATGGCTGTCGTAGATACCTGCCTGCGCGAGCGGTTCACCTGATTTCAGGCGAGTCCAATGCGCAGGGCCGGGGTCTATCTGCATCCTCGCGGAAGTGATGGTCACGGCGGCGGGCAAAGCGGCAGGACGCTGGATGGGTGGCGCGGATTTGGGAAGCCATTCGCCGGACTGAGGGTCGTTAACACCGGGAGGCAGATAGAGAATTTTGAGGCCGAAGGGCTCCAGATCGTAATTGAAGGCAACAGCACTGCCGTCCTTTTCTCGAACGGTGGCTTTGCCCTGGCGCGGTTCACGGTTTTGTGAGTTGCGGACAAAAAAGTAACGGCTGCCGTCCAGAGCGCGGCGCTCAACCACAGCAACATCATTTTGAGCAGTCGTCACGTCGCAGTTGACGATGGATGAACGCGCAAGTCTCACGCCGTGTTCCTGGAGCATATGGCCGATGGCCCAGACGCGCTGGTATCGGCCCCCTACCCCGCCCCACTCGCGGATGGGCGCGGCGTAGTCATACGTCGTCGTGATACCCCGCGCTCCCCAATCGTCAGGATTGGTGCCACCAAAAAGCATGTAATAGTTGAGAAGGGTTTCGCCATTTTCGATGGCGAAGAGGGTGAGGTTGTTGATTTGCGAACCGGTGAGGCCGTCCTGATCCTGGCTTAATTGGCCGCCAACATTGGAAAACCAGCCGCCTTGTAATTCCGTGGTACCGAGGGGCGCGTCGGGTTGTTCACGCCGGAGCTTTTCGATGTCTTTTAACGTGTCCTGCACGCCCCAGCGGGGATAGAAATTGCAACAGTCAAAAATCTGGCGGAGGTCGGGGTCGGTCGAGCCGCGCACGACGTGGGTCCAACAACTAACAAACGGGACGTCGATACCACCGACGCGGGCGTCGTGCGCCAGGGCTTTGAGCTGGTTAATTTTCACTTGGTCGGGAAAGTCGGGAAAATCATATTCATTTTCCAACTGCACGAGGATGACGCCGGGCTGGCCGGGCGCCTTACGGGTGATTTGATGACGGGCGATGACGGGACAAACGGCGGCGTACCAATGCCGGCACCAAGCCAGATAAACAGGATCATCGCTGCGGAGCCATTCCTGGCTGCGCAAAGGATTTGGCGGTCTTTTGGTCAGGAGCCATTGCGGATAACCGCCGGTGTCCCATTCGGCACAGATGTAAGGACCGGGGCGAACGATGACATAAAACCCGAATTGTTCGGCCATAGTAAGCCAGTCGTCGAAATCTTTTAAATCCACTTTGGAAAAATCGTTAAGATCGGAAGGCATTTGTGTTTCACACCAGTTCCAAGGAACATAGGTCTCGACGGTATTGAAGCCGGCGTCTTTGATTTTTTGGAAGCGGTCATGCCAAAGTTCTTTAGGGCAGCGGAAATAATGAAAGGCGCCGCTGTAAATGAAAACATCTTTGCCGTCGATAGTGAAACATTGGCTGTCATATTTGATCCGATCAGGATGCAAAAAGGGACGAGCGGATTGGGCGGAAACCGGGCAAGGCAGAAAGGCCGGGGCGATCGCGACAAAAAGAAGCAGATTTAGAATCTGAAAAAAAATTGGCAATGAGCTGACTTTAATTGATTGGCCGGGTTGATGTTTGGCGTGCATGCGGTTATGGCGGTTAAAATATTGTCGAAGCACAGAATAGATGAATCTGGAAAAGGGGCAATATTGGTTGCAGTTCGGAACGTCAATAATTC
>DASXFM010000143.1:0-8813 GCA_036489615.1 Verrucomicrobiia bacterium | reverse complement strand
GTTCCAGCGGCATAGTCATTGCCGGGAGCGAGATTGGCGCTGAAGAGCAATATGTCTTTGGGGCGAATCACGGACGCGAGCCGGGGCAAGATTCCCCTTGGTTCAAAATTGGGAATCATGCCGAAGAACGTGATGATGCGGCGCGCGCCGCGAATTCGGCGTAAGTCCAGAATGGACGGCAAGTCGGTTGCCGTCTGCAGGTCGCAAACCAACGGGAAAATCCTGGCTTCAGAAAGAGCGGACAGGGCGGTCTGGCGGGCCGTCAGGACCATCGCAGAGGCGACGTCGCATGGAGTATAAAAGACCTCAGTTTCCCGCCGCCTCAGCGCCTGAATCAGGCGGCTGTCTTTCTGGCCGCCGCCGCAACCCAGTCCGACGATGTGGACTCTTTCGGATTTTATTGTCTTTACCGCCGATTCAAAGCTGTGCCCGTAAATGGCTCGGCAGTCTTTATCGTTCCGCGAAGGCGAAAACTGTTGATGCAGGGCCAGCCATTTTTGGGTTTGCTCGACGCTGTCGTAGTGAAATTTATGGGCGATTTGGCGCGTGCGGAGAGATTTGAGCAAATCGCGGCGGATTTGGTCCGGGAATTGGCTCGAATGAATCGCGACATTTGCGGTGGCGCTCATACGGATCATTTTTGCGGAAAAATCCGGTAGAGCAAAAGATAAACGACCACGCCCGTGATGGAAACATACATCCACAACGGCCATGTCCAGCGCGCGATTTTTTTATGGAGCTCAAATCGTTCGCGCAGGGCGCGGTTCAAGGTGATCAGAATCATCGGCACAATGACCATGGCGAGGATCGTATGCGTGAGAAGGATGGCCAGGTAAATTGGGCGGAACCACGACGGGTTCAGAAAACGGGTCGGGCCGCGGTGAAGCACAATGGCCAGGTAACTGTGATAACTGACGTAACAGATCAGAAAAATCACGGAAACGCCAAAGGCCGAAATCATGCAATTGCGGTGCAGTATGATTTTCTTTTGGCGGATGAAGATGAACCCGGCGGTCAGGAGGGCGGCGCTGAGGCCGTTGAGCGAGGCGTTGATGGCGGGCAGGTCGTAAATGTTCACGGTGCGCGCTCCAATTTGTGGATGGCGGAGAGGAGAGAGGGGCGAACGTTATTTGTCCAATCCACGTCTTCGCCGCCGGTCTGGTAAATGCCTCGCATGCGCGCGTGTTTGTCGATCAGCACAAAAATAGTGGTGTGAATGAAGAGGTCAGCGGCGTTTTTTTGATCGGCCTGCGCGATGGAAGTGGAACCCAGCTTGAGACTATCGGCGGCGAGGCCGGCGATTTGCGTTTTTGTGCCGGTCAGGAACATCCAGCGGTTGAAGTCAGCGTTGAAGCGTCCGCCATAGCGTTTTAAGATCGCGGGAGAATCATAATCGGGGTCCGTTGTCAGCGTGACAAGACGGACATTGCTGTTTGCCGGCAGCCGGTCCTGAATGGATTTCATTTGAGCGGTCATGCGAGGGCAGGGGCCGGCGCAGCGGGTGAAGATGATGTCGGCAACCCAAACGTGATTGGTCAAGCCGGCAAGCGTGGTCGCTACACCATCTTCATTTGTCAGCGCAAAATCAGCGATTTGGCCATAGACCGGCAAAGGAGGTTGCCGATTCCGGAGTTCCGCCACGGAAAGCAAACAGGCGACGCACAGGAGCCCAAGCAGGAGAATGATTCCAACCCACAACGAGCGCGGCAACAGTTGAGGCGCATCGGCCATAAATTTCTATCCAGGGCCCATGGGCCGCTTGTTCGCCCGTTGTCGCCAGGATATGGAGCGCCGGCCGCGCTTGGCTCGGTTCGGGTGGACGAAATCATTCCCGATCCAGCCGGCGGCGATGGAATTATTCAAAACTTGCAGGCGCGGTTTTGATCTGGGTCTGGAGCCATTTGTCGTAGTCTGCCTGGCTAAGGACCGTAAGATAGCCCCCGGTCATGGCCGAATGCTCAGGCCCGCAGAGCTGGGCGCAATTGATTTGGTAACGTCCGACCTGGGTGGGCGTGAACCAGACAGGAATGCGCAGTCCAGGTATGGCGTCCTGGCAGACGCGCATGGAAATGATTTTAAGCGAGTGAATCACGTCCTTGGAACTGACATACAAAATGACCGGTTTATTTATGGGAACACGGAGGTCATTGAGCGTTTGGAAATCGTCCTTGCCGTCCGAATCAGCCGGATCAATGCCGAAAAGATTGGTATTGCTGACAAACCTCATGTCCTGCCGGCCGAATTTTCCGTCGGGACCGGGATAGCGGAAGTTCCATGCATATTGTTGGGCGACGACCTGGACGACGGTGGACTCGTTGGCTGGCGGGTACTTGTCCACGGCCCTGGCCCACAAGGGGACCGCTACGAGAACCAACAAGAGGCCTTCGATAATGGCGACGATCCCTTCGATGTAGCTGGAAGCGTGATTGCGGACGCCGTGATAATCGGCCCGCGGATTGCGCTTGTGGTGAAAGCGCCAGACGACGTAGCCGAAATAAATGATCCAGCCAATAAACAGCACGGCCATCAGCCAATGTACGTAGATGATCAGATCGTCGACATCCTGTCCGTTGGAGGATGCCAAAGGCGGCATCCCCAGCAATTTTGCCCACAAGGCTTTAAACGCGGTCATATTTTGGCCCCTGACAGATTTTCTTCGGCGGTTTTTTGTTCTTCCGCGGCGGCTGCGCGGCGAATCAGGACAAAGAAAAAGGTCGCAATGGACGTCAGCATCATCGCGACGATGGCGAGGAGCGTGAAGATGCCCCAGTTCATACCTTGAGCCAGAGGGTCGCTGGATTTGCCGAAACAGGCCGCGCACGCGAACAGCGGCGAGGGTGAAAACCCGGCCAGCACCGCCGCCAGCGCCATGTTGCGAATCACTTTCATAGATAACTTATTTTCTTCAACTTTTTCAAAAAATAGACGCCGTAAACGACAACGAGCGCCGCGGCGATTATGCCGAGCAGCCCAAAGATGATGCGCCCGGAAGAGAAAGCCCACGCGGTGAAGCCCAGCGACAGTGTCGTGAGCGACGTCACAAAAATAAGATGGAAGGCTTTCAGCGACATGGTCAGTGGATCACGGTGTTTCTTGGAAAATCGGTCATAGCATAGAGTGTGAGCGCGACCAGCCCGATCACAAACGAAACCGTAAAACCGAGAATGGTATAGACCATTTTTCTTTCTGAAAGCAAGTGCATCAAAAATCCGGCCACGATAAATCCGTTGACACTGGCGATGGCAAGGATGATGGCGACTTTTTCCGTCCAGCTAAAATGCGCCGACGGCAGATACGACGCCCAGATCATGAATCCAAGGGCAATCAATGCTGCGACGAAAACGGCGGCGCAACGGCGCACGTAGCTATTGAAATCCACTGGATGATCGTGGCTTTGCGGCGCGCCGGCGGCGGGTGTATTATGCGGTTCGCTCATATTTTCAAGTCAAATACAGGACGGGGAACAGGAATATCCAAACCAGGTCAACGAAATGCCAAAACAGCCCGGAAACTTCGACGCGATTAGTGAAGCGTTCGGGGTCCTTCTTCCACAATTTGCGGCCCGGTCCCCAAAGGTAACCAATCACGATGCTGCCGGCGAGAACGTGGAGCGCGTGCAGGCCGGTCATCGTGAAATCGAGCGCCATGTAGTCGTTGTGCCACGGGCCGTAGCTCTCCATCGAAGCGATCTGTGACCGCGGGATGGTAATTTTATCCTCCGGGATGTTCTTTTGGGCACGCAAATCATCCAGATCCAGTTCGTTGCTCACGTACCGGCCATCGATGACCACGTGATCTTGACTGGGGTTGTTTTCCAGCATGTGTCCGTCGGCAATTTGACCGTTGTTGAGATGGATTTCGTAGTGGGTAAGATCGTCGTAGTATTCAGACACGTGGATGCACAGGAACGCCAGCGCCAGCACCAGTGTGCAACCATGGAAGAACTTAAATTTGCCAAACTCGCGGACTTTGCAGGCGACCCATGCCATTAATGTCGTGATCGCTGAAAGCGCCAGGATGACAGTCTCGATGGTGCCCAGCGTCACATCCTGCCAGCCGTGCGGCCATGTGCCCGGTTCGGCCCCCACGCGCAGCAGGATGTAGGCGGAAAAAAGGCCGCCGAACAACATCACTTCAGACGCCAAAAAGAGCCAGATCCCGACTTTGGCGTTGTAGAGACCGGTATCCGGCCTTGCTTCGACTGTGTATGGTATTTCCATGAAAAATTAATGAGCGGTGGTTGGGATTTTGGGCGACGCAGGCGTGGAAACTTCCGGCTCATTCTGCGGAGTGAAATCGGTGGGATGGCCGGGGACGCTGTATTCGTACGGGCCGCGATAAACGTGAGGCGCGTGGTCAAAATTTCCGTGCGGCGGCGGAGTGGGCGTTTGCCATTCCAGGGTCGTGGATTGCCACGGGTTGTCGCCTACTTTTTCGCCGTGGCTGATGCTCCAGAAGAAATTGATGATGAAGGGAATTTGCGCGATTCCCAGGCAAACGGCCGCCCACAGAATGGGCGTGTGAAGCGACATGATAAAGGGACTTAATCCGCCGATGACGTCTCCGCCGGCATGGCTGTTTACGGCGGCCGAATAATTGGCCCCACCATCAGCCATGCGCCGCAACATGCCGGCCATGCCCTGTGAAAACATGGGCATGAACACGAGGTTCATAAAGATGAGTGAACACCAGAAATGGATGCTTCCCCAGAATTCGTTCATCTTGCGTCCCGTCATCTTGGGATACCAATAATAAACACCGGCGAACAATCCAAAGATCGTCCCCGGCGCGACGACATAATGGAAGTGCGCGATCACGTAGTAGGTGTCATGCAAGTGGACGTCGCTGACGTTGAAACCGAGCGGAAGGCCCGTCAAACCGCCAATGCCGAACATCGGCAGGAAGGCCAGCGCAAAAAGCATCGGTGTGTTGATACGGATTGAACCGCCCCAAAGAGAAATGAACAGGCACGTCAAAATGATTACGGACGGGATCGAAATAATCATCGTTGTCGCCTGGAAGAAGGCGGAAATCACGGTCCCCATTCCGGTCATATACATATGGTGCGCCCAGACGATCATCGAAAGGAAGCCAATGCTCAGCACGGCATAGACGAGGGATTTATAGCCCCAAATGGGCTTGCGCGTGTTGTTGGCAATGATTTCGCAGACAATACCCATTGCCGGCAGGATCAGGACGTACACTTCCGGATGGCCCAGGAACCAGAACAAATGCTGCCAGAGCAGGGGGCTGCCGCCGCCACTGACGTTTGCCAGGTGCCCGCCAACAGCAAGGCCCGTCGGCAAAAAGAAACTGGTGTGCGCAACGTTGTCCATTAATTGCATGACGGCCGCCGCTTCAAGGGGCGGAAACGCGAGCAACAGCAGGAACGCCGTGATAAATTGCGTCCAGACAAACCACGGCAGCCGCATCCAGGTCATGCCCGGCGCGCGCAATTGAATAATGGTGCCGATGAAATTAACCGCGCCCAGGAGCGACGATGAAATGAGGAGGATCATACCGATGATCCAAAATAGTTGTCCGTGCGTCGGGATGCTGGTGGCCAGCGGGGAATAGGAAGTCCACCCCGCCTGCGCTGCGCCGCCGGGAATGAAAAAGCTGACAAACATCACCAGTCCGCCGAGAAAATAGGCCTGGTAACTGGCCATGTTAACGCGCGGGAAAACCATGTCCGGCGCGCCGATCATCAACGGTACCACGTAATTGCCAAACGCGGCGAACGCGAGCGGCACGATTCCCAGAAAGACCATGATGGTCCCGTGCATCGCGCCGAAGGAATTGTAAAGGTCGGGCGAGATAATGCCGCCGGCCGCAGGATTGGGCATTCCCGGGTGCGCAAAAAGTAATTCCAGCACATGACCGAAAAAGGGAACGGGCTTGCCCGGATGCGCGATTTGCCAGCGCATCAGCAACATGAGCATCAGCCCAAAAAATAGAAAGGAAAGGGCGGTGATGCCGTATTGGATGCCGATGACCTTGTGGTCTGTGGAGAAAATGTATTTGGCCCAGAAGCCCGGGTCGTGGTGCTCATGGCCGTGGTCATCATGAGCATGGGCGTGGGTGTCATGCTCCCGGTATGGCGGAAACTGTTCAACGTGTGCGTCCATAACTTATTTCACTTTGTCAAAAACCATGAGCGTGAGCAATAACGGCAAATAAAGAATTGATGCCAAAAACAAATGCCGCGCGCGCGGCAGGGTCAGTTGGCGCGAAAATCTAATCGAGTAAAACAGAAACATCACACCCAAAATGATCGCGCCCGCCAGATAGAGGGTTCCCGTCATTCGGAACAGAAACGGACACAGGCTTACGATAAACAGTGCCAAAGCATTGCTGACCGTTTGTTGGCCGGTGGATTTGCCGTCGGAATCCACGTTTGGCAGCATGACAAATCCGGCTTTTGCGTATTGGTCGCGATAAATCCACGCGATGGCAAAGAAATGCGGAAGTTGCCAGAACGCGAGAATGGCGAATAAAGCCCAGCCTTCGCCGCTCAATTCGTTTCGCGCCGCAGTCCAGCCCATGAGCGGAGGCAACGCGCCGGGGATGGCGCCGATGGCGGTGTTGAGCCAGGTGACGCGTTTCAAGGGAGTGTAAATGAATACATAGCTCACCAGGGTCACTGCGCCGAGGACGCTGGTCAAAAGATTGGTCCCCAGTGCCAGGTAAATTAACCCCGCTACCGAGCTGACACCGCCCATGATCGCGACCGTATTTGGCTGCAAACGTCCCGAGGGCAGGGGACGGTTTTGCGTGCGCAACATCTTCGCGTCGTAGTCCCGTTCGAGATATTGGTTCAGGGCGGATGCTCCAGCGGCCACGAGCCCCGTGCCGGCGAGCGTGTTGAGCAACAATACCCAATTCATATTGCCGCGCCAGCCCAGATAAAACCCAACGGCCGTGGTCAGCAGGACCAGGGTCGTGAGCCGCGCCTTGACGAGGTCGGCGAAAACGCTCGTCCAGCCCTTTTCGGACGCGGCATTGCGTGCAATTTCAACGGAGATATCTTTCATTATTTGTTCGCTGCAAAAGTCCCAAATGCGCCGAACGATTCGGTTTGCGTCGCCGGCTGCTCAGCTGACCGGGCAAAAGAAATAATGCACCACAGCGCGCCTGTCACGAGCGAAAGCGCGCCGCCGAGCAAATGGGCCGTGGCGACGTCCGCCGCCTTGTTGGTCAAAATGGTGGCCGCACCCAGTCCAATCTGGAAGATAATGAGGCCAAGCCAAAAGAGGGCGGATTTCGTAAGAAAGTCACTTCGGCCGAGTTTCCGCCAGGCTTGCACCGCGCAGAGGACGACAAACACAAAAACGGCCACGGCGACCACGCGGTGAACCATTTGCAAAATAACCTGAAAAGCGGTGATCGGGTTGACGTTGGTGATCTCAATGCGTCGGGCATTATATTGCGCGACTGCATCGGAACTTGTGTCGGGCCAGAGTTTGCCGTAAGCGGAAGGAAACGTGTTAATGGACAGTCCGGCGTGCTGCGCGCGCATAGTCGCGCCGAGGACCAATTGGCAGAAAATGAGAACCGTTGCGATCAACACCAGCGCTCGCAGACTGGCGGGCACGTTCAATTTCTCGGCTGCCACCATTTTTCGCCAAAATTCACTCGTAAACAGGGCGATAGCACACATCAAGACGAAGAAAGACTGGCCGACGATTCCGTGAATGGCCCCGAGGTTGTCCATGTTCAATACGACGCGCAAACCGCCCAGAACACCTTGCGCAATGACGAGAAGAAATGCGGCGACACCCAGCCACTTCATCCATTTGCGCGAGTCTTTCAACCACAACCAAACGGCCAGAATAGTGGTCATCAAGCCCACGACCGAAGCCCAAAGGCGGTGAGTGTGCTCGTAAAAGATGCCGCCAATCCATTTCGACGGCGGGAACAAAAACATGTTATAACCATAACTGTTTGGCCAGTCGGGCACAGACATGCCGGCTTCATGGCTGGTCACCAATCCGCCCGCCGCCAGCAGAAGAAATGTGGCGATAGCTGTCAGTGCCGCGAACCAGCGCAACAGGCGATTGATTTCAGTGTTGTTCATCGGAAACCTTGGCAACCAACCTTGTTCCCCCTTGTTTATTTAACGTGAAACGTAAAATCTACGGTCACATCTTTATCGGTGACTTCGACGGTCTGTGTTTGTTCGCCTAATTTGCGATGGTCGGCCACGATCGTGTATTTCCCGGGCGGAACATCCTTGATAACAAACTTGCCATCGGTGCCGCTAACCGAAAAGTACGGACTATCGAACAGGCTTACCCACGCGAACATCCATGCATGAACGTCACATTGAAATTTCATGAACATTTCGGGCTTGTCAAATGTATAGCTCAAATCCGGGCCGTTGGGCATTTGCACGTCGTTGTGCTCGGTATTGCCGGCTTTGGAAGTAATATGAACATTGTGGACGCAGGGGTCGGAATTTTTGACGGTGAGCTTTTGGCCGGTCTGAATCGCTATAATCTGCGGAGTATAGAGGCAGCCTTTTTGATCAAGGACGGCGGCTGGCGCGCTCGCGCCGGAGGATTTGCCGGTAATCTCATTGCCACTGGCATCTTTCAGGGAAACTATCACATCACCAAACTCGCCCTTTGGGCCGACGACATAAAAATGCGTTGTTGGCGTCTCCTTGTAGAGTGGTCCGCAAATAGCATCATTCATCAAAGGCGCGTAAGGAGACTCCGCCGGCGGTGTACCCGTGAGCGTGATGGTCCCGGTAATGTCCGCCGCGTGTAAACTGGATGTGGCAGCCAAAACCCCAATCAAAAAAGCGAACG
>DASXFM010000121.1:0-6368 GCA_036489615.1 Verrucomicrobiia bacterium | reverse complement strand
GATATTCTAAAAATTGCCCCTCCCGAAGAACGCGTTTACCGGATGCGTTGCGTGGAAGCGTGGTCCATGGTGGTACCATGGGCGGGTTTTTCGTTGTCCAAACTGCTCGAGGTCGTCGAGCCGACGAGTGATGCGAAGTATGTGGCGTTTGAGACGCTGGAGGATTCCTCGCGCATGCCGGGCCAGAAAACGGACGTGCTGAATTGGCCTTATGTGGAAGGCTTGCGATTGGATGAAGCGATGCATCCGCTGGCCCTCCTCGCCAGCGGGCTTTATGGAAAAGCTTTGCCGCCGCAGGACGGCGCGCCGATCCGGCTGGTCGTGCCGTGGAAGTACGGTTTCAAAGGCATCAAATCCATCGTCAAAATCAAATTGACGGCGGAGCAGCCAAAAACATCGTGGAGTGAATATGCTCCCGACGAATACGGTTTCTACGCCAACGTAAATCCGCATAAGGACCATCCGCGCTGGAGCCAGGCGACGGAGCAACGCATCGGCGAACCGAGCCGGCGCAAAACGCTGATGTTCAACGGCTACGAGGAACAGGTCGGATATATGTATTCCGACCTGGACCTGCAGAAGAATTTCTGAATTGGGAAAAAATAGCCATGAGCGATTCCGATATTCGATTTGCAAAATTTCTGGTGCTGGTAAACGCCGGTGTGCCGGCAGCGTTGCTGGGCTGGGACGCCCTGCATCATCAATTGGGCGCCAACCCGGTGAACTTCGCCATCCTAACCACTGGGATGCTTGCCCTGATCTTTCTGATGCTGACGCTGCTGGTCACGCCGTTGCGGAAGTTGACGGGTTGGAACTGGCTTATTTTTTCACGGCGCACGCTGGGCCTTTACGCTTTCTTTTACGCGAGCCTGCACTTTCTGACTTTTTTCGCCCTGGACCGGTCGTTCAGCATTGAGAGCACATTGAACGAGATGGTCCGGCGCAAGTACTTGATCATCGGGAGCATTGGCCTGCTGGGCATGGTGCCGCTGGCGCTTACTTCGACGAATGCGATGATCCGGCGCCTGGGGGCGAAGCGCTGGCACGCGTTGCATCGCTTGACCTATGTCATCGCCATTGCCGGAGTCATTCACTATTACATGCAGGTTAAGGCGGACGTGCGCAAACCGCTGGCGTTCGCCGGTGTGCTGACGGTTTTAATGGGCTATCGGGTGGCGGCTTCGAAAAAGAATACACTCACCGACACCGGTAGGGCGGCGCTGCCGCGCCGCCTGCCCGATCGCTCAGCGATGCCCAAACAAACCACACTGGCTCAAACGGCCGCGTCGAAGCCAAAGCCGAAACTGTGGTCCAGTTCATTACGAGTGGAGAGAATTACCCGGGAAACACCGGATGTGCAGACGTTCCGCTTCATCCCGCCGGATGGCGGGCCTCTGCCGTTTGAGCATCAGGCCGGGCAATATCTCGTTCTTTCACTGATGATTGATGGGAAGAAGGTTAATCGTACCTACACCATTTCCTCTCCCCCGACCCGCACCGACTTTTGCGAGATCACGGTCAAGCGCGAGGAAAACGGCTACGTCTCGCGTCACCTCCACGAAATGCTCCACGAAGGGGATATGATCCACGTTTCAGCTCCGGCGGGACGCTTCATTTTTGATGGAACGCAAACGAACAGCATTGTCCTCATCGCCGGCGGCGTTGGCATTACACCGTTGATGTCGATTGTCCGCGATCTGACCGACCGGAATTGGAAAGGCGACATCTTCTTTCTCTATAGCGCGAAAGCGCCGGCAGATATCATCTTCAGAGAGGAGCTTGCGGATTTGCAGGCGCGATTTTCCAACGTGCGCGTACATGTGACGTTGAGCCGGGCTGACGGAATGGAATGGAGCGGATATAAGGGGCGGGTCACCGGCCCATTTTTGGGAATGTGCGTTCCGAACATCGCTGAACGATCGATTTATATCTGCGGCCCGCAGGCGATGATGGCTCCGACCATCCAGTTGCTGCGGGAGTTGGGAGTGCCGGCGGAAAAAATAAAATCGGAGGAATTTATTGCCGCGAAGCGGGCGGAAGGCGGAGCGGACAACCTAAAGGCCGAACACCAAACACTGATTGAAACGAGCCCGGACCCGGATGATGGTGAGCCAGTGTTGACTCTCGCGCGTTCGGGAAAATCTTTGGCGATTGCGCCGAACAAAGTGTTGTTGGAAATTGCGGAAGAAGCGGGCGTGAATATTGATTACGAATGCCGTTCGGGCATTTGCGGTCGGTGCAAGACGCGATTGCTCCGCGGTCAGGTCACAATGGATACCCAGGACGCACTTACGAATGATGAGAAAGCGAAGAATATCATCTTGATGTGCCAGGCCAGGGCGACCGAGCCTGTGACGGTGGATGCGTAAAGCGAGGAGGAATTGATAAGGCTGGGGAGATGGTCGCGCGAAGGCCACGAAGTGCGCGAAGGTGTGGTTCGGATTTTAAGGCGGAGCCTGGGTATCCGCAGATGGGTCGCTTACACATTCTTTGTGTGTATGTAAGTAAACGTGTAAACGGGGCTGCAAAATATGGTCGATTGGCTTGATTCTATTGGGGAATTTGCGGGTTTTGAGGGTGTAAACGGCATTTAGGAATTGCGCGCGGGGACGCGCGCAGAACCGGCAGTTCTGCCGTCGCGCGAGGCTACCAAGGAATCTCCGGCTCTATTTGAAAGGCCGTACCCCTTCAGTGCGTTCGGTCGTCCTTCCCGCTCCCTCACCCACCTTCGATCAGAAGCTACGCGGGGCGGGCGGGCGCGGCTCTGTTCCCTGGCGCGGTGCACCATTACCGTTTGCCCAACAAAAGTAAAATCAGGAGGATGACAACGACAAGCCCGAGTCCGCCACTGGGATAATATCCCCAACCGGTGCTGTAAGGCCACGCGGGTAGCGCCCCGATCAGCAGTATAATCACGACAATCAAAAGGATGGTGGAAATGCTCATAATTTAACTCCAATCGTTGTTCACTAGTCTGTCACCTCAACTTGTTTCCATAGCTTTAGCCGAAACCGTGCCAATCGTTCTCGACCCAAAGGACCCGCTTCATTCCAGCCCGCATCACATTCGCGATGATATCAAAGCGCATTTCCAGTTGCCCGTCATTGCACTTTGCACTGAGGGGAGAATTATTTTTGCAATAGTGGGACGATGGTCGCGCGAAGACCGCGATGTATGCGAAGGGGAGGCGAAGAAAAGCCGGCTTGAATAGAAATTCTCCCCGGGTAACCTCTGTTTCATTGAGCGAAGTCACCCGAATCTTGGACCGCGCGCAGCGAGGCGACCCCAAAGCCACCAAAGAATTGCTCCCGCTGGTTTATGATGAGCTTCGCCGTCTTGCCGCCCACAAGATGGCAGTGGAATCTCCCGGTCACACTTTGCAGCCGACTGCGCTGGTCCATGAAGCGTGGCTCCGGCTCGCGGGCACAGATGGTGAGGCACAGTTCCAGAATCGCGGACATTTCTTTGGAGCGGCGGCGGAAGCGATGCGCCGCATTCTTGTTGAACGCGCCCGCCGGCGTCTGGCCGCAAAACGGGGTGGCGGAGTCCAGCCATTGGATGTAGACCAAATCGAAATCCCGTCACCGGCAGGCGATGACGATGCGTTGCTGCGCATCAACGAGGCGCTGGAAAAATTTGCCACGATTGATTCCCGCAAAGCCGAACTGGTGAAGTTGCGTTACTTCGTCGGCATGAATTTCGCGGAAGCAGCGTCGGCGCTCGGCATCGCCGTGCCGACAGCAAAGCAATGGTGGGCCTACTCCCGCGCGTGGCTCGCGGTGGAGATGCGCGCACCGTCGCATTGACGGTTTAGCTCCTCCTGGCCTTTGGGTGGATGCGCGTCCCAGGTGCGCCCGAATTCCGGCTACATGCGCAATCGGGCGGCCAAAAGTATGGGGCGCATCTTAGCACTGTTCCTGGTAGGGACGGCGCGCTGCGCTGTCCGCGCCGCGTTTAGCGGCGCGACGAATGGGGTCGGACGTTGGACCGTCCCGCATTGCGGGATTCCGCCCGCTCTACGGGCGGCGACGGCGCAGCGCGCCGTCCCTGCCACCACCGACGTAAGAACAATGTGTGGATGCGCCCAAAAGGAGGTGAAAGATTTATTCATACTTTTGGCCGGTGAAATGCGCATGTAAGATCAGATGAACAAAACCCCATCAGACATGCCGACCCCTCCCAACCATGAAGAAGCTTTGTTCGCCCTGGCGCTGACTAAGCCGGCGGACAAACGCCCGGCATTTCTGGACGTCGTGTGCGACGGCGATTCCGTTCTGCGCCAGCGGCTCGAAGCCCTGCTCGCCGCGCATGACACGCCGGATGAATTGATTCCGGCGCACGCGCCCGCCGCCAAGGCCACCGTCAAGCTTGACCTCGAAGAGGCACCGGACGAATCCATCGGCCAGAAGATTGGGCGCTACAAGATTCTGGAACGCGTCGGTGAAGGCGGCTGCGGCGTGGTCTATGTCGCCGAACAGACCGAGCCGGTGCGGCGGCGTGTGGCGCTGAAGGTCATCAAGCTGGGCATGGACACCAGGCAGGTGGTGGCGCGATTCGAGGCCGAACGACAGGCATTGGCAATGATGGATCATCCGAACATCGCCAAAGTGCTGGATGCCGGCGCCACCGAAACCGGCCGGCCTTTCTTCGTGATGGAGCTTGTGCGCGGCATCAGGATCACCGATTACTGCGATCAGGCGCAGTGCTCCACCAGGGAGCGACTCGATCTCTTCGTCAAGGTCTGTCACGCCATTCAGCACGCGCATCAAAAGGGCATCATCCATCGCGACATCAAACCCTCGAACATCCTCGTCACGCTCCACGATGGCGTGCCGGTGCCGAAGGTGATTGATTTCGGCATCGCGAAAGCCACAGAAGGAAGACTCACCGACGCGACGGTCTACACGCAGTTGCATCAGTTTGTCGGCACACCGGCGTATATGAGTCCGGAGCAGGCCGAGATGAGCGGGCTGGACATTGATACGCGCAGCGACATCTACAGCCTGGGCGTGTTGCTTTACGAACTGCTGGCGGGCAGCACGCCGTTTGATGGGAAAGAGTTGATGTCCATGGGCATTGATGCCATGCGCAAGCTCATCCGCGAAAAAGAACCTGCGCGGCCCAGCACCAAGCTCGCGACGCTGCACGGCGAGGAGCTGACCACGGCGGCGAAGCGGCGTTCGGTGGAAACCACCAAATTGGCCGGCCTGCTCAAAGGTGATTTGGATTGGATTGTGATGAAATGTCTGGAGAAAGACCGCTCGCGGCGTTACGACACGGCCAATGGCCTCGCCGCCGACCTCAAACGCCACCAGAACAACGAGCCGGTGGTCGCGCGGCCGCCAAGCGCGGCTTACAAGTTTCAGAAGGCGTTTCGGCGGAACAAGCTGGTGTTCATGGCGGCCGCCGCGGTATTTGCGGCGCTGTGCCTCGGCATCGTTGCCACCGCGTTGCAGTCGGTGCGGGCCACGCGCGCCAAACATGAGGCGCTGGCGGCCCGCGAACAGGCCATCGTCGAGGAACAAAAAGCGGAGGCCGCCGAGCAGGGGCAGGCTCGCTTGCGCGCGGCGGCCGAGCAGCAAGCCGGGTGGAGCAAAAAAATCGCCCAGGCCGGTGTGCTGCTCGCGCAAGGCAATGATGACGACGCGGAACAAATCCTGAATCAAATCCCGCTCCAGGATGAGATGGTCGGTTTGTTCTCCCAATTGGGCAATGACTACGCGCGTTGGGCAGCCTGGCCGCAGGCGCTGACCAATTATGCAAAGATGGCCAAACTGAAACCGTCAATCCGGTCGCTCGGGAACCTGGCTGTGCTCAGCTTGCAACTCGGCAACCCGCAAGCTTACGACCGTTGGCGCGGCGAAATTCTTCGGCAATTCGAAACGACGACCATCACCGGCTCGGCGGGATTTAGTGCGATAGACTGTTTGCTCGCGCCGCCCTCCCCGGAAGAGGCAAACCGGATTGACAGCATGTTGAACTCTAAAATGTCGCAGTCGCATTTCTCAATTGGGTCAATTGGGGTGGAATTTGGCGAGGGATGGTTGGCCTATCGTCAAGGCCGTTTCGCCGATGCTAAAGTGTGGCTGCAAAAGGGCGTGAGGGGCAAAGTTTTTTTGGAGAATTGGGACGTGAATCCGCAGGTCACCGTCTGGGTGATGCTTGCCATGACCGAGCATCAATTGCAACAAACCAATGACGCCCGCGCCACGTTCGTCAAGGGGCTGCAACTGGCCGAAGCGAAAATGATCAAGCCGGGCAGTGATTTGGGCGATGAATGGTATATCTGGCTCATGGCTCATTTCGTCATGCGCGAAGCGGCGGAAATGATGCCGGAGGTCATCGCGTCAAACAGCGATTTCGCCGCC
>DASXFM010000120.1:0-8520 GCA_036489615.1 Verrucomicrobiia bacterium | reverse complement strand
ATGATCACGCGAATGTACGTTTACTCTTCCTTGTCTTTTGAGCCAATTTCTGTTCCCATGTTTGACATTAAACTATGCAAGACCGCAAGACTCTCGATGATCGGGGCAAAATGACTGAGTTGGAGCGCATCCGACATTCCGCCGCGCATGTCATGGCCACGGCCATTCTTCGCCTTTGGCCGGACGCGCAATTCGCGGCTGGTCCGCCCGTCGAGAACGGATTTTATTACGACGTCGACTTGAAGCACCGCATTTCGCCTGAAGATTTTTCAAAAATCGAGGAGGAGATGAAAAAGGAAATCAAGGCGAATAATCCGTTTGAGAAAGTCGTTGTGACCCGAGACCAGGCTTTGAAGGACGCCGAAAGCGGACGGCTTGGGGGACTGGGCGAGCGTCCGGGCAATCCCAGCAAGTTCAAGATCGGCAACCTGGAAGCCATTCCCGAAGGCGAAGCCATTTCTTATTATAAGAATGGCGATTTCCTTGACCTGTGCGCCGGGCCGCATGTGATGCGCACGGGCAATATCGGCGCATTCAAGCTTACGACCGTGGCCAGCGCCTATTACAAAGGCGATGAACGCAATCCGCAACTCCAGCGCATCTACGGCACCGCGTTCAAGAACAAGACAGAGTTGGACGCGTATTTCACAATGATTGAAGAGGCGAAAAAGCGGGATCATCGAAAAATTGGCGCGGAGATGGGATTGTTTGCCATCGACACTGAATATGTCGGGCCCGGCCTGGCGCTGTGGCTGCCTAAAGGCACGGCCATCGTTGAGGAATTGGAAAAACTGGCGAAGGAAACGGAATTTGCCGCGGGTTATGTGCGGGTGAAGACGCCGCATATCGCCCGGGAGAAGATGTATGTTACGAGCGGACATATTCCCCTTTATCAGGAGTCGATGTTTCCGCCGATAGAGTTGAAGGAAGCAGGGTCCCAGGATTCCGAGGCGAATATTGACCGGTATTATCTTAAAGCGATGAACTGTCCGCACCATCACCGCATATTTGCGGCGGAGCCGCACAGTTATCGCGATTTGCCATTGCGACTTGCGGAATACGGCTGCTGCTATCGCTACGAGCAAAGCGGTGAATTGTTTGGGCTGATGCGCGTTCGCTCGTTGAACATGAACGATGCGCATATTTACTGCACGGCAGACCAGTTCTCCGATGAATTTAACGCGGTCAATGAGATGTATCTGAAATATTTCAAAATCTTCGGACTGGAAAAATATCAGATGCGTTTTAGCACACATGATCCGGCCAAGCTTGGCCAGAAATTCGTAAATGAACCTGAACTCTGGGTCCAAACCGAGAATATGGTGCGCGATGTGTTGAAAAACTCGGGCATCAATTTCGTGGAAGTGCCGAATGAAGCGGCATTTTACGGCCCGAAAATCGATGTGCAGGTTTGGAGTGCGATTGGCCGCGAGTTTACGATTGCGACCAACCAGGTGGACTTCGCCGTGCCCAAAAAATTCGGGCTCGTTTATCGCGACCGTGACAATTCCGAAAAAACGCCATTATGCATCCATCGCGCTCCGCTCGGGACGCACGAGCGGTTCATTGGGTTTTTGATCGAGCACTATGCGGGCAATTTTCCGTTGTGGCTCGCGCCGGAACAAGTCAGGGTGATGACGATTGGTGACGACGAAAAACTTGTGAGCCACGCGAAACAAATCGTCAATGAACTGCGCGCCGATTTCGTCCGCACCGAATCAGATTATTCATCCAATAAAATCAACGGCAAGATTCAGGAGGCGGAAAAAGCGAAAGTACATACAATGCTTGTTATCGGCGGGCGCGACATGGAAGCTGGAAACATCAGTGTGCGTGTCCACGGCAAGGGCAACCTTGGCGCCAAGCCGAGGGCCGAAGTGATCGCCGATATTTTGACCGCGATAAAGACGCGGTCGGCATGAGTGTTCCCGCCGGATTCCTCGAAACCGAGCGGATATATTTCCGCCAGTTTCAGGATACGGACGCCCAGGACTTTTGGGCTGTGCGTTTGCGGGACTCCAATTTGTTTATCGGCTGGTTTCATCCGCGCCCGGATAAAATTTCGGAAGGGGAGACGGAACCGGGTTATCGGTTTCAATGGAACGTCCGGGGCTGCGGGCTTGCCACTGAGGGTTCGAAGGTGTTGCTCGATCAAGCCTTCAATGAATGGGGTTATCAAAAAGTATGCGCACGAACGATGGCGATCAACCCGGCTTGGCGGCGTGTCATGGAAAAGGCTGGTCTTCGCTTTGAACCCGAGTTTCATGATGAAATGGATGTCGCGCATGGCTGGATCGAGGAATCGGAACGTCGCGCCGCGAAATATTCGATCACGCGCGCGGGATATTGCGCAGCCCGCCGTGGAACTGCGGAGAAATTAAACTTCCCGGCAAAAAAACGGAGAACAGAAGGATGAGCAATTCAGAGAAAATAATTCAGAAGCCACCGATTTTAACGGAAAGAACTCAAAAGATTTTGGGTTCGTTGCAGACGGCGCTCAAGCTTCCAGTTTTGGTTTATTGGACCTCCAGCGGCGGTTCCATTTGCCAAAACGATGTGATCGCCATGTCCAGGCTTCTTGGCAAAACAGAGAAGCAACCTACGGTTGCGCTCTTTTTAAAGTCTGACGGAGGCAATCCCGAGGCGGCATTGCGATTTGTCCATTTGCTCCGGCAAAGATTCGACAAAATCTACCTGCTTGCCCCATTCGAGTGCGCTTCAGCGGCCACGATGATTGCGTTGGGCGCCAATGAAATTCATATGGGGTCCACATCCTATCTCACTGCGGTGGACTCATCGCTGAAACATGATCTGTCTCCAGTGGATCATCATAATAACCTTGTTTCCGTGAGCCAGGATGAAGTGATGCGTATTTTGCGGCTGTGGACGGAGCAAAAAGGCGGAGGCAATCCGTATCCGGAAGTTTATAAGTATTTGCATCCCCTGGTTATAGGGGCGCTTGACAGGTCCAGCTCACTATCAGTGCGAATTTGCGACGAATTGTTGAGCTATCATATGAAGGATCGGCGAAGAGCCGCCGGAATCAGCCAGGCGCTCAATTACAATTATCCGTCGCATTCGTATCCCATCACGGCGCGTGAGGCGCGCAAACTCGGGCTCGTAATTCGCGATCTTGATCCGGTCGCGGACGGCTTATTGCGGGAGCTAAACCATCTGTATTCCGAGATGGCCCACGCGCGAGTCACCGACAAAGACACTCAGAATTATCACAATGATGAGATTTGCAACATTCTTGAGACGATGGGCCGCCAGATTTTCTACCAAGTAGACAAAGACTGGCATTATCGGAAAGAGGAAAAGCGATGGATTTCGCTGAATGATGAATCCGGCTGGTACCTTTGCGCCAAGCAGGGCGGGAAATGGGTTCCGGTTCGGATTTTCATTCGTTAGATTATCCGGCGAAATGAAACCAATTGAAACGGGCGCCACATTCCGGCCCGGAGTCATTGGCATTGCGGGCCTGTATTTGGCGCTGGCGGCCCTCGTTTTCTTTCTCGCGTTTTGCAATTTGGACGGACGCCCGTTCTGGGGCGATGAGGCTGAAACCGCGCTGCTGGCGCGGAACGTCCTGAAATTCGGCGTTCCCAGGGTGGACGATGGGGTCAATCATATCTCATTGCATGGGGACAGATTTGATGCGCGTGACGGCGTCTGGACGTGGTCGCCGTGGCTGCAGGATTATATAACGGCGGGTTCGTTTGCCATTTTTGGCGAGACGACGTGGGCGGGGCGCGCGCCCTTTGCGTTCATTGGCTGGTTATCGGTCATGGCATTGGGCTTTATCGCCTGGCAAATCTATCGGAGCCACACGATCGCTTTGGGGGCGATGCTTTTATTAGGCACTTCGGAAGTCTTTTTGCTGCATATCCGGCAATGTCGTTATTATTCCATAACCGTTTTTGCAGAGATCCTGCTGGTGTACGGGCTTTATCAAATTCTGGCAATGAACCAGCTGACCGGAGTCTCGTCCCTCGGCGATGGTGAGACCACCCTCACGCCGGCCCTCTCCCCCGGGAGAGGGGGAATGGTCGGCCGGTTGCTGGTGGCGACGAACGATGTCCCTGGTTCACAGATGAGCGGCTGCTGGCTTATACTGGCGGGCCTGCTGCTACAGTTTTATTGCAATTACACCTGTGCTGTTGCCAATGTCCCGATCCTCGTCGTTCTGGCTTTTGGATTGTCTCGCCAGGATCGCGGCGCATTGCGGCGATTGCTTTTGGGCTTTGGAATTTTCGTTCTGCTTGCCGTGCCCTGGCTATTGTTTGCTAAGACCTGGCGGCAGAGTTCGGCGGAAGGGCACGATACCTGGGTACATCTCATTCGATTTTATGCATGGCAATTTCATTTTCACTTTTTCCCGTGGTGTTTTGTTTTGCTGCCGATCGGTGATTGGTTTGTTAGGCGCTTTGGCGGGAGCCGTTTAGCTAGAGCCTCGTGCCTCGGCTATCAAGAGCCCGCCCTCACCCCGGCCCTCTCCTCCGGGAGAGGGGGAATAGTCGGCCGACGGTTTGGAACGACGGGCGAAGGCCCTGGTTCGTCTGGTGATAGTGAGATTTCAAGATTATCGAGATTTCCGACAGCAGTTGCGCCTTTTGAAAAGTACCTGATTGGCCTCATGATTCTCTACGTCCCGGTTCTTTTAGTCATGCCGCTGGCGTTTTCGCGGTATCTGTTGCCGCTGCTGCCGGTTGCCTGTCTGCTGGTTGGGGCATGGCTCTTCCGTTATATCAAATGGACCTGGCTTGCCTGTGTTATTTTGATGATCCAGTGCCTGAGCAACGTTCTGGCGGTGGCGACGGACCCGTTCGCGAAACAATTCCCCGTGCGTTCACCATTTGCCGATGTTCTTTTCAGCTCACTGTTGCCTTACGAGGACCGGCTTACCGATTTGCTCAAGTTTTTTGGCGACCATGCGCGATCCGGTGATACGGTGGTCTCGTGGGACCCTGAATTCCCACTGGCTTTTTATACTCATCTCAAGGTGATTGACGGACGGCTGACGCCCGACCCGTTTCATCCGTTGCCCGATTGGATATTGCCTGAAAGCGCGACCGGCGATCTGAATGAGAAGCATGAATTGCCGGATTCGTTGAAATCTCATTACGAAAAAATCACGCTGACGGTCCACAATTCGACTCCGGCAGACACAATTCCCGAGCCGGAAGCCTATGAGCTTCAGACGGCTGCGAGCATGGCCCCATTTGTCATCTACAAGCTGAAAGAAAACGCATCGCGTGGCGGAGACATTACATTGCAATGTCTCCGCCCGCGTAGAGCGGGCGGAACATGTGCCGTAGAATGTCCAGCTACGGGAATTGCGCCGCTAGACGCGGCGCGGACGGCGCAGCGCGCCGTCCCTACCGATAAAGAATGAAAACTGAGGGCAACATTGGCGTTCGTCCGCGCGTCATTGGCATTGCGTGCATCTATCTGCTTTTGGGGACGGCCGGTTTCTTTTTGGCTTTTTGCAATTTGGACGGGAGACTTTTTTGGTCGGACGAAGCGGAAAATGCTGTTTTGGCCAGAAACATTGTAAAATTCGGCGTTCCGAAACTAGATGATGGCGTCAACCACATCTCGTTGCACGGCGATCAATTTGACGCGCGCGATGGAGTTTGGACGTGGTCGCCGTGGCTGCCAGAGTACGTAACGGCTGCATCTTTTGCCGTTTTTGGCGAGACGACCTGGGCCGGGCGTGCGCCGTTTGCGTTCATTGGCTGGCTCACGGTGGCGGCATTGGCCGCGGCGGCATGGAAAATTTATCGCTCCCACCGCATCACCGTTGCGGCGATGTTGTTGCTGGGCACGTCGGAGGTCTTTTTACTGCACATCCGGCAATGTCGCTATTATTCCATTACCGTTTTTGCAGAGATCCTGCTGCTGTACGGGCTTTATCAAATTCTGGCAATGAACCGGTTAACCAGGACCTCGTCCCTTGGCGATGGTGAGACCACCCTCACCCCGGCCCTCTCGCCCGGGAGAGGGGGAATTGTCGGACGGTTGTTGGTCATGGCGAACGATGGCTCCGGATCAAAGATGAGCGGCTGCTGGCTTATACTAGCGGGCCTGCTGCTACAGTTTTATTGCAATTACACCATCGCCGCCGCCAATGTTCCATTGTTGCTGGTCCTGGCCTGGAACCTATTCCGCCAGAAAAAAGCGTCTGTGCTGCCACTCCTGGCCATTCTGGGCATTCTCTTCCTGATGGCGTCGCCGTGGCTTTTGTTTTCGGAAGTCTGGCGGCAGGGTTCGGCTGAGCCACATGATCCGTGGACAAAAACGCTTCGATTTTATGCGGTGCAATTTCATTTTTATTTTTTCCCGTGGTGCGTGGTGTTGTTGCCGGCTTATGGCTGGCTGGTGAAGCGTTTTTCGACATCGTCGGAGCATTCGCGTGTGCCGTGCGGTAAACGTTCCGATCGAGCTGATTCCGTGCCCGGGCGATCTGGCGATTTGGAAATCGGCGATATAGCAGGTTTGGAAACCTGCGTTACGAGGTCTCCGGCCGGGCTCAATTTCGAATGGTACTTGTTTCTGCTGCCGTTTCTTTATATTCCGGTTCTTCTGGTGATGCCTGGCGGATATCTACGGTATTTGCTTCCAGTTTTGCCGGCGGCATGCCTTCTGGTTGCAGTGTGGCTTTTCCGCTATGTCCGGTGGACGGCTTTGGCTGCGGCGCTACTGATTCTCCAGTGCTTGAGCAACGTGTTTTCCGTGGGGACAGACCCATTTGCGAAGCAAATTCCGTTGCGATCGCCCCTGGCAGATTTCGTCTTTGGCGCGTTGTTGCCTTACCAGGACCGATTCACCGACGTGCTGGATTTTTTTCAAAAAGAGGCGAAGCCCGGTGATGAAGTGGTTTCTTCGAACCCCGAATTTCCATTGATGTTTTACACCCGCCTAAAGATCGTCAATGCCCGTTTATCACCTTCACCCTTTCAGCCTCTGCCTGAATGGATTTTGCCGGCGAGCGTCTCGGATGTATTCTTTTTCCCGCCGGTTCCGTTGCCCGACAGCCTGAAACGGTATTATGATACGATTACCCTGACCGTTCACGATTCGCCGCGCGTTGATAACATGCCTGAACCCGGCTTCTACCAGAGCCAAACGACCAGGACGATGACGGAATTCGTCATTTATAAGAGGAAGGGCCACTAGCCGCAGATCAAACTCGCGGTGGCAGCGCCACTTGCAATCTCGCGCGGCTCCCAGCCTTCGCTCAGAGGCTACGGCGGGCAGGTCGCAGCTGGCGGCCTGGCGTTTGGGCAATGTTACCCAAGGCTGCGCTCGGAGACTCGCTGGCCCTGGACTACATATATATCGCCCCGATGGGCCCGATGGGGCTTTCGATTTGGGGCTTCGCGGGCACAAAATTGAGATGCCCATATTCCTTTTGCAGGTTGCTGCCCTGCCTTGCAGTTTACGGCCAAAGTATTTATTCTCTCTTTTTGTTTTGCGATTGACGATTTATGGTCGGCTGACGTGTGAATCGCAAATCGTAAATTGGAAATCGCAGTGACCGAATTTCTCCAACAGCTTATCAACGGCCTCGCGTTTGGCTCCATTTTGGCGCTAATCGCCCTGGGCTACACGATGGTTTATGGCATCCTTCGCTTCATCAACTTCGCGCATGGCGACGTTTTCATGATTGGAGCGTTCGCCGGGTATTATGTTACGCCGAGGGTCTCGGCCTTTTTACCGACACCATCGATCTGGAGCGCGCTTGTGGTAATGGTCGCTTCGATGGTCATATGCGCCGCGCTGGGTATCGTGATCGAGCGCTTCGCTTATCGGCCCCTGCGATACAGCCCAAAACTGGCGGTGTTGATTACGTCGATCGGTATTTCTCTGTTTCTCGAATACGGCGGACAATTCGTTTTTGGCGCCGCGCCAAAGCCATTTCCGAAGTTGATTCCTGAATATTCCCTTGGTGTGGGCGGCCTGCGTGTGACCAGTAATCAAATTATCGTTCTGGCGGTTACGGTGGCGTTGCTCGTCATTTTGCGATTTATCGTGCTCAAGACAAAGACCGGCATGGCGATGCGCGCCCTGGCCTTTAATCCTGAGGGCGCCGCGCTCATGGGCGTTAATATCAACGTCATTATTTCCTTCACGTTCGGGCTGGGTTCGGCCCTGGCGGCGGCAGCGGGCATCTTATTTGCCGTTCTTTATCCGGCGGTAGATCCGCTCATGGGAATCATGCCCGGCCTCAAAGCCTTTTGCGCCGCGGTGCTGGGCGGTATCGGGAATCTCCCCGGCGCGGCGCTGGGGGGGCTTATCATCGGCACCGTTGAAACATTCGTCTCTGCGTACATCTCGTCCACTTACCGCAACGCCATTGCGTTCGCCGTGCTGATTCTCATTCTGCTGATCAAACCCTCCGGCCTCCTTGGCAAAAAGGACGTGGAAAAAGTATGAGGTCGAGTCTTCAGGAAAAAATCGGACCCCATATTCAACGCGCAAAAGCCGTTTCCATTTCCGCCATAGAAGGCGCCGGAG
>DASXFM010000092.1:0-10830 GCA_036489615.1 Verrucomicrobiia bacterium | reverse complement strand
CCGAAACTTCCCCCTCCGCCTGAAAATCCTCCCCCTCCGCCACCGCCGGAGAATCCACCTCCGCCTCCCCAACTTCCGCCGCCCCAGCCGCTGCCCCCGGACCAACCGCTGTTTGTGAATATAAAACCCCCGCTATTCGATCGAAGGCGGATCACAATGAATACTATGATGATTAACAGTACGATGAACCCAGTCGGGTTAAAATCGTTATGATGATGATAAATCAGGACGTCATTTGGCTGCCGGCTTTGCGCCACGGTCTGGCCCGTTCCTTTGTATTCTCCTTTGACTGCGGCCAAAATCGCCTGCACGCCTGCCGTGCAACCGCCGTCAAAATCGCCGCTATGGAATCGCGGTGAGATTTGCTCATCGATGATGCGCTTGCACAGTGCGTCGGGCAGGACGCCCTCCAGTCCATAGCCGACTTCCAAAAACATTTTGTGGTCCTGGACAAAAACAAAAAGTACGGCGCCGTTGTTTTTGTCCTTTTGGCCCACCTGCCACGCGCGAGCCACGCGGACGGTGTAGTCCTCGATGGATGAATCGGATTGCATCTTTGGATAGATGGCAACGAGGATTTGGTCGGAACTTTGCCGCTCAAAATCTTCGAGCGTCGTATTGAGCTGCGATGCTACGGCAGCCGAAGCCACATTGGCGTAGTCGTTAAAATACTGTTGCGGCGCCGGCGGAATAACCTCATCCGCAAATGCGCGTGCGCAAAATAGCAAAATCAGAATGGCCCAGCAGCGTTTCACGGGTTTTCAGGCGCCAGGACTAATTGGTTGAGTTGCCATTAAAATTGAATTGGACTTTAGGCGCGGTCTCGGCTCCGGGTGCCGCGCTGAAATACGGCTTTTCGTTAAAATGCAGGGCTCCCGCAAACAATACGGCGGGAAATGATTTGATTGCGGTATCATAGGCCTGGACAGCCTGGTTAAAATCCATTCGCGATACGGTAATGCGGTTCTCGGTGCCCTCGAGTTGCGCCTGCAGATCCCGAAAATTCTCCGTCGCCGTCAGGTTCGGATATTTCTCGACGACGACCATGAGATGAGACAGGGCTGAGGATAATTGCTGCTGCGCCTGGTCGAATTGCGCCAGCTGATTTGCATCAGTGGGAGCGGCATTGGCATTGATTTGGACTTTGCCCACGGACGCCCGGGCCTGGGTGACTTCGACCAGGGTGGACTTTTCAAAATTCGCCGCGCCGGAAACGGTCGCTACCAGGTTCGGAATCAGGTCAGCCCGGCGTTGGTAATCATTTTCAACCTGCGCCCATTTGCTGTCCGCAGCCTGCGAAAGCGCCACAAAATTGTTATAGCTGCTTTTGAAAATCGAATAACAAATCGCCAAAACGACGAGACAAATGGCAATAAATATTCCTGCAAAGATGGCAATTTTTTTCATAATTCAATCCAATGTCCCAACTTTAGCGTCTTCATACCGGACAACAATTATAAAATTTGGCCGAATTTATACAGGCTTGTTGAAAAAATCCCTATAAAGTATGCATGTGCCATGAACACGCATCCAATCTCTCCCGAGACCGCAAATATGTTGGCGCGGCGGACTTTGTTTGGCTTCATTTTGACCTTCGTGCTTTCGCGTGTGTGCGTGTTCCTCATCATGTCGAAGGCGATGCCGAATCTGTATTTTTTCATGGGCAGCACCCATGTGCACCACCTGAATTATGGAATCTTTTTGTTGTCGGCCGTTTGCGGTTATAGCGTCTTTCGACGGCCGGTAGGCCGACCCGGGGAGATCACGGCGCTGCTGTACGGCGTTGCCATGGGGTTGACCTTTGATGAATTTGGAATGTGGCTGCACCTGGGTGGCAGCTACTGGCAGCGGGCCAGCGTGGATGCGGTGATAGTCGTAGCTGCGGTCTTTGCCATGATTGGATTCGCGCCATCGCTTCGAAAATTTGAAGCGGAGCATTTTTGGGAATTTGCCATTACGTTGATTTTTGTCCTCAGCTTCGGCGTAGTCCTGTACGTCGCCGGTTGCCGGCTGGGCACGGTTATGGGGCCAACTCTTCAAACGCTCGAATCCGCTTCCTCGCCGTGAGCGGATTATCAGGGACAGTGCTGGCTTACGTAAGGTGAATTGGCAAAATTGCTGTAGGTGTTCCAGGCGCCCGGAAGAATCGCGGATGCCAGATCATCGTAGTATTCCACCAGTTTCAACCGCGGAAACATGTCGTAATGATTCAGCGCGTTGGACATCTGAATGACGCCGTTGGTCTGCTGGGCCACTGTTGGATAATAGCTGTTTATGCCCACCCCCCATTCAGCCAGGCCAAAAGGCTTGCTTGCCCAATCGTTCGTAGCGGCGGAATTTGCTATCAGCCAATTGTACCCATTTGCGACGTCGTCGGTGATGGATTCCGAAGAGCAATAAGGATCCCACATGACCCAATCCACGTTTGTGTTTCCCGGCCATAACAACGGAAGCATGGCTCGATCTGAAGCAGAGCAGGAGCATTCCCTGGGAGCGGTATTTTGAATGTCCCAACACCAAATTACGTTGGTTGCGCCATTGGCCCGAAAAATATTTTGAACATTGTGCCACATCGCGACGTATTCGGCCGTTGTGCCGGCGGTGCCCACGTCGTTTTCTGGCTCATGCCAGACGATGAGCATGATCTTTTTCGGCTGGATGGCGGCGATGGATTGCGCCAGCGATGCCATTTGCGAATCCACAGTCGCGCTTCCACCATTGGCGGCACCTACGGCGTTGCTCCATTGTGAATTGGGTTTAACGCTCTCGAGCAGCCTGCGCCCGGAATTGAGGTAATTTTTTTCAGCGCTCGTCAATGCCGTCCAACTTCCGGGCGTATGATAAATGCGGATGACGTCATTCTGCCGGCCAATTTGAGCTTCGACACTCGAAACATTTTGGGCTGAATCGTTGGTGACGACAATTCCAAGCCACGCGCCGCAGGTCGGGACCCAGATGTCGTCTTCAGTTGGCAATGTCTGAACGGCGAAGAATTGCTGGCGGACGCCCGGAGTTACTGGATTGGTGAGGCTAAAGCGGCCGTCGGCGGGAAACGAGTTGGTCGCCGCGATGGTCCAGTTCGTCATCGGCTGGGCAAGGTTGCTTGAAGTGATTAGCTCGTAATCGGGATTGGTCCCGCCGTAAGAACCGCTGAGAACTATGTTTGCCCCGCGCCAGGTCAGGTTGGTGAATTGGGCTGAGGCCTGCATCGCAGACAACGCGCAGAGAATTGTAAAAACAGTTGTCTGGAGATATTTCGTCATGAATTTTGGACAGCGCGAAAATAATATCATGTGTCATTCAGCCAGGTGGCTGCCAAATTTATCGTAAGATTGTTTCGTGCAGCGTATTCACAACGATATCGGGGACGCCAACCTGCCATTTAAACACACCGGCAACAAGAGTTTTAAGTGGCCTATTTGGGCCAAGGATTGGGTCATTATGGCCTATTTGGGCCATGATCCCGTCTTGATCGGTCGTGGCGCGCGACTTAAGTTTGAAACGTGAATTTCCCTGCAATACGTTTGGATCCGGCGCCGGGGTTAGGTCTGTCAGTATCCACTTCTGCGTCGTTCTGACCACAAACGTCAGCAGATTTGAAATGATTCCTGCATCTTTTGGCAAACGGAACATGGCCCGTTGTGACGGAGCAAAATTTATGAAACGATTTCAATTCTTTATCCGGGCAACGTTATACCTCGGATTGCCGGCGATGATTGTCTTAATTGCCCCATGCCTGTTCGGTCGAGACGTGATCTTGGAAGATCGCTCGCTTTTGATCGCGTTTGATGGCGACTCTGGCGCACTCACGCGGTTTGAAAACAAAGCCACTCACTGGACCATTGAGCGACGTCCGGAATTAGGTGTTTCATTGCGCATGTTCGCGCCATTGCCGGACCGCCGGTATAACCCCATCCTGGGACAAAAGCAGCATGCCGCCAGCGTGGAGAAATTGTCGGGCTGCCAGGTGCGGATTGAATGGAATGATTTAGTGAGTGAAAACGGCGGCGCGTTGCCGATCACGTTCATTGCGACTGTGACGTTGACGAATGGCTCAGTGACATTCAATGGAACGGTTATCAACGATTCTCAACTTTTCGTCGAAAGCGTTGATTATCCGTATTTCGGAGATCTTAATCCACCTGGCCGGCACATGCCGATGCGGGTTTGCAGCGAGGGGTACGGCAGCATGTCGTCTGACGAGATTTATCCCAATTTCGTGAATGACAAAGGCTATTGGGGTGTGGATTTTCCGACGAAGACGACGGACTCAAAGACTTTCTACCTGATCCAATCGTCGCACGAAGGTCTTTACATCGAACGGCATAATCCCGATGCGCCGTATCTTATGGAATGCACCTTTGAACAACATCCCGGCGTGATTGACTCGATTAACAATTCCGTCCCGGTGAGCGATGAAATCGGCGGTGCCCCGGCCCATCTGGAATTCAGGATGACCCACTTTGTCTTTGCCCGTCCGCATTCGTCGGTAAATCTCATGCCGGTCGTTCTTCGTGGTTACAAAGGCGATTGGCACGCGGGAGCGGACTTATACAAACAGTGGCGTGCCACGTGGTTCAAACCGCCGCATCTTCCCGACTGGATCAAAAATGTGAATGCCTGGCAACAGATACGGGTCAATTCTCCGGAACAGGATTACCTTGTCCCTTATACAAATCTCCTGAGTTACGGCGAAGAATGCGCGAGCAACGGCGTCAGCGCCATTCAATTGGTTGGATGGAATCGAGGTGGTCAGGATGGCGGTGATCCGGCTCTCGAGCCGGATTCGGGACTTGGAACATGGCAACAATTGCACGACGCGACTGCTCAAATCCAGGCCAAAGGCGTGAAAATCATATTGTTTGGAAAACCGGCCTGGGCCGACGAAACCTCGGACTGGTACAAAAATGAATTATACAAGTATGCCGCAAAGGACCCTTACGGAATCCCCTATCAGCAGGACGGCTTCAGTTATGTTACTCCGACTCAACTGGCCCGAATCAATAACCACCATAAGATCGCAATGGATACTCTTTGTCCGGCGTATCAGGGGGTTGTTCTTGAAGAATTCAACAAGCTCCTGGATCTCGGTTCGGCCGGCTGGCTGTGGGATGGAGTGCTCAGCCATGGATTGGCCGCATACAACTTTGCCCCCGATCACGGATATGCCGCCCCGGCTTATATTTATTCCGGAGATCTACCGCTGGCTCGCCGGTTACGCGGTGCCGCGGACAGAATCAGCCCGGATTTTCTTTTCTGCGGTGAAGCGCCGCAGGATTGGCTGATGCAATATTACCCGCTTTCCTATTTTCGGATTAAGGGCAATTCGGAACCGATGGAGCGTTATATTGATCCACAGGCGCCTTTGATGGTGGCTGTTACGGGTTTTGATGATCGGGAGATGTTGAACCGGTGTCTGTTGGATCGTTATATCATCAGTTATGAACCCTATTATTTTAAGGGTCATTTAGCTGGCTTTCCATTGACCCTGGCCTATGGGAAGAAAATTGATGCGCTGCGCCGGCGATACGAGGATTATCTTTGGAACGCCGATTTCCAGGATACATTGGGCGCCAGGGTGCATGCCGACGGCCCCTTTCGTTATTCGGTTTTTGTCGCCTCTACTGGTAAGCGCGCCGTGGTAGTGGTTAACGAGGCGCCCGACAAAGCAATTATCGCAAAGGTAAATTTGCCGCACTCCAGCAAGCTGGTAGTGAGCTCACCCGAAGAGCCCGATGCTCAATCGACTGACGGCACGCTGAATATTCCTGCGCGTTCGGCAGTCGTTGTGATGGAGCAGTAGGCCTCCGCCGGTGTGCGCCGGCGTGACTGAAATCAGGCGGCGTCCTGGCCGTGTTTGCCGGTATGTTGTTCCTCGCTTAGATATTTCAGAGTGGCTTCGGTGCGTGTCCGTACATGTAGTTTTTCATAGATCGCCCTCTGATGGTTTCGGAACGTGTGGAAACTAATCCCCAGGGTGTGGCTGATCTCTTTGTAGAAAAATCCCTTCGCCAGCAAGGCCAGGACCTCTTGCTCGCGCGGAGTCAGCTTGTCCAATTCAGACGCGGGCTGTTTCAGCAGGCGGAAATGGTCCACAACTTTGCGGGCTATCTGCATGGACATGGGCGCGCCTCCCGCATGGACCTGTTCAATTGCCGAAACCAATTCCGCAGTGAACATTTTTTTAAGGAGATAGCCGCTCGCGCCCGCGCGGAGCGAATTAAAGATCAGATCGCTTTCCTCGTATTTGGTGAGCACCAGCACCTGTAAATTTGGCAATTGTTTTTTGAGAAGGCCTACGCATTCAATGCCGCTCATTCCCGGAAGGTTGATGTCCACCAGGGCAACTTCGGGCCGGATTAGCGGTATGTCACGGACGGCGCCCTCGCCGGTGGGGAAAATGCCGACGCATTGAATGCGCGGCTCTCTCTTTAATAGTTCCACCAAACAAGCCCGGGTTTCCCTGTCGTCCTCGACAATGGCGATGGTAATGGATGATGCGGATTTTTCTGTTTCCATATTACTTTATTTCCTGATCAGGCACGGGCAATTTAACAAGACTCGCGTTCCGGCGGCCGGAGCGGTGTTGATTCGAAATTCTCCGCCGATTTCGGTCATTCGTTGTCGCATATTTTTCAAGCCGTTCCCGCCGTTGTCCTGGACAGATTGGTCGAAACCGCGGCCGTTATCTTCAATGGCAACATGGATCAATTTCCCGGTGACGGCGATAGCCAGAGAAACGTCCGAAGCGCGGGCATGGCAGACAATATTATTGAGCGATTCCTTGACGACGAGAAAAAGATTGTGACGTACCTCGGCGGAGACCGGCTCGGCCGGCGGGAAGTCGGGCAAATCGATCCGATATCCGACACCGGCTGTGCGCAGGAACTCGACGGTAAATTGTCCAAGGTAATTGACCAGGTGCGGCAAGGTGTCGTTCTGGGGATTAATTGCCCAGACAATCTCATCGAGTGCGTCGGTGGCCTGCCGTGCCGTGGATGAGATCTGTTGAATATGGCCGACAGTTCTATCCGGTGCGTGCCGGTCCAGTTGCGCCAGGCCCGTGAGCAATTCGATTTTGGTCAGGCGATTCCCCAGATCATCATGGATGTCCCGTGCAATGCGTCCCCGTTCCCGTTCGATGGCGGCCTGTTGTTCGAGAGAGCGCAATTTCAGGCGCAATTGCCGGAACGAAATATAACGTACGATCATAGCCAGCAACCCGCTCAAAAGGACCACGGCCGCGGTGCGAAACCACCACGTTTGCCAAAAAAACGGGGCCACAGTGAAGGCCAATTGGAGCGGCGTTTCGCTCCAGGGCCCGTCCCCGATGCAGGCCTCAACGTGGAATTGATAATCTCCGGCGGGCAAGCGCGAATAGGTCGCGTATCGACCGGTTCCCGAATCGATCCAGCCATTGTCGAATCCGGCCAATTGATAACGGAAATGGATATTTTCCGGGTCGCTGAAGTGAAACGCAGTGAAATCAAACTCCAAATGGCGGTATCCCGCAGGCAAATGCAGCGAGCCGTCCAGGGTTTTCAGATTGGCGACTGTTTGGGTGGGCGCGACATTGCCGTAAGAAGCAATGACTTGGCCGTCCATGGCAATTTTGGTTAACAAAATCGACGGGGGTCCTGAATTTTCGGGCAGGACGTTTGGGTCAGCCGCCACAACACCCGTGTGCATAAGCAACCACACCTGGCCGCCATGGGGGTGGATTGCCAGCGGCAGGACATACGGCGAAGCGGTGCTGAATATGGCTTCCAAACTGGACAGGCCTTCATTTTGTCCATACGCGATTGGATGCAATCGGATTCTCTGGTTCGCCATCGCCGCTTCCAATTCCTTTTGTCGGACTTTGAACACGCCCAAATCGGATCCGAACCAAAACCAGCCGTTTTCGTCCGCGGCGATTTGGGAAATATAATTGCTGAAGAGCCCCTGTTCAGTCCCAACCCGGCCAGGTTGGCCGTCTTTGAGGCGCAATAAACCAAGCCCACCGCAACTGATCCAGAGGCTGCCGTCGGATGCGGCGTAGAGACAGCAAATTGTACGATTCGAAATGGGTACGAGGGACGATTCATCAGTGAAATTGGTTCCGTCAAACTTCAGGAGCATCCCGGTTGCGCCAAGCCAAAGATTTCCCGCCGCATCCGCCGCAATGGCGGAAAACCGTGGGGCATAGGTCGGCGGAATGACCGATCGCGCCTGACCGTCATGCAGGCATTGCAGGGCATTACGATGGAGGATCCAAAGATCACCGGAAGCAGCGGGAACCAGCGCGAAAACGGGGCCGCTGGTGGTCTCTCCCGGGTCGCAAACGGCATAATTCTCGTTGGCCAGAGCCCAAACCTTCCCGTTTTGTGTGCCGATCCAAATCCCGCCGTCGGGACGGGCGGCCACACAACGAACGGTTCCGGCAAAAGGAGCATTGGTAAAGGCCTGCGTCCATTTGCCGTTGATTTGGGCTGCGAGCATCCGGTCCAGAGTTGCGCCCCACAACATGCCATTGGTGTCCTGGCAAATAGACTGAAGTTGAGACAAGACGCCGTTGCGTTCCACGACCTCGAGTCGCACCGCGCTGACTGATATTCGGTCCAGCCCGCCGCCGCCGGTTCCCACCCAAATGTTGCCCTCACCGTCTTCCATCAAACTCAGGATCGAGGAATGAGACGTCTCGATTCTTTCAAAATCTGAACCGGCAAAACGGAACAGCCCGCTTCCATCCGTGCCGGCCCAAACTGCGCCGGTATGGTCCTCCAGCAGCGCTTCGACGGTGGTGGCCGTGGAATTTGGAAATGCTCCGAAGTCGTGGGGTGCGCCTTCTGTATCACATCTGAAGAGATGTCTATGAGCGACAAACCAGACGGCATTGGTGTGGCTTGCAGCGAGGCATTCCACGCCGCCCGTGCTGGCGATTTGTCGAAACCGTTTCGAATCAAACAGGCAGATTCGGTTTCCTTTGGCCATCCACAGGTTCCCCGCTCCGTCGCTCGCCAAAAGTGGAGGACCGTCCGCCGGCACTCCTTCCCGTGCGGCAAAGCGGGTCAAACGCCCGTCCTTGATTCGATAGATCGCGCTGGAATAACCGAGCCATAATGAGCCGTCTTTCGTTTCCGCGAGCGCCCAGGGCGCGCCTTTGGCCAGGCCCTCCCTGGGCATTGGAGCCACTGAAAAATCCGGATTCAATCCCACCATCTTTCCGAGATTTGGGACGATCCAAAGTGTCCCGGTGCTGCCGCAAAAGATCGTGCGAATATTATGCGGCTCGATTGAACCGGTAAAATCCTTCACCGGAAATGTGTCGAAGCGGGTCCCGTCAAATCGCATGAGGCTGACCGGTGTCACGATCCATAAATAACCGTCCCGACCCTGAACAATCGCGCTGATATTGTCGTTCAGCAGACCGTCGTCGGACTGCCAGACACGGGTAAACCATCGCTCATTTGTCGAAGCTTGCGAGGGAAAAATGGTCGTTGCCCAAATCAATCCTGCCAACGGCACTGTGAGGCACAGACGGATTGCGGCAAGGTTCACGAGGCGAACTTAAGTCACGTTCAACCCCCAATCAAGGCTCAAAGACAGGAGCGGGGATGGCCTAAATGGGCCATAGAATTAGCCATGACGCGCGTATAAAGTGATAGCATCGAATTTCCACCACCAGCCATGAATTGCCGGGAAAAGCTTTGCCCGGAATGCCCGGGTCGGCCCGGGGACTGGCCGGTCATGGTTTGGATTTTCCATCAAACGGCATCCTGAGTTAAGCGAACCTGAATTAAAAAATTCAAACCGTAACGCAAAATATGAAACTTAAATCATTCAATGCGGTGCTGGTGGCAGCGGGGGTTTTTATACAAGTAACGGCAGCAGTCGCCCAACCGGCCTATTATCAAGCCGTGACCGGTCTTCAACCTGCCGGTTATTGGCCGATGCACGAAGTCGAAGCCAGCCCGCACGGCGATATTGAAACCAACTACGGCACGCTGGGCACGCTGGGCACGGGATTTTACGGCGATTGGGAGACTCTGAACAATACGCCGATCGTGCATGGACAGCCGGGCTGCATTGTAAACGATTCTTCGGAAACGGCGGTGCATTTCACGCAAGCTTCGAGCGCGGCTTCAACTGGTGGTTTCACCAACGGCCTGGTGGTTCCTCATACTTCGCCTTTGTCCACTCTGAACCCGCCGTTTTCCGTGGAGTGCTGGATGAATGGCGACGCCAGTGGCAACAAGCAGGCGGATATCTGGGGCCAGGCCGGAGCGTCCGGGCTAAACGGAGGGCCGAACTATTCGGGCATTCGATTGCACTGGGGCAATGTGGGCTGGGTCGTATATTCGTATAATGGCGCCAGCGGCAGCGACCTGCTTACGCTGATAAGCTATAACACCGGTATTTCGGCGAATACGTGGTATCACACAGTTCTTACCGACGATGGCACAAATATAACTTTATGGATAAATGGGGCCGCTGTGGGAAGTGCGGCCCAGGCCGGAAATTATGCGCCGGATTCCTGGACTCCTCTCGCCATTGACAACGGTGTTGGCGGAGGCGCTCCATTTCATGATTCCATGAAAGGTTACATTGATGAGTTTGCCGTCTATACCAACGCCCTGAGTCCCGCCGTGATCACCAATCATTACACTCTTGGTGAAACCGGCACAGCCGCCGCCTATTCCAGCGCTATTGGCAGTGCCAATCCGGTCATTTATTACCTCATGAATTCGCCGGCAATCTCGACAGAGCCTATCGGCGCGGCTGTGGTGAATGACGGTTCATCGGGTATCAGCGGCATTTATCGACCCGAAGTTCTCCCCGGCAGTGTGA
>DASXFM010000013.1:0-24132 GCA_036489615.1 Verrucomicrobiia bacterium | reverse complement strand
TATTTCGCGAAACAGTCAGAGCGGACTCATGTCCGCTGCTACGCATCGGAAGGAGATTTCCGGGAAAAACTTGTTTCCCGTCGCGCATGTTTCTAACGTCTAATGAAATCGAAACGCTTGCAGGGCGCATTTCGTAGAAAGCAGAAGTTGAATCGCAAAATCACAAATCGCGTCATCATTCGGCAACTGAGCGGGGATGATTACGACGCATTCAGTGCCGCAGTCCGCCGGAGCCGTTCATTGCACCGAAACTGGGTCAATTCCAAGGCCATGACGCGCGCGGTGTTTGAGAAATATCTCAAAAGCAGTTCGACCGGCCAAAACTATCGTTTTTTTGTCGTTCTCCGCGCGACGGGAGAACTTGTGGGCGTCATCAACTTGAACAACGTGGTCCACGGGCACTTTCAATGTGCAGCTGCCGGCTATTATGCGTTTTTGCCGCATGCGGGAAAAGGGCTGATGCGCGAGGGATTGGCGCTCGTCCTGAAATACGCTTTTCAAAAGCTCAAACTCCATCGTGTGGAAGCCAATATCCAGCCCGATAACCGGCGTTCGATTGCCCTGGCGAAAAGTTGCGGACTTCTGCGCGAAGGTTTTTCGCGCCGTTTCGTGAAAGTGTGCGGCCGCTGGAAAGACCATGAGCGTTGGGCTATTTTGGTCGAGGATTTACGGCCGGGAAGAAATGCTCGTTGAAACGGTGAAATGTTAAATTGTTGAAACGGTGGAGTTCCCCAGGCGTCTCTCTGTTCAATACGCGCTTTCCTTGTCCGTTTTTAGCTTCAGTGGGTACTATTCAATGAGTGAACAATGTGACAGACCAGGAGCTATTGCGTGATTTTGCCGGGTGCAAATCAGAGGCGGCGTTTGCCGAACTGGCGCGCCGGTACGTTGATCTTGTCTATTCGGCGGCTTTGCGCATGGTTCGGGACACGCACCTGGCGGAGGACGTGACGCAGGGGGTGTTTATTGCGCTGGCGCAAAGTGCTCGCCAGTTGGCCGATCGTCCGATCCTGTCCGGCTGGCTGCATCGCACGGCGCAAAATATTGCCGCCAATACCGTCCGTTCGGAAGTTCGACGCCACACTCGTGAACAGGAGGCCGCTGCCATGAATGAATTACTCGGAAACGAACCGGATGCCACCTGGGAAATGATTTCGCCGCATCTGGACGCTGCGCTGGGTGAACTGGAGGAAGCGGACCGCGACGCGCTCATGCTCCGCTTTTTTGAGCGCAAGTCCGCGCGCGAAATGGCGGCCCTGCTCGGCACGAGCGAAGAGGCGGCGCAAAAGCGCGTCAGTCGTGCCGTGGAACGTCTGCGTGAATTTTTTTCTAAACGCCGGCTGGCCATTGGAGTTGGCGGGCTGGCCGCTTTGATTTCAGCCAATGCCGTGCAATCGGCGCCCATCGGACTGGCCGCGACTATTTCTGCCGCGGCCATGGCCGGAATCGCCGTTCAAACTTCAACCTTCATTACCGCAACTAAAACCATTGCCATGACCACTATTCAGAAAAGCATTATCGTCGCGGCGCTCGCCGCCGTCGCCGGAACCGGCATTTACGCGGCGCACCAGAGCGCCCAACTGCGCAGCCAAATCGAAACGCTCCAGCGCCAGCAATCGCCGCTGGCTGCCCGGATCCAGGAACTGCAAGGGGAACGGGACGACGCCACCAATCAATTGGCCGGCCTGCTCGCCGAAAATGCGCACCTGGAGGCCAACTCAAACGAAACAGAACTTTTGCGGTTGCGCGGGGAAGTAACGCGGCTGGAAAACCAACAAGATGACCCCACCGCCGCCGCCGCAAAAACGTTGATGGATAAAGTAAACCGGCTCAAGCAACGACTGGCGGAGACGCCGGACGCCCGCATTCCGGAGATGCAATTCCTGACTGACCAGGACTGGCTCAGCGCGGCAAATTGCGCCCTTGATTCCGATATGGATTATCGCAAGGCACTGGCATCGCTACGCGCTATAGCGCAGGGCAAGTTCGCCAGCATGTTACACGACGCACTCGGCAAGTACCTGCAAGCCAATAACCAGCAATTCCCAACGGATCTCTCGCAATTGCAATCATATTTCGCGTCGCCAGTGGACCAGGACATTCTCGACCGATGGGAGATTACCTCCCCGTCAACGGTCCCCAACGTAGGCGTCGGGTCCCTGGGTATCATCACAGAAAAAGCGGCGGTGGATGAAATTTTTGATAACCGCAACGTTGTCGGCGCGGATGGCTCCGGAGCTGTGGATTTCTTAACGACGGAAACTGAATCTCAATTGAGCCAAGTGATGAAGGTCTATATGGCGGCCAATAACGGCCAGCAGCCTGTCGATGTTTCCGAGGTGCTCCCCTATGCCACGACCCCGGAACAAAAGGCCGCCGTTCAAAAGATGATCTTGAAAAATTCGAAATAGACGGGTCGGAGAATTCCGGCTCGTTTCAATCTTCTTTGGTGCGGGAAAAGTATGCCGGCGCGCAATGAGGACAAATACCGTGGGTGAAACGAATGTTAAAGTTTTCCAGGAAATAGATTTCCAAAGGCTGCCATTCATCCTCTTTGTTCCGGATTTTTTTGCAGCTCGAGCAAATCGGCAGGAGGGCTTTGTCGTCGCTGCCTGGATCTTCGAAAAATTCCTTGAGGCGCTGTTTGCGTGTGCGGGCTTCTTTGGCTTCGCGCAGGGCGTGGCGCAAGGCCGCATCGAGGTAATCCAGTTCGTCCTTCCGCACATAATCGGCCACGCCGCCCAGAAGTTTTTCAATTTCCATTTCCCGTGTCAGGGCGTTGGTCACGAAAATAAAAGGAGTGCCCGGGCATTTTTCACGCGTGGCTTCGAAAGCCGTCAAGCCGTTAAACGCAGGCAGGCCGTGATCGGAAAGAATAACGTCCGGCCGCCATTCGAGGCCGGCCAGAAAAGCTTCCCGCGTGTCCGCGCGTTGCAGTTCGAAAGACAAACCGCGTTCGCGCAGTTTCTCTTCCACGCGCATCGCATCCGCGGGATCATCCTCGAGATAGAGAATCTTTATTTCCTGATTCATTTCCGAATCGAATGCGTATTGTATGGCATCGACGCAATGTGGCAAGGCCATTAGGGGACAAGTAGTTGAAGCATTGGGACATTTTGCCGCGGTGGACATTCAACGGTTTGGCCCTCAACCATCATAAGATCCAACTATTCAAATATATGCGGTGGGAGTATAAATTCGAAATTGTGAAACTTAATTCTTGATTGGCGGTCGTGGTTACGGTTTTAATTTTTTATGCTTAATACCAAATCCTTTTGGGCGGCTGCTGCCGCGTTGGTCGTGCTTACCGGCTGCAAATGCTGTTATCCCGGCGACGAGGCTTCTTCGGCCGTTTCTCCGCTGGCATCGTTAACGCTGCCGCATCCGGGAACGGCCATGCACGCCGGCTCCTGGGACCGCACGGGGGGCAACCGGGATTTTATTCCCGTGCCGCCGGGCAAAACAATCACGCTTTTGGACCAGGATGGCGCGGGAGAAATCCATCGGTTTTGGGTGACGATATCGCCCCGAAATGTCCAATCCATGCGTCAGGTCATTTTACAGATGTATTGGGACAATGAAACCAATCCGAGTGTGGAATGCCCAATTGGTGATTTCTTTGGCGTCGGCTTCGGCGAAACGCGGGATTACCGGTCCGTTCCCATGGACGAAGACAGCGGCGGGTATAATAGTTACTGGCCCATGCCGTTCCACACGCACGCCCGATGGACTCTGGAAAACCGATCCAGTGAGGCGATCCACTCGTTCTATTACAACGTCGATTACACCACGTATCGTTCCATGCCAAAAGACGTGCTCGAATTTCACGCGTGCTGGAGACGCGAGAATCCAACATCGCCGACGCGCAATTACACGATCATGGACGCAAAAGGCGAAGGATATTACGCGGGCGTAGCCCTGTTCATGCAGGGCTTGCACATGAATAAAAACAAGCTCGCCTTTTTGGAAGGGGACGAAATGATTTACGTGGATCAGCCGAATCCAAATCCGCCGACACCGGCCGGCTGGCATCATCCGGAAGCTGTCCCGCAAATCAACGGCACAGGAACGGAAGATTATTTTGGAGGCGGCTGGTACTTTGACCACGGCCCATTTTCCGCGCCGTATCACGGCTGCACGATCAAAGACGACAAAAATTCACGCGTCTCAACGTACCGCTGGCACATCGAAGATGCGATTCCCTTTCACAAAAATATCCGTGTGACGATCGAGCACGGCAACCAGGATGAAGTGGAGGCGGATTATTCATCCGTCGCCTATTTTTATCAGAAAAACCCTCACGAACCGTACCCGCCGTTGCCGGCGAATGCTGACGATTTGATGCCGAGCCAGCCTTAAGGCGTTGAATTGTTGACAGGTAAAAGCGTTGAAACGGAGACGCACTCAACAACGTTCGTTGCGGCGAGGTTGTTGAGGATCCTGCTTGGCGCAAGATTTCGGCACGGCGAATTACTTGGGTTTGGAAAGGGCAAAGACGGTAACGCTGACGGCCACGGCGAGGATAACCAGGAACACGAGGCCGTTAAAGCGGGCTTCGTGAGAGAAACCCAGGCACGCATGCGGACTGAAATGAGGCAGAAACAATTTAGACATAAATTTTTCCTTTTGGTTTTGCGGCGCTTCTGGCCGCGTAATCATTGGCCTATACGAAACTGGTCAGGCGATCTTGCCGACAATTTTCGATTTTGATGCGTCTCTTCTGCATTTTTCTACTTTCGCGGATTAGGTTCGTTGGTTTAACGATAAAAATGGGGCTTTTGATGGTCTTGACAATCGGCAACGGTTATGGTTTACTTCTGTTGTTGCAGCCGAGATCCGGTTTCCTTCCTGAAGCCGGGTGCGGGAGACCCAAACTCCTCAAGCAATTGAGGACGGGGCGAGCGAGGCCGGGTAACCGGTTTCAAGGCCACTTTCAAGGCCGAGCCCGACAGCTAATCTCGCAGGCGTTTGGAAGGGCGAGCCTCTGTGCCACGAAGTCCGTGGCAATTAAGTTCACCCCAATGTAAATTAAATGTGGCGCGTCGTGTTAAGAGCATGAACGCCGTAGTCAATATATGTTGGACGTACTGTTTATTGGATTAATATTTGGGGGGTTCATGGCCATGACGCTTTATGTCGCGGGCTGTGAAAAACTTTGACCTGTCTATGCATACCGAAAACGTCATCCTGGGAATTATCTCCGCCGCTCTGTGCGCTTACTTGCTTTTTGCCATGGTGCGCCCGGAAAAATTCTAACGCATTTGAACATGAAAAAAATTGAAGCCATCATCAAACCGTTCAAGTTGGAGGAAGTCAAAGACGCGCTCGGCGAAGCGGGCATCGAGGGGATGACCGTGAGCGAGGTCAAAGGTTTCGGCCGCCAAAAAGGCCACACTGAAATCTACCGCGGCAGCGAATATACCGTGGACTTCCTGCCGAAGATAAAAATCGAAGTGGTCGTCGCCGACAACCAGACGGACACGGCGGTCCACGCGATCATCAAAGCCGCGAAGACCGGTAAAATCGGCGACGGCAAAGTTTTTGTTTCTTCCATCGAGCAGGCGGTGCGCATCCGCACGGAAGAGAAAAACGAGTTGGCGGTATAGATCCGCCGCCGTTTATTTAAATTGAAAAGAGGTTAGTCCACAAATTATGAACGCCCATCAATGGGGCGAGTTGGCAATCTTCATTGCCGCGCTCGTCCTTATCACCAGGCCGCTCGGTCTTTACATTAATCGCGTGCTGGATGCCAACGGTCGCACGTGGCTGGACCCGGTCCTGCGGCCTCTGGAGAAGTTGACCTACGCGGTGCTGCGCGTCGACCCGTCCAAAGAACAGGAATGGAAACAGTACGCGTTTGCCGTGCTGATCTTCAGCTTCGTCAGTTGCCTGTTCACTTACGCGATCCTCCGGATACAACAGCATTTGCCGCTGAACCCGCAAGGTTTTGGGGCGCTGACACAGCATCTGGCGTTCAACACCGCCATCAGTTTTGTCACGAACACCAATTGGCAGAGTTATGGCGGCGAATCCACCGTGTCCTATTTTTCGCAAATGGTGGCGCTGGTATTCCACAATTTTCTATCCGCAGCGGCGGGCATCGCCGTGGCAGCCGCGCTCGTGCGAGGCATCGCGCGGGCGGCCTCGCCAACGATCGGAAATTTTTGGGTGGATCTCACGCGTATCACTTACTATTTGCTTTTGCCCATTTGCATCGTCTATGCGCTGATTCTGGTCTCCCAGGGTGTCATTCAAAATTTCAAGCCCTACACCAACGCCACGCTCATCGAACCGCAAACGGTCCAGGTGCAAAAGACCGACGCCAGCGGCAATCCAGTTAAGGATTCCAGCGGCAACCCGGTAATGGTGAGCGAGACGTTGACCAATCAAACCATCGTACAAGGTCCGGTCGCCTCCCAGGAGGCCATTAAAATGCTTGGGACCAACGGCGGCGGTTACATGAATGCCAACTCCGCAGATCCGTTTGAGAATCCCACGCCGCTCTCAAACTTTTTGCAGATGCTCTCAATTTTGGCGATCGGCAGCGCGCTGACCTATCACCTGGGCCGGGAAACCAAAAATCAAAAGCACGGATGGTCGGTATGGACGGCCATGTTTATCATGTTTCTTGGCGGTGTCTTGCTTTGCTGGTGGTCGGAAGCGAATGGCAATCCAATTCACCAGCATTTGGGCGTGGCCGCGGCGGGCGGGAATATGGAAGGCAAAGAAGTGCGTTTCGGCATTTTCGATTCGGCTCTTTTTGCCACGGTCACAACGGACGCCTCATGCGGAGCGGTCAATTCGGCGCACGACTCGTTCACTCCGCTCGGAGGGCTCGTGCCCATGTTTAACATCCAGACCGGCGAAGTCATTTTCGGCGGGGTCGGCGCGGGGCTTTGCGGCATGTTGATCTTCGTCATCATCGCGGTATTTATCGCCGGGCTGATGGTGGGGCGCACGCCGGAATACCTTGGCAAGAAAATTGAGTCATACGACGTCAAAATGACGCTGCTGGCATTCGTCATACTGGCATTTATCATTCTTGGTTTTACGGCGTGGGCCTGTGTAAGGCCGTGGGGGTTGGCGGGATTAAATAACGCAGGCCCGCACGGGTTTAGCGAGATTCTGTATGCCTATACCTCCTGCGCAGGCAACAACGGCAGTGCTTTTGCCGGACTCACTGCCAACGCTCCCCAATATGATACGACGCTGGGTATCGACATGTTGCTGGGGCGGTTCGGGATGATCATACCGTTACTGGCACTGGCCGGCTCGCTGGCAAAGAAAAAGATTGTCCCTGCCAGCGCGGGCACGTTCCCGGTCAGCGGGACCACTTTTGTTATCCTGCTGGTGGGCACGGTGCTCCTGGTGGGCGCGCTCACGTTTCTGCCCGCGCTCGCGCTGGGCCCCATCGTCGAACACTTTCTGATGCTCAAAGGAACTTTGTATTAATTTTATGGCCACAAAATCTGTTTCCATATTTGATTCAAAAATTATCTGGCCCGCTATCGGCGATGCGTTCAAGAAATTGGACCCTCGGCTGATGATTAAAAACCCGGTCATGTTTGTGACCATGGTGGGCGCAGCCATCACGACGGTGGATGTTTTCCGGTCGCCCGGGCAAACGCCATTTGTGCTGCAAATCGCCATCTGGCTTTGGTTCACAGTGCTGTTCGCCAACTTCGCGGAAGCTGTTGCCGAAGGTCGCGGCAAAGCACAGGCCAAGGCCCTTCGCGCCACGCGCACACGCACCAATGCCAATAAAGTTGTCGGCAACGGCAAAGAAGAAAGAATTACGGTGGTGGATGCCGATTCGCTTCGCAAAGACGACGTGGTAGTGGTTCGGGCCACAGAGTTGATTCCGGCGGATGGTGAAATTATTACCGGCGCGGCCACGGTGGACGAATCAGCCATCACCGGCGAATCCGCGCCTGTCATCCGGGAATGCGGCGGTGACCGCAGCGCCGTGACTGGCGGCACGCGGGTGCTCTCCGATGAAATTAAAATCCGCATCACGGCCAATCCGGGCGAAGGGTTCCTCGACCGTATGATTTCACTGGTGGAAGGCGCCAGGCGCCAAAAGACGCCGAACGAAATCGCGCTGACGATTTTGCTCTCCGCGCTTACGGTGGTTTTTCTGCTGGCGGTAGTGACTTTGAAACCGTATGGGATCTACGCCCATGTGGCGTTTTCCAATGCTGTCCTGGTTTCATTGCTCGTTTGTTTGATTCCTACCACCATCGGCGGATTGCTCAGTGCGATTGGCATCGCCGGCATGGATCGTTTGCTGCAAAAGAACGTCCTGGCTATGAGCGGACGCGCCGTGGAAGCGGCCGGTGACGTCGACGTGTTACTGCTCGATAAAACCGGCACCATTACCATGGGGAACCGTCAGGCGACGGCGTTTATGCCGGCGCCGGATGTGACCGAACAGGAACTGGCCGATGCCGCCCAACTCGCGTCGCTGGCGGACGAGACGCCCGAGGGCCGCAGCATCGTTGTGCTGGCGAAACAATTTGGCATTCGCGCCCGAAGCATCCACGAAATGTCCAACGCGCAATTCATTCCCTTCACGGCACAGACGCGCATGAGCGGCGTCAATTGGGACGGTGAATTAATCCGCAAAGGCGCGGCGAATTCCATACGCCAGTTTTCCGGCGGCAAATTGCCGCAGGAAGTCGAACAGTTCGTGGAAACGATTTCGCTTTCCGGAGGCACGCCGCTGGTGGTGGCCACGGACAAGCGCGTTTTGGGCGTCGTGCATTTGAAGGACATCGTCAAAGGCGGCCTTTCAGATCGGTTCAAACGTTTTCGCGCGATGGGCATTCGCACCGTGATGATTACGGGAGACAATAAACTGACGGCCGCGGCCATTGCGCGAGAGGCGGGCGTAGACGATTTTCTGGCCGAAGCCAAGCCCGAGGACAAGTTGGCGCTCATTCGTCACGAGCAACAGGGCGGACGAATGATCGCTATGATCGGTGACGGCACCAACGACGCGCCCGCGCTGGCGCAAGCGGACGTCGGTGTGGCCATGAACACCGGCACACAAGCCGCCAAAGAAGCCGGCAACATGGTGGATTTGGATTCCAATCCCACCAAGCTGCTGGAAATTATCGAGATTGGAAAACAACTGCTCATTACGCGCGGTTCACTTACGACATTTAGCATTGCGAACGACGTCGCCAAATACTTCGCGATCATTCCTGCGATGTTGATGGTCACGTTTCCGGTCATTGGGCCGTTGAATATCATGAAACTGCATAGCCCGAACAGCGCAATCCTGAGCGCCGTCATCTTCAACGCGCTGATTATCATTGCGCTGATTCCATTGGCGCTGCGCGGAGTGAAATTCCGGCCGTTGGGCGCGGCGGAAATCCTGCGGCGCAACCTGCTCATCTATGGTCTGTGGGGCATCGTCCTGCCGTTCATCGGTATTAAGATCATCGATGTCATCATTGTCACCTTGCACCTCATCAATTGATTGAAAATTTATGAAAACGATTATCTCTGAATTTGGACGCTCCATCGTAGCGACAATTTTCTTTGCCGTCATCGTGTGCGGCGCCTACCCGCTTGTGGTTTTTGGCCTGGGACGAGTGATGTTTCCGCACCAGGCGTACGGCAGCCTGATGGTTGACAAGTCCGGCGCGGTACGCGGCTCGGAATTGCTGTGCCAAAATTTTACGAGCGATAAGTATTTTCATCCGCGCCCTTCCGCCGCGGGCAACAATGGTTATGATCCGACGTCCTCCGGCGGCAGCAACCTCGGGCCCACGTCAGGCGCGCTGTATACCAACATCATGCAAAACGTCGCGGCCTACCGGTCCGATAACGGTCTGCCCACCAATGTCCCTGTGCCGGCCGACGCCGTGACGGAATCCGGCAGCGGCCTGGACCCGCACATCAGCCTGGCAAACGCGGAGTTGCAACTTCCGCGCGTCGCCAAAGCCCGGGGCCTGAGCACGGACGCGGTGCGCAAGCTGGTGAGTGAGAATACCAGCGGTCGCGATCTTGGTTTGTTAGGCGAACCGCGCGTCAACGTAATGACGCTCAACTTCGCGCTCGACGGCCTGGGCAAATAGCCCCGGTTCTCAAACCTTGATTTCGCGAGTTGAGCCGGGAATCCAGATTTGTTCGGGCCGCGGTGTTTCCGTTTCCACCGCACGGTCCACAATGGCGCGCATTTGAGCGAACCACCATCCTGCCCGGGCAATACGGCCGCGGCGGCCGGTCGCTTTGACGCACAGTTTGACGCCGTTGAATCCGAGTTCCATTTGTTCATTTGTCGCATTGGTCGTAGTCATATTTAGCCTTTCTTCCGCGACAACATGACAGAGGGGGTTGGACAAATGCTGTCCAACCTAAAAAATATTTTTAGCGGCGTATTCGACGCTAAAAGCCTCGAAAACAATGGGGAATTGCCGGGTTTTGCGGGTGTAGATCCTCAGGGGCCCGCCATCGACCGGCAGGGCGAACGGTTCTGATAGAGTTTGATGTCACCCCGAATTTCTTTCACCAATTCCGTCTTTGATTGGGTCGCTGCCAGCGACGACGCTTGATTTGCTGCGGTTATTGCGTCGGGAAAGCGTCCGGACTCCGCATATGCGGCTGCCAATGCGCGAAGAACTTCAGAGTTCCGTCCCCCGGTGAAATCGTTCGCCCGCTCGGCCATGGCGACGGCCTCGGTTCCATTGCGAATCGATGGTTCGGGCCAGACGGCCAGCATCCAGGTCAGGTTTATTTGGGCGGGTGTAAATTGAGACTGAAGCGCGACCGCTTTTTGATAAGCCGCGATGGCTTGCACCGCCATTCGTTTTCCTCGATATGCATTTCCGAGGTTGTTATATGCCTGGGCGAAATTCGGCCGGAGTTCAATCGCCTTTTTGTATTGCGCAATGGCTTCATCCGGATCGCCCGTCGCGAAAAGAGAATATCCCAAATTGTTATGAGCTTCCGCGAAATCCGGTTTGAGCCTGACAACATTTTCGTATTGAACCACAGCATCGCTCAATTTCCCTTCTCGAAAGAAAGCATCGCCCAGGCGCTCGGCATCGTCGGCGGAATCGGGCTCAAGTTCCAAAACTTTTTGAAATTCAACAATGGCGTTGTCCGACATTCCCTTTTGCAGGAAGGCATTGCCGAGGCCCCGGTGATAGGTCGCATCCTGCGGACGCAATTCAATCGCCTTCCGATATTGGATAATCGCGTCGTCAACACGCCCGGCCTGCAGAAGGCAATAGCCGAGATTATTATACGCTTCCCAAAAATCCGGTCTCGCCTCCACGGCTCTTTGATATTGAGCGATCGCCCCTTTAAAGTCGCCTTTTCTGGAGAGAACGTTGCCGAGGCCGCCATGAGCGTCCGCGTCTTGCGGTGAAAATGCCAGCGCCTTTTGAAAACGTTCACCTGCTTCGTCCACCAATCCCCGGTTGTACAGAACATTGCCGGCGACATCGTTCGCCGTTGCATAGGCGTCGAAACTTGCGCACGCATTTGTAATGGCGCCGTAAACCAGCAAAAGGCCCCAGCACAACCGGCCGAAGGATCGAAGCAGCGGTGAAACGGCGGTCGTGGATTCCAAGTCCAGGAGACCGATGAATGCCAGCAGCATCAGAGCCGGAAGGAAGTCCAACTCGTAACGATTAGTGGCATAAAGAAAAAGGAAAAGGGTCAGCGCACATGCTGCGAAGGCCAGAAATAAAACCAACACAAACCAGCGCAGGCCAAAGAACTCGTCTTTAGGACCAGCTTTCCGCGTTACGGCAGCGCCGAAGGCAAGCCATGCCGGCGGAAAACCGATAAACAGGATTCCCCCATAGTAAAGTCCGGGGACCAAATGACCCACGGAGGAGGGCCACGGCGGCACGGGGCGCAGGAAAGGAAAATGGCCCGTCCATCGCGCCGGTTCCAGAATGTAATATTGAATGTTGAACCAGAAATAGTGCGGGCTAAATTGCGAAACGACGGTCTGATCCCGGCCAGTCAACTCGTAGCGATAACCGAACTCAAACGGATTGCCGAATCGGAGGAAATTATAAAGCATCAGCCCGAGTCCGATGAGGGATATTGGACCAACGGCTGCCGCAAATGACGACCCGATGCGCGACCGAAGACCAGTTTCGGTCGCCTCCCTCCATACTTGCCAGACAGGCGCTAGAAGAATCACCGCTCCCGGCAGCAACGAAGGCCGCGCCCCGACCGCAAGGCCATAGGCCAGGCTCGCCAGCCCCAGGCATAAAACGCGTTCTTTTGGCTCATGCAATGCCCGCCAGATTGCCGCCAACGTAATCATCGTGAACGCGAAGGCGCTGCTCAAAGCCACTTCGTAGATCCGGGAGCGCACCCATTCAATCTGTTGCGCATCCACAGTCAGGCCAAACATAAATATGCCCGCCATTGCCACCCACACGCTCACCTTTGGAAAATAGCGCCGCCAAATCGCAAACATCAATCCCGCGGCAGCCAAATAGCCTGCCGAACAAAAGATCAACCCGGCCAGCGGGTCAGACAGATATTCTCCAGTCAATAGGGCATACGGCCAAAGAAGGACCAGCACCGGAGTAATTCCAAAATAGAGGTACAGTTTCCCCCCGTAATAACTCATGTCACCAACGTCGGGAAGGTAGGGTGCATGTGCGGCCGAATCATACGGATCGGCAAGTCGGGCGAGACCAGACGGCACTTCCTTTTTTAAATTCAGTTGTCCGACCCGAAAACCCTGCACCAGCAAATTGTAGTAGGAATCCTTCGGATCCGGACCACTCAGAGGCGATAGCCCCGGTTCAGTGCCCCAAACGGCAATTCCAATTACCAGAACGCAAACGGCGTAAAACAGGATCTGCCGGGTTAGGCGGGTCCTGGCCTGCCCATTGCCTGGTTCAGAATCTGATTTTCCGGCCATGGTCCTGTAGCTTGCTCATTCCGACGCCGCGCCGTTGCTTATTGTCCAATCACTGAAATCACATCGCCCGGATGCAAGGGCACATCCTGCCCATTTAGAAGTCGCTTTGGATCAACCTCGGTTTGAACGCTGTTGCGTCTCAAAATGATGTTGGTGGGGTCGTGCGCGCCGGTATAGCCGGCCGTCGCCAGCGCCTGGGCCAGGGTCAAGCCCTCAACCCAGGGAATCTCGTGCTTTTGGACGGTGCCGAGGACCGTAACATCTGTTGTGGCCGACTGCATGCTCTGATACGCGGCTTTTTGCCCGGCTACAAAAGCGGCCTTGGCCTCTGCATCCGCCGTTGCTTTGGTCACGCAGCCGGACACGGATACCAGGGCTAAAATGGCGAGCGCCAACGCACAATATTGATAAAGTTTCATCTTAAATGAGACAGTAGCGCATTCGAAATGTTTGCGCCGAATCATTTCTTTTTCCCGGCGTTTTGCACAGCTATCTTCCATTTTTCAACAGCCGATTTCAATTGCCCCGCGCAATCGGCCAGTGGCTGCACGAAACGCGGCCGGAACCACGGAAACATTCCCACCAAATCGTGCGTCACCAGAATTTGCCCATCGCAGCCGTCTCCGCTGCCAATGCCGATAGTCGGGACGGGAACTTTTTCGGAAACTTCCCTGGCCACCGGGGGAGTGACCAATTCGAGCACAATTGCAAACACGCCGGCCTCGGCGAGGAGCGTCGCATCTTCGATTAATTTCCGGTGTTCATCCTCTTTCTTGCCTTTGACGCGGTAGCCGCCTTCCTCGAGGACGCTTTGCGGCAACATTCCCAGGTGGCCGCACACGGGAATGCCTTCGCCCAGAATGGCGCGGATTTGCGGCAGCATTTCGCGACCGCCTTCCAGTTTCACATATTCCGCGCCGGCCGCGGCGAGGCGCCGGGCGTTAACTACGGCTTCACCGGACGTTTCGTAACTCTTGTATGGAAGATCGGCTCCCAATAATGCGTGCGGTTTTGCCCGGACCGCAGCGCGCGTGTGATGTTCGATGTCGGCGAGAGTCACATGGGTCGTGTCTGGATAACCCAAAACAACCATGCCGAGAGAATCGCCCACAAGAAGAAACGGGATGCCGGCTTCATCCAGAAGTTTGGCCATGGCAAAATCGTAGGCCGTAAGCGCCGCGACCCGTTCGCCGCGCGCTTTCGTGGCGCGGATGTCATCCACGGTGATTTTCGGTAGAGTCACTTGGAGGAACGCGTTGAAGCGGTCCGGGGCGCGGTCCGCACCCTTAAGCTCAAAACGTTCATGGTTGTTTAAAACTTTTGAGCAATTCGTCCGGCGAAGTCGTGGCCGTTCCGACTTTGCCGACGACGATCCCGGCGGCGTGATTGGATAAGATAGCCGCTTCCACGGGCGAGGCTCCGGCGGCGATTGCCAGTGAAAATGTGGCAATGACGGTATCTCCCGCGCCGGAAACGTCGAATACCTCCTGTGCGACCGTGGGGATGTGAAACGGTTTGTGGCCGCGCTGGCAAAGCAACATGCCCAGTTCGCCGAGAGTAATCAGCAGCACCGCCGGGCGCAGTTCGTTTAAAAGCCGCTCCGCCACTAGCATCAGGTTTCTATCCGCCATGGGATTCGTATCGCGGGTATCATCCGGCAAATCGGCGAGTTCAAAGGCTTCTTTGCGGTTTGGCGTGATCAGGGAAAGATTGCTCAAATTCAGGTGATGCACCGGCTTGGGATCCAGGCTCAACCAGATACCGCGCTCGCGGCATAGCATCTTGAGTCCATTAAGCAACGACTGCGTCACCACGCCCTTTCCGTAATCGCCGACGATGACGGCGTCGGCCTTTTTCAATTGGGCCTTAATGACCTCGAGCAGGCGGCCGGTCAGTTTTTCGTCCAGTCCGCCCCGGGTCTCACGGTCGATGCGCACCACCTGTTGTTTGTGCGCGACAATGCGGGTTTTGACACTGGTATGCCGCGTGTGGCTCTCCATCAATCCGCTGCAGCCGACCTTGTGTTCGGCCAAATGCATTTTTAATTCACGCGCCCAGGGGTCCTTGCCGACCACGCCAAATATTTCCGCCGCAACATGCAACGCCGTCAAATTGCGGGCCACGTTGGCCGCACCGCCGGGCATAAAACTTTCACTCGCAAAATCCACGACGGGTACCGGCGCTTCGGGAGAAATCCGGGCGACGTTGCCCCAAATAAATTGGTCGAGCATCACGTCGCCCACCACCAGGACGCGGGTCTTGCCTGCAGCGGCCAGGATTTGGCGCGCACGAGAGGTGGGAAGTGATTCCGTCTGCATTTTATTTTTAGTGTTATGACACGCTAATCCAGGAAAGCAGTCAGCGGGCTTGTTGCGCTGGCGGTTTCGCTCTGTTGGGCCAATCCGGATTCAAAGGCTGCCCGGCCCGCTTCAACCGCCATCTTAAACGCGATGGCCATTTTATTGGGCTCGGTGGCGACGGCAATCGCCGTGTTTACCAGGACCGCGTCGGCGCCCATTTCCAACGCTTCCGCGGCATGGCTCGGAGCGCCCAATCCGGCGTCCACAACTACCGGCACAGTGGCCTGCTCGATGATAATTCGAATCTGGTCGCGTGTCTGCACGCCCCGATTGGAGCCGATGGGCGAGCCCAACGGCATGACCGTGGCAACGCCGATATCCTGAAGGCGTTTGGCCAAAACCGGGTCCGCGTTGATATAAGGCAGGACGGTGAACCCTTCTTTGACAAGGATCTCTGCCGCGCGAAAGGTCTCAACCGGATCAGGCAGCAAATAGCGCGGATCCGGATGAATTTCCAGTTTTACCCACTTGGGAAGTCCGGCGGCGGCGGCCAACCGTGACAGACGGACGGCTTCCTCGGCATTCATCGCGCCGCTTGTATTGGGCAACAACAGAAATTTTTTTGGGTCAATGAATTCGAGAATATTGGCGAAGGGATCGCCTTTGCCGGACAAATCGGCGCGGCGCAGGGCGACTGTGACCATTTCCGCCCCGCTGGCCTCCATGGCGTCGCGCATGGCCTCGGGCGATGAGAATTTTCCCGTCCCCAGTATAAGGCGCGACCGGAAAGTCCTTCCCGCAATGACCAATGGCTGATTGGACAATGACATCACTAAAAGTGTAGGAAACTGAGGTCATTTGTCGAGGCGAACAAAAATGAATGGGACAATTGTTTCCAATTGTCCCATTCACCGGAGCGCTGAACTTGTGTGATCCAAAGGGATCCGTCAACGCCCGTCATCGGCGTCGTCGTCGAAATCGAATGGCGGCGTCAATCCAGTGTAATCTCCAATAATTTTTGCATCGTAAGGCGCGTACAGGCCGGCTTGCGTCGTATGGACGTCGTAACCGACGTTATTTCCATCGTTCAGGAGAAGGCCGTAATCAGCCACAATCTTTTTGGCCATGTTCACCTGGATAACTCGATTGTTGAACTGATCGCTGATCAACGTATCGCCATTCCTGAGCCGGATGGCTCGCGTCGGCAGCGGTGCCGCGATACTGAGCGGGGCTGTATCGGTGTAATATTGCCAGACGATCTGGTCTTTGGCATTTACCTCGATAGCTCGGGCATTGCTGGTATCGGTCAGCAGCGTATCGCCATTCGGAAGACGGCTGGCAAACGCCACTGCCCCCACGGTGCCGCTCGCAGTGAAGGTCCTGACGATCTTATCGCCGCGCGTCACTTCGATTGCGCGGTCGTTGTTTTGGTCAGAGATGAGGATGTGCCCGTTTTCGAGCAATTCGGCGGAGTTCGGGCTGCTAAGTTGGTCGGCAGCATTGGTATCGGTGAGGCTGGGATACTGCCAGACAATATGTCTTTCCAGGTTCACTTCGATGATTCGGTTATTGCCCTGGTCGGTGATGAGTACGTCCGTATTGGGAAGCCAGGTGCTTTGGACTGGAGTGTTCAAAAGATTGGGACCATCACCTGTTTGGCCAAACTGTCCATATTGCCACACAATCCGACCCAAAGGATCCACCAATATCACGCGGTTATCGGCCGCTCCATCCGGCGCCTGGGGAATCACTCCGGCAGGCGTGCCGGTCCCCGCCATGAGGGTGAAAGGCCCTACACGCTGGGCATCATTACAGCCTATGATAGACTTGGATGAAAAGTCATTTGGTCCCAGTCCAAACTGCCAGACAATTCTGCCGTCTGGCCGGGCTTCAATGACACGGTTATTGAATTGATCGGCAATCAGAATGTCACCCGGCCGATTAAAATCGAAGCCCGGGAGTTCCACTGCCGTAGCGCCTGCAGTCGCTGCGAGCAGCACAATGGCTGCAGACACGCCGCAAATGCCGGTTTTTCCGCTGTATTTTGTAGTCATACGTTCTCCTTTATTGTTTACCTTGGTTAAACCGTCGCGAGAAGTAGGAGAAATGAAACAGGAAAAGGTTCCAGGGGAATTGTTAAGCCTGCAGTCATGGAGAAACATATGACCTCCAACCGTCGCCCTGACGGAAAACCGCTTCGCCTCAACACTTCAACGAATCACATGCCTTTGACGCTATTTCGTCAAATTTACGTTATCGAACATTACGGAATTCAGCGACGTGTTGTCGTGAGAAGATACAACCAGTCCGATGTAGAGTTTATTGGGCAACGGCACAGTGATGCTGTCTATCCGTTTCCAATCCGTGCCGTCAGACGAAATATAACCGGTAAACAGGTTCCCCTTTCGGACCAGCTTGACCCAATACGGCGTTGTCGTCGTGGGACCGTCCGTATTATGCGTCCATTGTCCCGGCGTTGGCCGCCATTGATACGATGAAAATCCGCCCGCAGTCACAACCATCATCACGTGTTTTGAAGACGGCGACATGTCCTGGCGGAACATCACCCCCGCCTTCGCCCAGGGATCGGTAAATTGCATCGAAATGACACGCGCAATAATCTGCGCGTCTCCCTTTTCGGTGGTAAACGCATAGTGAAATCCGTCCACGGTCTGCCAGATGTCCGTGCCGGAGGCGATGAGGTTGTATTGATTGTTAAGGAAACTGGCGTCGCCTTTGATTCCCACGGGGCCGACGTCCCGGTGACTCCAACCCTTGGGCAGAGTAGCCGAGTTGCGGGGCAGCGAATTAATCCATTGAGTGATGGTTTCAATGGCATTGGTGTCGTTGACGTTTCGCGCCAGCGGCGGCATTTCCAGGTCGCTGGTGTAACTGATGCGTTGCAGCAAAATGGATTTGGCCGGATCGTCGGGCACCACGATTTTTGCGCCCGGGATGCCCATGGGATTGGCAATTGGCCCGTTAATGATGCCTTGTTTGCCCAGGGGCGTGTCAAAGCGCGCGTCAAAGAACGCCTCTGCCCCGCCCGGACGATGGCATTGCGCGCAATTGGCATCAAAATAGGAACGCACGCGCAATTCCAGCGGAGCCTTTTTGTCCCTGATGTTCACCAGCTTTTGCAGATGCGGGAGTTCATCCTCGGTCAACGTTGCGTCGAAAAGTCCCAGATGGTCCCACTCGCGCAATTGGTTGTCTGTGACCCCGTTTGGATAGGTCAAATTACCGTTGAGTTGCCGGGTTTTTACACCCAGGACACCGCCCGCCGCAGGCGTATGACAGGTGAGACAATCCTGCCGGCCCGGGTAAAACCAATGCTGGATACGCGTACCCGCAGCCGTTTTGATGGGGATATCCTCAGTTATCCCTGCGGTCACCAAATCGGCGTCTGAATCATCGGGGCGCCATTTGTACGTGGCGCCGTACACGTAACCGTTGGTGTCGCGAACCAGGAGCCGCGTCTCAAGCCGGCGAAGCATGTTCGTATCCGAATCGTCCAGCGGCAATTGAAAGGTTTTGATAAAAACGGTCCCGGTGGGAAATTGCCATTCGCCGGTTTTTGTAAAATGAATCCTCGTGTTTTCCGGGAGCGCGATGAACCGTTTTTTCTGCGCGCCGTCAGACCATAATGGCATGTTGACCGTATACGGAATCAAGAAGTCCTGCGGCGTCATGGATTTCATGTCGGAAAAAATCCCCGTTTGCGACAGCTCTTTCGGCATCAACCGGCTTGGCGGCGGCGGACCGCCCCGCGCCAGCGTATAAATGCGTCCGCCGATACTGCTCATCTGGCAAAAATAAATCTCCCCGTTCGCATCCACGCCGAAGGAAGAGAGCCCGGTGTAATCGGAACCGGAATTGGGGCCATCTCCCTTGGGCATGACGCAGAGAACTTGTTTTGACACCGGCGTCGTCGTTTCATCCATCACCCAAACCAGCCGAAAAACGTTGTCGCCAAAAATGTATTTCCCGCCAAGGTCACGGGCGAATTTTTTGCCGCGGTAAACGTAGCCGCCGATGACGGCCCGCCCATCGCTATGCGGATAATCCAGGATTGGGCCGCGGCTGATGCCAATGCAGGGCAATTTCATCTTGCCGAGGTTTCCTTCGCAATACGCCCATTGAAAATTCAGCCCCTTTTCGCCCGGTTCAATCACGTCCACTTCTTCGCGCGCGCTTTGGCCAACGTCGCCGATAAAAATCCGTCCCGTTCCCGGGTCATAGGTCATGCGGTGCGGGCTGCGAAGGCCCAGGCAGAAAAACTCTTCGAGGACATTCGATTCGCCGTTAAAGATCCTGGATTGGCCCACAAATGGATTGTCATTGGGAATGTAGTAGTGCCCCGAGTATCCATTGAGCGGCTGGCGCGGAATTGGATGGCTGATATTTCCGCCGCGGCAATCCACATCGATTCGCAATACGCCGCTATACAAACTTTTGTTGATGATCTGGTCGTTATCGCCGATCGAATTGTCGCCAATAGTCAGGTAAAGAAATCCATTTTTTGGATGGAAAAACATGCCGCCGCCATGGTGCCAAATGGTTTGATCCGTGAGGTCAATGAGCACCTGCTCAGAACCGGGAATTGCCACGCCGCTATCGTCGAGCGTAAAGCGTGAGAGCCGGTCGTGGTAGGTATCGGGCAAGACTGGATTGGGCCGGGTATTCATGTCTCCGGCGACCGTCCCGGGCTTGACCCAGGTGTAATACACGTACATGTGGTGATTCGTGGCAAATCCGGGCTGAAACGCGACACCCAGAAGACCCGAATCGTCCCAGCCCTGGCATTGGTTATGAAGGTCCAATACGAGTTTTTTCTGGGTGACGTTGGATGAATTCTCAAACGTCCAGATGCGCCCTTCCCGTTCCCAAACACAAAGCAGGTCCGATCCCGGCACCGGCGCAAGACCCACTGAATTGGTAAACAGCAAATTGGGAAAGGCGGGGACGGCTGACCAATCGCCCGAAATGGCGGGAGCGGTGTAGGGCAGCGTGTCGTTTAAAAATGGGCCGACGGCCGTACGGGATGTCAGCCCGTATGGCCGGGCACTTAAATTAAGCAGGGCACCGCCGCACAATAAAATGGTGAGAAGGCATAGAAATTTTCGAGTGCAAAGCTTATTTACCGTCACAACCATTAGATTCTCCACTCAGACATGCGGGCCGTCAAACTTTTCTGAAGATTTTATCCGTGCTAATATTGTTTTTTAACAACCAGCATCTCAAGCGAGGCGGTGTCCGGTTCGAAGCCGAGACCCCAACTGCCCAAAAGCTTGTCCAGAGCGGGCCGCGCAGTGGATTCGCGGCTTAACCGCATCAGAATCTGCGCATTCCAGGCTACGGAAAAATCGTAGCAATTGGTCAGGCTGGTTTCGTCCACGACAGGAGCCTTAAGGATTTGTTCGAATTCGCCGGTCAGTTCCTTTAACCGCATGTGTGTGATATAAATCCTGCCTTTCTTAAAGTCAGTGCCTTCTTTTTCACTTTCGGTGCTGACCGTAAGGCCTGGCAACGCCGGGTCTTCCACTTTCAGGGCCAGAACCTCGGTTTCAATCGTTTCCTTATCCGCGGAATAACCGAACAGGTTGCGAATGGCTTTCTGCAATTGCTTCCGCGGTTCGCCAACGGTAACGATGAAGTCGAAATTATTTGTTGGCGCGCCGGGGGGCATTGCGACCCGGGCCGCGTCTACCTGCCATGCCACGGCAATCATATCGCGCAAAGAGACCTCCCGCCCCATGATGCGGGATTGGCCGCGGACAACGCCCCGGCGAAAAACGGCGGGCGAAAAGTGCGTCGGCCGAATGAGGACAAGACCGGCCGGCGCGCGTTGCAGGCTGCGCTCATCCATCGCAAAATAGGCGTCTTTAGCGGATGGAAAGTAAGCCAGTTTAATGGCCACCACCATCGCCAGGACCCAAACAACGGCAACGATCAGGACGATTGCTTTTGTCATATCGGGCTTATTCCCTGGTATTACTAACAATCTTCGGGGCGAAACGTTACCAAATAATATTTTGGGAGGATGTCAAAAAGGATCGCCTTTTGTTGTGCGGCCCGTACCGGGGTGAGCGGGCGCAGTTCGAGGTGCGAACCGCTCAATGCGAGATAAAATTCGCGTCCTTTTCTTCCACGTAGCGCAACTGATGAATCCGGCGTTTGCCCATTGTCAGGATCACTAAAGCCACCCACGACGTAACCGCCATGACCACGGCCACGGGCATCATCGTGTGCGAGTCAAAAATACCGATGGTCGCTGACGCAAGAACCGAGACGCCGATTTGCAGGAAACCGAGCATGGCGCTTGCGCTGCCGATGTTTCGGTCGAAGGGCACCAGGGCCAGGGCGGCGGCATTGGGGTAGGCCAGTCCCAGGCTCGAAAGCGAAATGAACAACAGAACAAGGGTGGCGGGCAAATTCAGGACGCCGAACCATGTTCCCGCGAGCAATAGCAGAGCGATCGGGCACTGAATGAACAAAGTGGCGCGGAAAATCTGTTGGCTCGAATACTTCTTCAACAGGAGGACGTTAATTTGGTTGCTGCCAATGAATCCCACGGCCAGTCCGGCAAAAATCGCGCTAAATTGCCCGGCATTGACATGGTATACCTCCATAAAAATGATCGGCGAACTGGAAACGTAGACGAGTAGTCCGGAAAACGCGAACGCCCCCGCAAGCGCGTACGTGATAAATTGCGGATCCTTAACGACGCCTCCGTAATTGCGCAGAATCGGGCCCGGACGCAACTCGATGCTCCGGTCGGCTTTATGGCCTTCTGGCAGGAAAAACTGGCAGACGGCCATCATCAAGATTACAAATGACGCGAGTACAATGAACACCCAGCGCCACCCCATATGCGTCGCGACGAATACGCCGATACTCGGCGCCAGGAGCGGCGAAGCGCTGATAATGAGAATCAACAGCGAAATGATTTTGGCCGTTTCCTCCACGTGAAAGAAATCGCGCACCATGGCCATGGCAGCGACCTGCGCCGCGCAACCGCCGAGCGCCTGGACGAATCGCATCGTAATCAACCATTCCACCGAATGCGACCCCAGGCAAAGCACGGAGGCGGCGATAAATAAAACCATTCCCGCATACAACGGCAGCTTGCGCCCAAATCGGTCCAGCAACGGACCATAGAAAAGCTGGCCTGCCGCGAGCCCGGCAAAATAACTGGATAGTGACAACGAAATCCGCGCCGTCGATGTGTGCAGCGCCCCGGCCATTTCGGGAAAAGCCGGCAAATACATGTCAATCGCGAAAGGGCTGATCGTCGACAACGCCCCCAGGATCACAATGATTAAATACCGGTTCCCTGACGCGGAAACGGGGTTGTGAACGGGCATGAAGCTGCTGGATTCCGACTCCATCGAGAGAAAATGTCAGACCATTTGAAAATGAAAAGTTAAATTCGCAATAAATTCATTAATTGGCAATTATGGGCGATTTTAATTAATAATTAACGTTACCGTCGTGGTAATGGCGCTGTAAGCATGGCCAATGAAGAAAGGTCCTGCGCCGCAATGGCTTTTTCTTGACGAGCCATCGGTTTATGAGATAATGCCCATTAACCGGAAGTACGAAAATGAAAACACCCCGTTTCAACGCTTCAATATTTCAACGTTTCAACGCTTTCCTTGGCTGTGCGCTCCTTTTTCTGGCCGTTAGCGCTTCGGCCCAAAGCTATAGTATTAATTGGTACAAAATCGCCGGCGGCGGCGGTACCAGCACCGGTGGGCAGTACACCGTGAGCGGCACGATTGGCCAACCCGACGCCTCCACGGCCATGACCGGAGGCATCTATTCTCTTACCGGCGGGTTTTGGGCTTTCATTTCTGTGGTGCAAACCCCGGGCGCACCCACGCTGTCTATCAAACAGTCGGGCAACACGATCACCGTCTATTGGCAAAGTGTGTCCGGCTGGACCTTGCAACAGAACACAAGTCTCACCAGCGGAGCAGGCTGGACATCAAATAGCAGTTGGACGACCACCGGCGGGACAAATTATCTGAATCTCACGTCCCCCTCCGGTCATCTGTACTTCAGATTGGCGAATCCATAAGGCTACGCATCAAGCGGCAGCTTGGACATTGTAGAAGGACGGCCCAACAGTCCTCTTTGTTCTCGTACTCGTTCATGACTTCGTCACCTGTTTTTACTCGTTTTTCGACCGCAACAACTTATAATCCCGGCCACATTTATGGAAAACAAAAAGCGACTCGTTGAAAAAACTCCGCCCACCCAAAAGGACGACTTGATCGTTATCACTGGCGGCGGCGGCTTCATCGGCGGCAACCTGGCGCTTTACTTCAAGAAAAAGGGATTTAACCGCATTCGTGCGGTCGACAAAAAGCCGGTCTATGAATGGTATCTGAAAGTGCCCGGCGTCGAGAATATCTGCCTGGACGTCAGCAACGAGGATAATTGCCATCGCGTTTGCGAAGGCGCTGTGGAAGTCTATAACCTGGCGGCGGACATGGGCGGCATGGGCTTTATCGAACGTTTTCGCGTGGAATGCCTCCGCAGCGTGTTAATCAACACGCATATGATCGAGGCGGCATACCAGGCCGGAGCCCGCCGATTCTTTTATTCCTCTTCCGCCTGCGCCTACAACACTGACTTGCAAAAAGACCCGAAAGTCCGGGCGCTGAAAGAATCCGACGCCTATCCCGCGATGGCCGAACGCGGCTACGGATGGGAAAAATTGATTTCGGAAATGTTCTGCGAGGAATACTGGCATGAGCGCGGCATGAAGACGTTCATCGCGCGCTTTCACAATGTCTACGGGCCGCACGGCACGTGGGATGGCGGACGCGAAAAAGCGCCGGCCGCGATGTGCCGCAAGGTGATTCAAGCCATCGACAACGGCAAACACGAAATCATGATCTGGGGCGACGGCAACCAAAC
>DASXFM010000040.1:0-4975 GCA_036489615.1 Verrucomicrobiia bacterium | reverse complement strand
ATTTGCGCAGTTTTCATCCCTGCCCACGAAACGAAAAAACCTTCAAAATCCCCAATAAAAACGGGCCAATCGGCCTCAATCCACGCTTCGTTTCTCGTTTCCTTGCCTATACCCAAAAAGAAGGAAACGAAGGCCCCGCCTGCCGTATAGCGCCTTCGGCCCGGACCAAAACTCCTTTGCGGACATTGCGTCCTTTGCGTGAGGTTAGGTTCCTTTGCGATCTTTGTGTGGTGGCCGTGTGCAAACACTCTGCGGATAAACTTCACGGCCTCAGAATATTATTGAAGCCTAATTACCCCTAATATTCGACTCATCGAATATTAGCCTTTTTCCGAAAAATCCTATTTTTGAATATTAGCTCGAATCTGCCATTTCCCCTACAAAACCGCGTCATCTTAGACCCCTAATTTTCAACTTTAGCGTTTTCTTTAGCGAGTATTAGCCCGCAAAACCATAGCATAACGATTTTTCCTAAAGTTCATGCCACGAAGGGCAATGGCGGCCCGTACCAATCCAATAATCCAATAATCCAATAATCCAATAATCCGTCTGCCAGTGCCGTTTACACGCCCAAAAATGCTCAAATCCCCAATAACCACGGGGCTTTATCGCATTATTTTCGGCTCGTTTACACCTTTACCGACATACACACAAATAATGTGTAAGACCGTTATTCTCACGCTCTCACGTCCTCGCCGCTTCAACGTTTTAACCCGTCAACGGTTCAACAACTTTTGGAGGCGCTAATGCGCCATCGAAATGATCCGTCCGGCGCAATCATCCAGGTTCTGAAACGGGCCGAGCGGTTTGAGGACGCTGTCTTCTTTCGAAATATCCGGTTCACCGGAACAAAGCGTGTACACCACGACGCTGTCTTTAATCAGGATCAGCCCCTTAAACCGCCAGCCGGATTGATGGGTCAGCCGTTTGAAACCGAACACGTCCAGCAACAGATTTCCGTGCCGCTTATCCAGCACATTCTCAAATTCCAACCGATAGGCGCAATTATTTGTCTTGGCCTGCACGTAAATGCGAACACCGATTGGAAGGTCCGCCATATGAATGTTCGGGTTAGGCATGAAGATCGGGACGATATCCACATACGGCATGATTGAGATGTTTGGCGTCACGCTCGGATCAAACCCGATGCGTTTGAGGTCATCCACCGTGGTATGGTTGGGAACAATGCCGTTGAACGCGATGTTGACCTGGTCCCAGTTGGTCCAGCACGTTTGAGTGGCGGTGCGATTGCTCGAAAATAAGCTCTGGCACCCTGTCGCCAGCATCATCAGCGACAGGGGCAGCAACAGCATGGCAATTCGCCCGATCACAGCTCTCCTTTCATTATTCAAAGCAGAGTATGTGCCGTGGAAATTTTGGTGTGCTTGTTTAAATTTCCATGGGGTTCATGGAATGCCTCCATTCGATTTTCTTTCACATGCATTGAGACCATGAAACTAAAAAGCTCTCGGCTGGGCGCTTGCGTCCTGGAGTGCGGTGGCAAGCCCGGCGCGACACCGCTTTCGAACGGCGTTTATTACCCATAGTGCAAACGCCCGTCCCGTACGACCGGATTTCCCGAAGGCGGTCCCATCCGTGAGGCGGGCCTGCCCTTGCCCCAATCGTTGAATAGTTCCCGAAAATCACCACAACCATTGCAATGCCGGTTTGCAAGTTGCAATAGCCCGCCAACCGATAATCCTTTAGTGTTGTGATTCCAAGCAACAAGCATAAGCGTATGTCCGTGCAAACCATTACCGTGATTCATGGCCAGCGAAGCCGCCAACATTCAGCATTTTGGCCGTTTCTTATGGTTGTGGTCGCCCTGCTCTTCCGCACATTTCAAGCGAGCGCCGAACCCGTTTCAACGATTCAACATTTCAACGTTTTAACGGACCCATGGCCCCGCCAAAGCATCTATCAAATCATCACTGACCGTTTCTATGACGGCGATCCCTCAAACGACAGCGCCGATGGCAATTACGATCCTGCGGGCCACAGGGGCACATCCGTCCACGGCGGCGATTTCAAGGGTATCGAGGACAAGCTGGATTACATCAAATCACTGGGAGCGACGGCGATCTGGATTTCGCCGGTAGTGCTGAATGCGCGCGGTGAATTTCACGGCTACGCCGGACGGGACTTTTACAAAGTGGACCCGCACTGTGGCAGCCTGGCAGATCTACAGCATTTGGTCCGGGCGGCGCATGCGCGAGGCATTCTGGTGATTGACGACATTGTCGTAAACCACGGCGGCAATCTCATCGACAGCCGCGATCCGGGATATCCCGACTTCAAGTATCCGCCGGACGGATACCACCTGCGCTACCACAATCCGGCCAGGCAATATCCGTCGCCGTTTAATCTGAGCCCGGAAAATCCATCGCTCACCAATCTGTTCCACAACAACGGCTGGGTCCAGAATTACGATGACTCGACGCAGGTCGAACTGGGTGAATTGGATGGGTTGGACGATTTTCGAACGGAAACGCCCTATGTACGGACGCAGATGACGAAGATTTATGAGTATTGGATTAAGGAGGCCGGTTTTGACGCTTTCCGCATCGACACCGTCAAGCACGTTGAGATGGATTTCTGGCAGACCTGGTGCCCGGCTATCCACGCGTTCGCTGCGGCGAACGGCAAGCCGGATTTTTTCATGTTCGGCGAAGTGCCGCATCCATCGGACGCCAAGGTCGGTTCCTATACCGGAACGATGGGCGGCGGGCCCTTCAAGCTCGATTCAGTTCTGGATTACACGCTCTATTTCAAAATCAATTCCATCTTTGCGGATGGGACCGTGAGTCCGCGAGAGATCGCGAGGCATTACGATGCGGTCGCCGCCAACTACGATCCGGCGGCTCAGAATCAACTCGTGACATTTCTGGACAATCACGATCAGCTGCGCTTTTTGAGCATCCCCGGCGCGACCGTTGCCCGTCTCAAAGTCGCGCTTGCCTTTCTTTATACGAGCCAGGGCATTCCGTGTTTGTATTACGGAACCGAACAGGGATTCAATGGCGGGAAAGATCCATGGGACCGTGAGGACATGTTTGCCGGTCAATTCGAATGGGGACCCTCGCGCGGCGACAATTTCAACATGACGCACCCGCTCTATCGATATGTAGCCATGCTGAACAACTTCCGGCGGCTCTATCCGGAGTTGCAAACGGGTATTCAATCGAATGTATGGAGCAACCCCGATGGCCCTGGCCTGTTCGCCTACACCCGCCGACTTGGCGTGCAACGGGCGTTCATCGTGTTTAATACAGCAGATAGAGATAAAATATTGCCTCCATGTCCGATGACGTTTCCGGCCGGCACAAAGCTGGTGAATCTCCTCGATCAAAACGAAAGCATCACGGTGACCGCGAATGGACAAACTCCGTCCGTCGTTGTGCCAGGGACGTCCGCAAAAATCTTCGTGGCGGAATCAGATATGCGTCCCCTGGATCCGGTGGTAACGGCCATCTCGCCGGCCCATGATGCAAAAGAAATTGCATCGACTGCGCCCGTTGTCATTCACTTCAGCCGACCAATGGATGCCTCAAGCGTCGAGCACGCCTTTTCCATCGATCCCCCAGTTCGCGGAACGTTTTCGTGGTCGGCGACCCGCGATGAAATGACGTTCAAGCCTGACGCACCTGGCTTCCAGGCTGGCACCGTGGCCACAATAAGGATTGGGGCTGGCGCAAGGGCTGACAATGGAAATAAATTTTATGCAGGGTTTGAAGCAAGGTATCGGTGTGCCGTTGGCCTCTTGAAGTGAAATCTATTTCCAGGAATTTATAGGCCGATCACGAAGGCCCACGATTTTAAAGTCATCCACCAGACAGTCCAACATCCATTGAACCAGCCTCTTCTTCCGGCGAGGACGCACCTTTTTTAGAATGATCCCATCGTCACGCCCTTTGCTACTTAAAATCGATGTCATAGCAAGAGTTTATATCATCTCTTGAAAAAACTCAGGCAATTTCGTTTGGTGGTGCACCCCATTGGCGAGGCTGTCTTTCGAGTGACTCCTCAGATCGCCCGTATTTCCAGAAAATCAACTCAAAGAAACGCGAGGACTCAAAGCTCCTGCCGCTGGCTGCTACGTCGCGTAAATCGTAAATCGTAAATCGCAAATCCGAGGAGGGCCATACCCGTATTTCATTGGCCATACGGTTCTTCGCCCGTTTACCGGACGCGCGGGCTGGCAGCGTCAAAATCCTCGACAACTGGCCGATGCAAAACGTAGCATTATCCACTCTTTTTTAACTATGAGCGCAAAATATGCTATCGGCCTTGATTACGGAACCAACTCTGTCCGCGCCTTGATCGTCAACACCGCAAACGGCAGCGAGGCGGGCACGGCAACGTGGAACTATGAGCACGGAACAGCGGGTGTCATTCTGTCCCGCGACCCGAACCTGGCGCGGCAACATCCGGCCGATTACGTCAAAGGCGCGGAAATCACCATCGTCAAGGCCCTCGCTGCGGCGAAGAAAAATGTGCGCGGATTCAAACCGGAACAGGTCGTCGGCATCGGCGTCGACACGACCGGCAGCACCCCGTTGCCCGTGGATGCAAACGGCCAGCCGCTGGCTTTCAACAAGAAGTTTTCCAAAAATCCGGCGGCGATGGCCTGGCTGTGGAAAGACCACACCGGCGTGGCCGAAGCCGCTGAAATCACCGCTTCTGCCAAGACGATGCGTCCGCAGTTTCTGGCCAAATGCGGCGGCACTTATTCCAGCGAATGGTTTTGGAGCAAGATTTGGCATTGTCTGAAAGTTGCGCCGGACGTTTTTGACGCCGCGCATTCCTGGGTGGAACTGGCCGATTACGTTCCCGCGGCGCTCACCGGCACGGAATCGCCGGATAAATTGACCGTCGGTATTTGCGCCGCCGGACATAAGGCAATGTTCAACGAAAGCTGGGGCGGCTATCCGGACGCGGAATTCCTCTCGGAACTTCATCCGAAATTGGGCGAACT
>DASXFM010000019.1:0-4161 GCA_036489615.1 Verrucomicrobiia bacterium | reverse complement strand
CTTCAACAAACGGGAAGCAAACGGGCAAAAGGTTTTCTGGAGCCGCGGCAACGGCTGGGTCATGGGCGGCCTGGTGCGCGTGCTGCAATATCTGCCATCAAACCATCCGGATCGTCCGCGCTTTGAACAATTGTTCAAGGACATGGCCGCCAAAATTGTGTCACTTCAGCAACCGGACGGCTTGTGGCACTCGAGCCTGCTCGATCCAAAAAACTATCCGCTCGCGGAAACCAGCGGCTCGGGCTTTTTCACTTATGCGCTCGCCTGGGGGGTGAATCAGGGCCTGTTGGATCGCCCGACTTACGAACCAGCCGTGCAGAGGGGATGGACCGCCCTTGTCGGCTGCGTGGACGCCGATGGCAAGCTGACGCACGTGCAACCGGTCGGCGCGGATCCGAAGAAATTTGATCCCGATGCCACTGAAGTCTATGCCGTCGGCGGATTTTTGCTGGCAGGCAGCGAGGTTTATCGGATGGCGGTTTTGCAGGGAACTTTTGCAGATTTCTCGGGTTCACATAACTCTGTAAAACGCGCCAAGTTCACTGTGACAAATCCTTCAGATTTTCGACGCGCCTGCGAAACCGTCGATATAATGACCGAAGAATTTAGCCGCGCCGGCACAAGCTTCCTGGACATTCTAAGAGATCATGCGAAGGGAATTGCTGTAATGGATGGGATGTCTTCACGTATTTTGGATTCGCAGTTGGAAAGAATGCCTTTTGAACCGGAAGACCTTCACAGCAACATCGCCGAAAAACTCCTCTTTCAGGTGGATCTGGCTCCACACGAAACAAGAACCTATTACGTGTTAGACGTATCGGCATTGCCTGTTGTACCACAACCCATTGTCAAAACTTTCGCGCGTTACGTTCCTGAGCGGCATGATGATTTTGCCTGGGAAAGTGACCGCATTGCGCATCGCATGTATGGTCCGGCGCTCGAAACGTGGAAGGCCGAACCGCTCACCAGCAGTGGCATCGACGTGTGGATCAAGCGCACGCGCGACCTCGTCGTGAATCAGATGTACGGCTCGATGAAATTTTTTAACACCAACGGTCCCTCGCAGGACGACTTTAAGGTAGGCAAAACCCGCGGTTGCGGCGGCCTCGGAATATGGAGCGACGGGAAACTGCACGTTTCCAAAAACTGGCGCGCGTGGAAGGTGATTACGACCGGGCCAATTCGCTCGGAATTTGAACTGACTTACGACACCTGGGACGCCGGCAATGGCCGGATGGTTTCGGAAACGAAACGCATCAGCATTGATGCCGGCTCCAATATGAGCCGCGTAGAGAGCACTTTCAGCAGCGATGATAAATCTCCGCTGGAATTGGGGATCGGCCTGGATGAACGGCCCGGCGACAATGTTTTCGTCGCTGCCGGTTCGCCGGAAATTGATTCATGGCAGGCCAGCACGGCCAAAGGTTTAGTTGTCCAAAACCAAAGCGCAGGCTCGATGACTTATTGGCAGCCTCAGGATTTTGCAAAAGGCGTCATCGGCACCGCCATCGTCTTGCCGGCAAACAGCATTGAAACGTTTACCAACGACAATCCGGATTTGCCCGCCGAAAAATTTGCCGCACCGACGCACACCCTGGGCGAAGGCCAACCGGGCCTGCGAAGTCTGCTGGCCATCGCGCCAGCCCAGGTTAACGTGCCATTTGTGTATTACATCGGCGCGGGCTGGAGCGAAAGCGGCGATTTCCCAAACGCAACGGCGTGGAACGATTACATTCACCGTTTCCTCGAACGCCGCGACCATCCATTGGAGGTGACGGGTGGTATGCCGGAATGGAATCGTTGAAGGGTTAAAGCGGTAAGGTCCCCGCCCAATTTGTTACTGCCGGAACAGGTTGAAAGACAGGTGCAAATCGCGAATCGAGCGCGGGATGAATCCGATTGCCCGCCGCGTCAATCAATGTAGTTGTAACAAACGTGACGAGAACTTTATCACCATATTTTTTTTCCGCCCGTTGAATGTGCTTTTGAACCTCCTCGCGGTTTGTGTCAGAAACGGAGAACAACAACTGAGTCGGCTCTGGAAACAGAACAATCGTTTCTCCATCGTGAACAGTTTTTTGTTCTTTCGCCTGGCTTAACTGAACGGCGGGCAACGCGAACGGCAGGGGAACTTTTTGGCCGGCTGAATTCGTTACGTAAGTGATGGGCAAACTTCCCCGGGGAGCATAGCCGAACCATTTTACCAGCTTTGCGGTCGTTACCAGACCGATAGAATAGCCATCGGCGAAGGCCAAAGGGATGACGTTCAAAATTGGACCTGTTTCAACCAGCGCAGTTTGAGGTGAAATGGCAAAACCGGCAGGGTCGGTGCTGGTTCGATTTGGCCCAGCAATGTAATTTGTAGCGACAACTTGGAACATCGTGGCCCGCATTTCAGTCTGCCGCCCACTAATGGTGGTCACTTCCGGTTCAGCGATTTCGTCATATCCCTTTTGTGATTCAAGCAGTCGCAAAACGGTTTTTGTTTCTGCTGCCGACAAAACGCTTCCGTTCGTCATGCCTGGGGGCAGGGATTCTGCCGCCGCACTGGAAAAGAATTTACGAGGCACTTCGATGAACCTGGCTTTAACGTGAATCATCGTGGGAGGACAATGAAGGTCCGCGATAATTCCCTTGATGATTTCCAAATCCTTTTTCGAAGCGTAAACGTGAAGAAAGCCCATACCTTCGCTTAGAGAAAGCGTCTTTGGAGGTGACAAATCCACGCCGGCATTTGCAGCCAGTTCTCTAAATCCCGCCATAAAATCGGGTTCACCTGTCATTTTGCGGACATTTGCCACAAATGCCGCAGACCCGACAGGAAAATGCTCCGTGACCAAATCGTCCGAATCATCAGAGGCCGAATCTGGAGAGACGATTACTTGTGACGTCAAATCCATATGCGCCTCTTTATGCTCCACCGCCAATGCCTGGTTCAATGCCGAGTCAGCCTGCTCTGAAATGCCTTTTTTATCGGCTGGTACCGGATTATCAGCGCGCGGGGCATTCGATTTGGTGTCCGCCGCCGATCGGTTTAAATAAGTTGGATGATTTATCGATTTCAGCCAGAGATTTTCGCCGCCTCCCGATTCGTCCAGAATCTCGACGATGTGTTCGATTACATTCATATCGCTCGGCGTCGCATAAACAAAGAGGACCCCTCCCGGAAGCTGATTAAAGGCGACGAACTTTGACGGCGATAAATCAACGCCCGCCGCCTCAAAAAGGTCAGTCAAAAAAGCGGAAACGTACTTGTCTGATGTGGGAATTGGCGCCCCGGCGAGTTCGCGCAAATTGCTTAAAAACAAGTTTGTGCCTGTCTTGAACGTTCGCATTTCGCAGTAAGGCCCATCCGAAAAGATAACTCCTTCATCCGACACTCTATAGTTCACAGGATGATCGCAGTGATGGCAAATTGCGTCCGAAATGGACGCCAGAGAAGCATTGGTCAATGTCAAAGTCAGCCGAATATCGGGCGGCCCCACGGATAGTGAAGGTGGATCACGAGGCTGAAAAATGAAACTGATCCCCTGCGGGTCTGAATTCCGCTCGCGCGTTCGTTTCGTCAAGTCGTTGAGGGCTTCATCAAGCGGGGTATTCGTGTAAGAAATATCAATATGAATTTTATCGAGCACACGAAACAGGGCCTGCGATTTTCGGACGAGGATAAGCGGATCCGCCGTTTTGCTGGGATTCGTACTAACTGGTGCTGCCGACAGGGCAGACGCCGGCCCCTGCCCCATCGGCAAAGCTACGGCGCAAAACACAAAAATGCCGCAAAGAGACAAAACGGTAACACCTGCCCTTCGCGGAGGGCCAAAATTGATCAACCGTTCGACCCTCTGCCGCAACGCGCTGCGCGATTCCAAAATACCGACCAGGCCCAGGCTTGCGAACGGGTGTCGAAACGCATACTTCGCCACTTCCAGCAGTGTCGCTGCATAAGCGTCCGCGCCGTCGCGCAAGGCAAGCATGACGGCGTCGTCCACCGCCTCTTCACGCAGGCGGCGAATTCGGATGTTGGCGAGCCACAACAACGGATGCCACCAATACGCAATCTGTAGCAGCGTTTGCGCGCAATTCGTCCAAACATCGCCACGCCGCAAATGCATCGCCTCATGCAGCAGCACGGCGCGCAGTTGACAGACGGAAAGCCGGCTT
>DASXFM010000009.1:0-14255 GCA_036489615.1 Verrucomicrobiia bacterium | reverse complement strand
ATTTGCGCCGCGACAAAAAATACAACCGCTGCCAAAAAAGATTTTTGCATAGAATGCTTTGCCTGTTTTTATCGGAAAATTCCTGTCGAACCGCAAGAATTACAAGCAATTATTACGCCATGCTGGTTCGCGCGATCGGATCTTGCTGTTGGGTGTTAGAGTGACATTGTTCGCTTGGACGCGCCTCAACAGTCTGTTTAACTTTGCCGGCATAATACATGATGAACGGAGAATCAGAGAAAAGAATGGTCTTGTTGCTGTGCGTGGTGGCGGCGATTCATGTTTTTGTCTTTTGCGCCGCCTTTCCATTCTTCAATAACGTGGATGAACCGGCGCAGTTCGATCTGGTTTTGAAGTATGCGCAGGCTCATGTGCCGCGCGGAGAAGAAACCACGTCAAAGGAGGCGTCTCTTTATCTCGCTCTTTTCTGTTCCTGTGCCTATTTGGGGCCGGTCGGCGGCGGCCCAAGTCCACCGCCGCCGTGGACCCTGCCAGTCGGCCAAATGAAACAGGCCATCGCAATCAATAGCACCGGCTGGCAGACGACACGTGATTATGAAAGTTCCGAGCCGCCGCTCTATTACGCATTGGCGGGTGCGTGGTGGGATGCCGGAAAGTGCTTTGCTCTTACTCCCGGACATTTGCTCTATTGGCTTCGGTTTTCCAACATTGTCTCCGTAGTTTTGCTGGTATGGCTGGCCTATGTTGCCGCCAAAATGATCTTTCCAGTAAGCCAATTCGCGCGGCTGGCAGTTCCTGCCCTGGTTGCTCTGATGCCGCAATCGGCTTTCTATTCAATTGGAAACGACGTCCTGTCCCCCATGTGCTTCGGTGGCCTCTTCATATGCATCGTTAAATGGCTCCGCGCGGAACGTCCGTCCGCGTGGCTCGGCGCAGTCACCGGCTTGGCCTTGGCCGCAACCTATCTAACGAAAATGACCAATCTTCCGTTATTGGTCGTTGCTGTAGTCGCCATTGCTCTGAAAATAGCGCAAACGCTTGGGACGCAGGGAAAGGTTTTGCCCGCATTGGCTGCATTTCTCTGCTGCGCCGTCCCGCCCATCCTGGGCTGGATGCTTTGGAGCAAATTCAATTATGGCGATTTGACCGGCTCAAAACTGAAAATGGAACATTTTGGCTGGACGATAAAGCCGTTCGGCCAATGGTGGCATCACCCGATCTTCTCACCCGCAGGCGTTTGGAGCTATTTGTCGGGGCAACTGGGAACGTTTTGGCAGGGTGAATTTGAATGGTACTATCCTCCGCAGGCCAGGGCACTCGCATTGCCCGGTACGGCTGCCATTTACACGATACTTTCCCTGGTCTTGACCGTCATGGCCTTGCCGTCCTTGTTTCTGCGCAAAAATTCGGATCAACTCCAGCGCCATGCGCTCCAACTGAGCCTGGCATGTTTCGGGGCCGCGCTGGCGTTCTTTGCCCTGGCTTCCGTCATTTACGACTTCCATGATTGCGTCAATCCCTCCCGTCAGCACCCGTTTTTTCAGGCCGGTCGAATGATGCTGGGGACATTGATCCCGTTTTTGTTGCTGGTCGCGTGTGGCATGGACCGCGCGCTAAACCGGTTTGGAAACGGAACAAAGTTTGCCGCACTGAGCATCTTTGTATTGAGCATGCTGGTGGTGGAAGTTGCCACCGGTTGGCCCGCTTTTTCCAATCAATACAATTGGTTTCATCTCCCCTGATTATCAATTCTTAATTGTCTTGATGCTGGTGCAACGCAAGAGATAAAGTTGGCAATCACTATGCGCGCCGGGTTCGTGATCTTCGTTTTCATCGTGTCCTCGCTCTGTTTTCCCATCGTCGCCCGCGCCGACGGTGATTACGTCAACTCCGAACTGCCCTGGCATCCGCTGACCGTGGATTCCCGGGACCAACTGCTTGCCTGGTATCATCCCGGGCAGAACCTCGGCTATGACAAGGTGTTGCACCTGGCCTGGGATTTTCTCGAGAACAAAGTGCCGGACGATCCCAAAACCGGTCTCAAGATTTATCTCATTAACTCCGCGCTTGACGCCAGGACGCTTCAGGGCGTCAATTCGCAGGGCAATCCAGCCAGCACGTTCGGCCAATTCGTCGACTCGGTCGTGGCCTGGTATCCGTATTCTGGCGATAAAAAGGCGATCGCAATTGTCCGCTCAATGCTCGACCATCAAATAGAGCACGGCACCTCACCCGCATTCTGGAACTGGCCGAGCGTTCCTTTCGCCACCAACGATAAAAATGATCCCAATTACGGCCGTAATATCCGCGACATGGGGGGCGATTTTTTCGGCGGCATCGAAACGGACAAGGTGGGTGAATTGGGGATGGGCTACTGCCTGTTTTATGAATTGACCGGCGACCAAAAATATCTGACGAATGCGATTCATTGCGCGGATGCGCTGGCTTCGCATATTCGGATTGGCAACGATACGCAAACTCCTTGGCCCTATCGCGTCAACGCCATGGATGGAACGGTCATCAACGATGAGAACTATGGCGGAATGACTGTGGCCCCGGTGCGTCTTTTTTCTGAGCTCATTCGTCTGAACCAGGGCCGCGTGCAATTATACACCCGGGCGCAGAGGGTTGCCTGGAGTTGGATCCTGCGCTATCCCGTGCACAACAATCGTTGGAGCGGCTATTTCGAGGACGTGGCCATGGATACCAATAACGTCAACCAGGCCTCTCCCACGATGACTGCCTATTACATTCTTTCATCTCCGGACCCTGCCGCGGTGGATCCGCACTGGATCGGCGACGTGGGCCATTTGATAGATTGGACGCGGCACACGTTTGGCCGAGGGCCGTATTTCGGAGCCTGGGCGATCGATGAACAGGGCTCCCCGCCGGATTATTGCGGCTGCTGCTCGCGCGCGGGACTGGGCAGTGATACATCGCGGTGGGCTGCCATCAACGCATTGTATTACGAAAAAACCGGCGATGCCCAGGCGCGCAAAGATGCTTTCCGCTCTCTCAATTATGCGACGTACTTCGCCGATGATCAGGGCAGGGTGGCCTGTTGCGGCCTCGACTATGCGGATTCGTACAGGTTCGACGATGGCTACAGCGACTACATCCGCAATTTTCTTTGGGCGATGGGCGCCATTCCTGAATTGGCGCCGGTGGGACAAAACCATCTGTTGCGATCATCATCCGTCGTCCAGGAAGTGGAATACGGGACCAACTCAATCAGTTACAAAACGTTTGCCCCCGACGCCATCGAAGTCTTGCGACTCAATCAGGCGCCCACGCGCGTCAGCGCCGGCGGAAACGACCTCGCTCGTATTGATGCCCTCAAGCCGGGCGGTTATACCGTTCGCAACCTGACCAACGGCGGCGTTGCGGTGCAAGTGCAGCATGCCGGTGCGCGTGATGTAATTGTGGCGTGGTGAACGGATTTGTCCTCTCCAAAAATCGTCGAAAAATGCCGCGACCCGTCGTAGTATCTCGGCGCCTTGAAGTCGATTCCCAACCTCAAAACCGAACGGCTGAAACTGCGCCCTTTTTCTCTGGCGGACGCGTCGGACGTGCAGCGATTGGTTGGAGATCGTTCCATTGCAGATACCACACTCCATATACCGCATCCTTATATGAATGGCGAAGCCGAGAAGTGGATTGCCATGCACCAGCCCGAGTTCGATCGAGGCAGATGTGTCACCTTTGCTGTCACGCGTAAGACAGACGGCGTTTTGGTTGGTGCGATTGGGCTATCAGGAATGGTCGCGGGCCATCAGGCGGAACTCGGTTACTGGATCGGGCAGCCATATTGGAACCAAGGCTTCTGCACGGAGGCCGGTCGAGCCGTTTTGCGGTACGCGTTCTCGAAATTTCGTTTGATTCGTGTCCATGGCATCCATTTCTCCCGCAATCCCGCCTCGGGCCAGGTCATGCGCAAGCTTGGCATGCGCCACGAGGGCTCGCGGAGGCAGCATGTCAGAAAGTGGGACCTGTTCGAAGACATCGAACTCTATGGTATTCTCAAAACCGATTGGTTACACTCAGACCGGAAATCAAGCCGGTCTTAGAATTCAACGGATCGGGAGCCGCCGTTGAGAAATCCGGGCTTGTCGCCCCTGCGGCCTCCTCGAAATGATTACACTAAAAAATAAAAACTGTCTTTTTCTGTGCGCGATATTGGTTTTGACCGCTATTTCCGGCGGCTACGCATTCGCAGGCGCAGGTGACGACTTTAATAACCTGGACCGCATTCCAGATAGCGTGTCCGTCACGACGGAATCAGGCGCTATCACGTTAGCCCGCGGCTCGGGCGATTCTTGGACAAACGTTCCTGTCCGAGTAACGACAACTCCGCGCTCGACGGGGCTTGGAATTGTTCTCTTTGCGCCGGGTATTGCGATCAAGTCACTGGAAATTCACTGGCAAGGCAATCTGCCGGCGAACGGGTTGTATTTGGGGGATGCCTGGGAGCGTGCTTACGGAGATTTGGAATGGAAACCGGCGAATGCTCAGCGGATCATGCCTTGGTATTTTCTGGCGAAGCACGGAACGGTTACAGACGGTTTCGGCGTTAAAACGGAGCCGTCGGCTTTATGCTATTGGACGGTAGAAACCAACGGCATCACGCTCCATGCGGACGTTCGCTGCGGAGGAATGGGGGTTGAACTGGGAAAACGCAAACTGCCGGTCTGTACCGTTGTTTGCCGGCAGGGACAAATCAATGAAGCTCCATTTGCCGCCGCGCGGGCTTTTTGCAGTCAAATGTGTCCCCGTCCGAGAATGCCGCGACAACCTGTTTATGGCTTCAATGACTGGTATTGCACCTATGGTCATGATACGGCGGCAAAGTTTCTTACGAATGTCGAATTTGTGGCCGGGCTTTCCCGGGGGAATCGCAATCGTCCCTTTGCGGTCATGGACGACGGCTGGCAATCGAAAGGTGAAAATGGCAAAAGTCCCGGCTTGTGGAATCAAGTCAATCCTGCGTTCAGCAGTACGATGACGATGCCCGAAATTGCCAAAGCCGTGCGTGGCCTGGGGGCGCAGCCCGGTTTATGGTTCAGGCCGCTGTTGGCCAACGCGGATCAGCCGCAAAGCTGGCGGTTGCAGCGCAACCCGATGATTTTAGACCCAACGGTTCCCCAGGTTCGCGTATTTATCCGTCAAACCGTCAAACGATTTCGCGGCTGGGGCTATGAACTTATCAAACACGATTTCACGACTTACGATCTTTGCGGACGATGGGGGATGGATATGAACGGAAGTGTCACCGCCGACGGATGGGCATTTGCCGACCGATCCAAAACGACCGCCGAAGTTATCCGCAGTCTCTACGAGGATATTCGTTCCGCCGCGGGCGGCGACACCATCATCCTGGGTTGCAACACCATCGGCCAGATTTCTGCCGGTATTTTCGAAATGCAGCGAGTGGGTGACGACACGAGCGGAAACAATTGGGCGCGCACGCGAAAAATGGGCGTGAATGGTTTGGCGTTCCGTGCGACACAGCAGGGGACGTTCTTTGCCATCGATCCGGACTGCGTTGGGCAAACGTCCAACGATTCAATGCCCTGGGAGAAAAACTCACAATGGTTGTATCTGGTGGCGCACAGCGGCACGACGCTCTTTATATCCATTCCGCGTGAAATAGTGAACCAGGCGCAGCAACGCGAGTTGAGCGAAGCTTTATCCGCGGCATCCAATACGCAGCCATTGGCTGAACCATTGGACTGGATGAAACGGCGGACTCCGGAGCACTGGCTCCTGGACGGTCAGGAAAAAACGTTCTCGTGGTAAACTGCAGTTAGGCCTTGGCCTTCTTCACCACCTTTTTCAGCATTGCTCGAATTTCCTTAATCCTGGGCGGTTTGCTCAGGATGCCGTCCACTTCAGAGGGAACGTCCCCGTCGTTTTTTAGAAAAACGCCCCAACCGGTGAGCATGATGACGGGTGTGCCTGAAGATACAGTTTTGATGCTGCGCGCCACGGCATTGCCGTCTACCAGAGGCATTCCGAGGTCGGTCACGACGACGTCGAATGGCGCTTTGCGCTGTAAGGCGGCGCGAAAGGCGTCGATGCCCGCCTGGCCGCCGTCGGCCATTTCGATGTTATGACCGTCGCGCAGGAGCATTTCATGAATCAGAATGCGCAAGGCCGGTTCGTCATCAATGCACAAAATACGGAGCGGCGGTGGCGGCTGATCGGTTTCGGACGGGTCCGACGTTGCGAAAATGGCCAGATTGCGGACGGGAAAGAGCAGGCGCAGGGTTGTGCCTTTTCCGATGGCGCTTTCAATTTCGATTTTGCCTTGATGCCGCTCGATCACGCCGTAGACCATGGCCAGGCCCAGGCCGGTCCCACGCTTGCCCTTGGTCGAGAAGAAGGGTTCGAGGCAGCGCTTTTGAGTGTGCTCATCCATGCCCACTCCCGTATCGGTGACTTCCAGGACGGCGTGCAGGGAGAAGTCACCGTTTTTGACGGACCGTTCCACTGCGGAAGTGCGCACCGTAATGGCGCCGCCGCGCGGTAAAGCATCCACGGCATTGAGAATCAAATTAGTGAGCGCCTCGCGGACTTCACTCTCGATACCGGCGAATTCAGGCGCCACTTTCCCCAATTCCAGACCCATTTCGATATTGATGCCATTGGCCTGCGGAATATCGCGCCAGCGTGGTTGCATCATGTCAATGACCTGCTTGGCGAGAATCCCCAAATTAATCGCCTGAAGCGGCTCGCGTTCGTTTCGTGGACGATAGAATTCGCGCAGCCGCTTGACGATATGGGCGATGTCTTCGCCCGCCGTCTTGATATAGAGCAAATGTTTCTTGCCGGCGTCGCTCAGGCCGGATTCGGTCATGGCGATGAGGTCAGCAAATCCGATGACGGGAGACAACGCATTGTTGATATCATGCGCCACGCCGCTGGCCATTTGGCCGAGCGCCTTGAGGCGTTCCTGTTGCATGAGCGATTGTTGGGACCGGCTCAAGTCGTTGTAAGCTTTTTGCAGGTCCTGGTATAATTGCGCCTGGTGTATGGCCAGGGCCGTGTGTGCGCTCAAGCCTCGAATAAAATCCCGTTCCGCGCGGCTGAAACCGTCCAATTCGCGCCGCATGAATACGAGCAGTCCAAAAGTTTTACCTTCGATCACCAGCGGCACACCGATGCTGGAACGAAATCCGGAGCCGGCGCTTTTCTTCGCCATCGGAAAATCCGCTTTGCCAACGTCAGGCAAATAAACCATCTCACCGCTCAGGCAGGGGCGAAAGGCCGTCTCGTCCACGGGTATGGAATCCGGAATTTTTAAAGCGGCGGCGATGGACTGGCTCTTCGGCGCGCGCACCAGCATGCCGAATGTCTCCGTCTCGGCATCAACCAAATAAGCGCTTCCGTACTCCACCGGAAGGTGAGCCTCCAATTGCTGGAGCACGATGGAAATGATGCTTTCGAAGTCCTGCCGCGCGCCCACGGCGTAGGTGATTTGGTTGAGCAGGTTGATACGGCTGAACTGCTGCTCGAGGTCGCGCGTGCGTTCGCGGACGCGCTTTTCCAATTCTTCATTCGCGTGATGCAGCGCGATGTCGCGTTCCTGGATTTGCGAGAGCATCTCGTTGAACCCTTCAATGAGATTACCGAGTTCATCGTCGGATTCCTTGACGGCTCGGACAGCGTAATTTTTCCGGCTGGAAACGATTTTCGCAGTTTGTGCCAGGTGAAAAATCGGTCGTGAAATCACCCGTTGCAGTCGCGAAGCCAGGATGAAGGTGAGCACGAGCGACATGAGGGTAAAGCCGCCGATGATGAAGGCGTAGTGCCAAAGTTTGGCATATAATTGCGTCAGGCTCGATTGCAGGTAAATCGCTCCCTCAGTGTCGCCCGATTTGAAATAGTGCCACACCACCAGCTTTTCATTTTCAATGCTTGCCCCTTCGGATTCGGGGTGTGCCGGCGGATCGAAATGGGTTTGATCGGCTTGGGAATAGGTGGCAAAAATATTGTAATTGCCCTTCAAGTCCTTGTCGTATAGACACGCGGCCACAATATTGGGCTGGGCATTTAAGGCGCTTAAATTGACTTTGGCTGTGGTTTTGTCCTTATACAGCAAGGCTCCCGTATTTGCGTTTCCGGCGATTTCAGCCTGGGTCAGGAGGCCGTGAACCAGCGTTTCGCGGAAGGAGAAATATTCGTAAGTCAGGATGGCGGCCGCCATCAGCGCGAGGGCGGTCGCGGTGTTGGCCAGCATCAGTGCAATCAGCTTGCGTTTTATGGATATCGCGCGCAAAGGAATGAATCAGGGTTTCCGGTTTTATGGAGCATCGTCGTTTTTGTCGCCAGCATAAGCAATTTGGAGCTTAGTTTCAATCCAACCTTCTCTGCCGCCGTATTATTAATCTCAAATCGAATTCGGTCGTCCTGCAGGATGAAATTGATCATCACGCCCGACTGGAACGGGCTCATATTTTCCGTTACGGTCAACACGCCCGCGCCATTGAGCGCCCCAAGAATTTGCCCGACGTTTTTTTGTTCCGAACTGGCGATAAATACGATTTGGCAACCTTTTAGGTCGTTCAAAGAAACCGTCCGGGTAACCACTGGATGGCCGTCGATATTCCGGCCCTGGACGACGGATGCAAGGTCGTTTCCGAACGGGTTTTCGCCATAGACGCCGATGACCAGGGGTGAATTGGTGGAGGCAAAGTCATTCGTTGGCCATTCGACGAACTTTCCGAAATTGTACAGAAACGCCGCTTTGACCTGATATTCAGAAAAACCGCCGTTTTGCGCCAATGCAAACCCGCCCCGCAACAATTGTGCTGCGAGGATCGCTGCCAGCCACACGCGCCATTTAAAAACGATATTTATCATGGATGACATTAAAATCGCCAGGTTACCTGGGCAAAAATGCTGCGTGGAATTTCTGTCGCCTGGGTGTGAACATAGGTCGGCTCAAATTCCGTGTGCCGGTCGTGCAGCATATTCTGCCCGATGACCGCCACTTCCCAATTTTTATTGATGCGCCACGCCAGGCGCGCGTCCAGTTCAAAATAATCAGGCACGGTAATCGTGGGCGCGCCCGCCTGGGGAAACTCCAGTTTGTCCACAAATCGCAAACCCGTATCGAAGGTTATGTTATGAGGCAAATCCATTGAAGAGCGAATCATGAACTGATTCTCGGGACTGGCGCCCTCGTCCAGGCCCACGGAGTAGCTGTCTGCATATCCATCAACGGTATTCACATGAAGAACCGTTTTCAGGCAGGAATATGACGGCTGCAGCCGCCACCAGTCCAGGACGCGCCAGGTCGCCGAAATCTCACAGCCGTAGGCGTTTCCATGGATATTGTTTGCGAGGTAGTAAATCGTGGGGTTGATCGTTGGCACCTGGCTTCGCAAATCGTCGTAATGATTCCAATAGGCATCCGCATCAATCGAAAGATTCTTTACCGGTTCGGCGCGGTAGCCGACTTCGTAGGCGATCATGTTTTCGTTCTTGAAGGTGTTTGTTCCGAGAATGGTGCCTTGTACGAAGGGGGGGAATGGCGGACCCAGAAACGTTGGGATGGCCTGATTCAAAATAACGGATTCTTCCGCGCGTGACGGCGTGCGGACGGCCCGCGAGACTGAGGCCCAGAAAGTTTGATGCGCCGTCGGCGTCCACAAAAGCCGGGCCCCTGGCTGGATGTCAAAACCGGTATAATCGTTTTCTTCGAATTTTGACCCAAGCGTCAGGCTCAAGTGGTCGGGATTGATGATCAATTCATCCTGAACGAACGCACTGTATAAATTGATCGCTTGCGAGTCCGAATAAAATGAAATCGTATCATTGTCGCCTTCGTGGTCGGCGGTGATCCGGTAACCCAGGCCCCAGACGACGTTATCTCGTGTGCCCAGGGCAAACTCATGTTTGAAGTCCAAATCAAACGTATGTCGTTGTTCATCAAAAAGGCTGTCCGCATACCGGGCGGTGTAATCGTAATACATCTGCAGTTTGAAGTTTGAAGTGTCCGAAAACGTATGCGTCCACCGACCGAGTAGGTTGGCGCCGCTCACCTGCATTTGTTCGGCGTTGGTGGTGGTTAGTGTGGGAGCGGCTACAGGATTGAACTCATCAAACACCTGGTTCACCCAGCCCGCGTAGCCGTCACCCTGAAAAGTAAACGAATTTTGTTCTGTCGGATCCCAATCCGTTCGGAAGCCCGTTCGCGCCAGTTGCCAGGAGTTGCTCGCGTCACTGCCGTCCGACAAAACGGTCGAGTCGTGGTTTTCATAAGTGGCATAGACGCGATAAAAGGCGTTGCTATTGATCGCGCCGCCGTAGCGCGCGCCGGCAAAGCCGCGTTCTTCCGCGCCGCCGCCACCCTCCACGAGAAGTCCCTGGGAGTCCGCCGCGTTTTTCGTGATGATGTTGATGACCCCATTCATGGCGTTGGCGCCCCAGATGGTCGCGCCAGGCCCGCGGACGACTTCAATGCGGTCAATGTCCTCCAACAAAGTCCCCTGCACATCCCAAAACACGCCGGAGAACAGCGGGGTGTAAATGCTGCGTCCATCCTGCATGGCGAGCAGTTTGTTCGCGAACACGTCGTTGAAGCCGCGTGAACTTACGGCCCACTGACTGGAATCCAGTTGTGCAACGTCCATGCCGGGCACCAGCCGCAACGCTTCAGGATAGTTTTGGGCGCCGGAACGTTCGATGTCCTTTGCCGAGACCACGGAAACGGCCGCTGGCGTTTGCGGAATGGTTTCCGGCGCGTTTGGCGAAACGATGGAAATCTTGATATTGATCAAGTTGGTGATGTCCAGATCTGCCAGTGCTGAAAGTTGGGAATTCGTCGCCATGAGGTCCTGGGCGAAGGTCGTCGCCGCCGCCATCAAGATAGGCAGGGCAATAAAAATCGCCTTGCGCCCCCTTTTGGATAGAGAGGTAGCGCATGGATTGAACCCTGACTGTTTCATTGACGGTTTTTGGCCCAAAAAACCGGGGAGCCGTCATGGTAAAAGCAGCTTTAATGCCCCTTTCTTTTCCGATTCGCGAATTACGCAGACTTTTTGTTCGGCGTGGACGCGTCGTAACTCAATATAAGATAGGCAATTGTGAAGCCTGAATCCCTAGGATCTGGGGTGGAATTGCCGGTGGATTTCCAGCAACCTGTTTCCGGCCACGTGCGTGTAGATTTCCGTGGTGCTGATATTTGCGTGGCCGAGCAGTTCCTGAATGACTCGTAAATCCGCGCCGTGCTCAAGCAGATGAGTGGCAAAACTGTGCCGAAGCATGTGGGGAGTCACATTGCGTTCGATCCCCGCGCGGCGAACCCGATTTTTGATCCGGAGCCAGAGAGTTACCGACGCAAATGGCGTTCCGCGTTTGGTCAAAAAGACGTTCGCCGGCGATTTCGGCGTGATCAATTTTGGACGGGCCCCGTCAATATAGCACGTGATCGCTTCGACCGCCTTTTTGCCCACGGGCACAACACGCTCTTTATTTCCTTTGCCAATCACGTTGATAAATCCGGATTCCAAATGCAGTTGTTCGAGCCGCAAATTTCTCAGTTCGGCCAGGCGCAGGCCGGAAGCGTACGCCAATTCCAGAATGGCGTGGTCACATAGGTTTTCCGGTGTTGCCGGATCTTCCGGGCCAAGGAGACGCTTGATTTCCTCGTCAGTGAGGGCTTTGGGCAGCCGTTTCCAGCGGCGCGGAAGCGACAGGTTTTCCGCGACATTTTGAGGCAGCAATTTTTCGTTTTCCGCAAATTTATAAAATGCCCGTAGTGCCGCGATTTCCAGGTAGACGCTTTCACCGCTTAATCGCCGCGGCGAATCTTTTGGCCCGGTATCCAAATTGCGCTCGCGCTCGTGCTGGAGAAAAGACATCAAATGCCGCAGATCCACCTCTTTCCAATCCTTCAGATTTTGTTTTTCCGCCCAGGTAATAAATTTTGCCAGAAGGGCCGCGTAGGTCTTTGCGGTATTGTCAGACTGCCCGCGTTCGTGGCGCAGGTACTGTAAAAAATCTTCGACCAGGTTTTGCATTTAAAACAAAGACATTTGCGGGCCGTCAGGCCTGCGAAACGACGCGGTTGAGAGTTCGTAGTTTCGGACATCCTTGAATCCGGCCTTGCGGCGCGCCACGTCAAACATCGCTTCAATTTGTTCCGCGAAAATGCCTTCGCCGCGCATGCGCGAGCCCCACTGCGAATTATATAATTTCCCCCCGCGCATCGCTTTGATCCGATTAAGGACCTTCTCTTTACGGTCGGGGAAATGGGTTTCCAGCCATTTATCAAATAGCGGGGCATTGGCGTGCGGGAGGCGCACCACGGTAAATCCGGCGGTAGTGGCCCCGGCATCGTGTGCGGCCTTGAGAATGGCCGGCATTTCGTGATCGGTAAGTCCGGGAATGATCGGCGCGACATTCACGCTGACCGGGATGTTCGCCTCGGCCAGTTTGCGGATGGCGTTCAGGCGGGCCTGGGGCGGCGACGTGCGCGGTTCCATGACGGAGCGCAAGTGATTGTCCAGGGTTGTGATGGACAGGCAAACGCTCACGCAATGATGTTTGGCCAATTCCGAAAGCACGTCGACGTCCCGCGTCACGAGAGAATTTTTGGTGATGATGCCCACGGGATTACGAAATTCCAGGAGGGTTTCGAGACAGCGCCGGGTTAGTTTTAATTTGCCTTCCACCCGCTGGTAACAGTCCGTTACCCCGCTCATGACGATGACCTGCGGCTTCCATTTGGGCGAGGACAGCTCTCCCCGCAACAGTTCCGGCGCGTTGAGTTTGACCATGATTTTGGTCTCGAAATCGAGACCAGAGGAAAATCCGAGATACTCATGCGTCGGCCGGGCGTAACAATAAATGCAACCATGTTCGCAACCGCGATAAGGATTGAGGCTCGACGTGAAACCGATATCCGGGCTGTCGTTGTGGGCGATAACGGTCTTGCTGTGGTCCGCGAAAAATTGCGTGCGCGGCCCGGCGGGAGCTGAATCCTCCTCCGGGTTCCAATCTGCGTCCGGTTCAAGATGGATTTTCTCAAATCGGTTCGGCGGATTTTCCAAAGCTCCGCGATGGGCCGGGATGAGTTGTTCAGCTTGCACAGGGGCAGTTTAGCATACGGCGCAAGGGAATCGTCGTTCTCGTCTCCTCTTCGCATTGACGTAGTGCGTGGTGCGTGTTACGTCAAGTATGGTCGGAGTCGCCATGCAATACTCGACGGAATACGCACCACGTACCTAAACAATCTTCAATTTCGGCAAATCCTGCGAATCCACCAGGCCTACGGGCTCTTTCTTTGAATTGACCACAATTAAGTCGTCGATGCTTCGTTCGTCGAACATTTTGAGGGCTTCGACGGCCAGGGCATTTTCAGAAATGCAAATGGGATTGCGCGTCATCACCGCCTTTAGCGGTTCAGATAAAAGAAGATTGCCACTGGCGGCGATGTGCCGGCGGCAATCGCCGTCGGTGAACACTCCCACGAGCCGGCCGCGCGGGTCGACGACGCTCAAACTGCCCGAACGGGCGCGATTCATCACGAGCAATGCTTCCATGACTGACACGTCCTGGCGCGCGACCGCGTTCCGGTCTCCGGTGCGCATAATATCGCCCACTTTTTGGAGCATGGCCCGGCCGATGGCGCCGGCCGGATGATTTCGCGCGAAATCCTTTTGTTTGAAACCGCGTGCCTGCAAAACCGCCATCGCCAGCGCATCGCCGGTCACGAGCATCGCAGTCGTGCTACTGGTGGGAGCCAGGTTAAATGGACACGCTTCGCGCGGCACTTTGACATTCAGAACCACGTCGCTGTGCCGGGCGAGCGCTGACCTGGGATTTCCCGTGAGCGAGATGAATTTGACCGAAAATCGTTTGAGCGGCGGAAGCAGATTCAGCAATTCTTCGGATTCACCGGAATAGCTTAACGCGAGGATGACATCACCATCGTTAACAATTCCAAGGTCGCCGTGCAAAGCGTCCACACTGTTTAGTACCACACTTGTCGCGCCTGTGCTGGTGAGCGTTGCCGCGATCTTATGCCCGATGTTTCCGGATTTCCCGATGCCTACGACCACGACTTTGCCGCGGCGTTTCGTCGCATCCACGATGATTTCTACGGCGCGCGCGAAGGACGAATCCAGTTGGGCGCGCACTTTTTTGAGCGCGGCGATTTCAATATCAAATACCTCGTGTGCTTTGGCCAAATGGTTCACGCACCGAGAATGCGCCGAATGCGAATTTAATTCAAAAAAAATATTGAACGGGCCATTTGATATTTTCCAAAAGTGGGTTCATGTTAG
>DASXFM010000527.1:0-9102 GCA_036489615.1 Verrucomicrobiia bacterium | reverse complement strand
CGTCAATTTTGAATCCGCGGCCATCGTCTTCAATGACCAGCAACGCTTCGCGCAAGTCCCGCTCAAGCGTCACGCGGGAATTTTTGGCCTGGGAATACTTCAAAATGTTGTTTACGCCTTCCTGGACAATGCGATAAAGGCACGCGGCCGCCTCCCGCGAAAACGCATCGTCCACGGGCTCGAATCTCTTTTTGAAGGCAATCGTGCTGGCGCTGTCGGCGCTTTCAATCAGCGCGTCCAGCGCGCCGGTAAGGCCCAAATGGTCCAATTGATAGGGGTGAAGATCCTGAGAGATGCGCCGCATTTCATCGATGACCAGCGAGGTTGTGTTGCTGATGGCTTCAACTTGCGCCCGCGTCTCCGGTGGCAGCCCGTTCCTGAGGAGCAACAGTTGGGCCTGGTTTTTGATGACGGAAAGGTTCTGGCCAAGGCTGTCGTGGAGTTGACCGGCAATGCGTTCGCGCTCGGCCTCCTGGGACGCAATCAGTTGGAGGGTGTATTCCGCACGGGCTTTTTGTTCGCGGGCGACGGCGTCTTCGCGCTCCTGTTCGATTTTTTTTCGCTCCGTGATGTCGCGCAAAGCCGTCATTCGGACGATCCGGTCCCCTACCTGCGCCGTTTTTGAACGGGCTTCCGCGATGAAAAAGCTGCCGTCCTTGCGCACGAGGCGGTGTTCCAGGATATCTCCAAATTGGGTCCGGATGCGTTCGGCAATCTCGTTGCGGCATTCCGGAGCCACCAGATCCACTATGGGGCGGCCGATTATTTCCTCCCGTTCATAGCCGAACATTTTGATGATCTCATCATTGACGTCCAGGAGCCGGCCGTTTTCGCTGATGGCGACGCCCTCGAAAGCCGCCTCCGTGAGGCTGCGGTAATGTTCTTCACGTTCGCGCAACTTGACCATTGTCCGGTCGCGTTCGGCTAGAACAATCGCCGGGATCAATGCGATCAGCGTCGCCATTCCGAGGACCGCCTGTACGATAAAGAGGTATTCACCTAACGACGCCGGACCGGGCGCAACTCGTGGAAACGCCTGCGCCGAAAAAAAGGACAGCACCAGGGCCATAATCAGGCAAGTCGCAGTCGCCCCACGCGTCCCAAAGCGCAATCCTGACCACAACAAAAATGGGATAACAAAAATACGGTTGGGAGACAGGACGCCCTGGTTGCTGACCAGTAAATTCCACAGGGAAACCGCCACTCCCGCCAAAAGCAGGATGGCTTCCGCGATTTTCTTTGGAGAATTAAAAATCTGGCGCCATTCATTCGGCGGACAAAACCAGGTGAGGATAAGCGGTGTTACCACCAGAATCGACATGACATTGCTTCCCCACCATGTTTGCCACGAGACAATGAACGAATGGCTGATTCCAAAAAAAACCAGGGTCGCAGCCGCGATCGCCGCGCCCGCCGTGGAGTTGATTACTGCGCCTAAGGCGATCACCCCAGTGAGTTCATTAAGCGTCTTTAGCTCGGGCCGCTCCGCGACAAAAGTCCGCACCAGCCACGCTCCAGTGGCATATTCCACGACGTTCGCGCAATAGAAGCCCGCGATGACCGGGATTTTCGTGCCCTGAAGAATATCGAAAACAAGATTTGCCGGCAGGACCGCCAGCAGGAGCCACAACCAATCCCGCGTCCGGCTTAACAACAACACGGCGACGGAAAAACCGGCGGGCATCCAAAAGCTCACAAAAGTCCAGTTTGGAGAAGACAGTCGGGCCGATGCCTCGGCGACGACGAAATAAGCAAAGCCAAAAAGTACCATCCGTTGCCACAAAGGGAGATTCCATTTGCGGATGGATTCGCTGCTTGAAACGGTCATAGTCACCACAATGAATCGAATGCCTGCTTTCGCCCCTGCTACTGAACGCTTCCTCAGATTGCCGATTGTGGAATAAAGCTCGCCACCGGTTCAATCCGTGGCGGTCATTCCGCAATCAAAAAGCATCAATTATTCCATTGTCAACACGACCCGAAATCTTGCTTTGCCGCTCATCATTCGATCATAGCCTTCGGCCACGCGATCGAGTGGATAAATCTCATTCATGGAGCGCACGCCTGAAAGGACGCTGAAGTTAAGCGTGTCCTGGGAATCCGCTGCTGTGCCGGAATACCATCCCTTGACTGAACGCTGGCCCAAGATGAGAACGAGCGGGGAAATGGTGATTGAGGGCACGGCGCCTACAATGAGCAGGGTGCCGTTCAGGGCCAGTCCGTTCTGCACGGCGGCCATCGCCTCTCCATTGGTGACGGTGGCCAGGATGACTTTTGCGCCGCCGAGTTTGGTCAGTTCGACGGACGGGTTCTGTGCCTGGCTATCGATGTAATGGTGCGCGCCGAGCTTTTGCGCCAGAGGGGCCTTATCCGCGCCGCGGGCTATGCCCACCGTTCTGAAACCCATCTTCACGGCGTATTGCACCGCCAGATGGCCCAGGCCGCCGAGGCCAAGCACGGCTACGACGTCGCCGGCCCGCGCACCGCTGTTGCGCAAAGCGTTGTAAGTGGTGATTCCCGCGCACATGAGCGGTCCGGCATCGACCGCGGACAATTCATTTGGAACCAGCGCCACGGCAACGGCCGGTGCAATCATGTAATCCGCGTACCCGCCGTCAAACGAAATGCCGGTCACCTGCAACGCGACGGTGCAGCCAAAGAAATCGCCATGACGGCAGTTGTCGCACATCCCGCAATGCCCGCCGTGCCAGCCCACGCCTACGCGCTGGCCTGGTTTCCATTGCGAGACGCCCGCGCCGACCGCGTCCACGACGCCGACGACTTCGTGGCCCGGCACTCGGGGATACTGGATGCCCGGCCATTGACCTTCCTTGACGAGCGAATCGCTGTGGCAAACGCCGCAGGCCTGGACTTTGATTCGTACCTGGCCTGCGCCGGGCTGCGGAATCTCACGTTCAACCAATTCAAACGCTCCGCCGGGGCGGGCGATCTGTGCGGCACGCATTTTGGGCATAGAAAAACTCCTGTCGCTGTATTGTCCAAACAAACCCGACCTCGAATCTACCATCGATTATCCGGTTGACAACATGGTAATTGCAGAATCATTTGCGTGCCGCATGATGCGCGGTGCTTCAGGAAAAGCCGGGCGCCACCAGGGGCGTCCTTGAATTGCCCGCAACATGGCCTTCTCTTCTGGACATTATTTTGAAATCCAATTATAGTCGCGTCTGTAAACCCTCGGAAATCGTATGGAACTCAAAGTTGCCTGTGACTGCGGTCAGAAGTACAAATTTGACGTTGCGCCGGTGGATGGCCGGATGCCTTTTATGGTCAATTGTCCGGTTTGCGGCGTGGATGGAACGTCCACCGCCAATCAGCTTTTGGCGGAACAACTTTCGGTTGTGCCCGTGCCCATGGCCAATCCGACTCCGGTGGCTGCGGGAGGATTGAGAATCAACCGGCCCGCGCCCACAGATGCTCCGCCGCCGTCATTCGCCAGCTCCGCCGCACCACAGGTGCTTCCGGGAGCCAAACCGATTTCGCCGATAAAGCCGCTGGCGAAAGCGCCGATTGGCGCGCCAAAAGAATTCAGCATGGGGCTGGGAATTTTGGGGGCGTTTCTGGGGTCTGCTGTTGGCGGTGCGTTGATCTATGGGTTCTTTTTATGGGCGCAATTTAAAATGCCGCTAACGGGCACAATTATTGGAGTCCTTTCGGGGTTCGGCGCAAGAGTCCTGGCGCGTGGGACTGACACGGTTTTGGGAATCATTGCGGGAGGGTTTGCGTTGGCGTCCATTGTTGGCGTCTTCTTTTTGATTTACGGAGATCTTTTTATTGTCGGCTTTATCCTCGGACTCTTTTCCATCGTCGTTTGTGTTGGTTGTGCTTACCGGATCGCCTCGGGTTAGAGGGAGCCTCGGGCAATGAATCGACGCCAGGTGTGACGCCACTTTTCCGTCCTGTGGCTTTTTGCTTTTTCCTTTTTCTGTTTTCGTCCATGGTTATCGGACGAAGCGATGAATGGCGAAACGATGGACCGGTTTTTTGAGCGAGGGATATTGGCGCTCGTGCTGGCTATCCTGATTTTTGCGCCGCTGGCCATGGGCGCGGTGGAGACATGGGCGTTCCTTGTTGTCCAGATGCTCATCATGGGCGTGATGTTGCTGTGGGGACTTCGGCTTGCGTTGATTCCGGGCGCGAAATTGTTTTGGCCGGCGCTTGGCTGGCCCGTCCTGGCATTTGCCCTTTATGCGGTCGCCCGCTATTTGACCGCGGACATCGAATACGCGGCGCGATTTGAAATGATTCAAACGCTGCTCTACGCCTTTCTCTTTTTTGCGATCGTCAATAACCTGACCTCCCGGGAGTGTCCGCAGGTTGTTTTCTTTGTGCTGGTGATCCTGGCCGCGGGAATTTCCTGCTTCGCGATCTGGCAATTTATGACTCATTCCAGCCGCGTCTGGAACGAGATTTCACCCTATCAGGGCCGCGCGACGGGCACGTATATTTCACCAAACAATTTTTCCTGTTTTTTAGAAATGACCATGCCCGCGACGCTGGCATTTCTTTTGGCCGGCCGTGTGAAGGCGTTGACTCGAATTTGGCTGTGTTACGCGTTGTTGATAATGGGTTTTGCGCTGGCCGTGACGTTTTCGCGCGGCGGTTGGGTCGCCGCAGGCGTCGGGATTATCGCGGTCCTGGCGATTTTGCTGTGCCATCGCAAACATCGGCTCACAGCATTTATCGTGATCGTGGTTTTGTCGGCCAGCCTGGTTGTGTTTGTAACGAAATATTTTTCGCGAACCTTCGGTTATATTAATCGTGTTGAATCCATTGAGAGCGGCGATAAGTTTGATTTGGAATTTCGGGCCGACATGTGGAGGGCGGCGGAGAGGATGTGGGCGGATCACTTTTGGTTTGGAGTTGGACCTGCGCACTATGATTTCCGATTTCGGCAATACCGGTCCGAGAACGTCCAGGGCAGGCCCGATCGGGCGCACAATGATTATCTCAACCTGGTGGCCGACTGGGGTACGACGGGCGGAATCATCGTGGCAGGGGGAATTTTGATCTTCGGGATCGGGTTGGTCCGGACATGGAAGGCGGTGCGCCCGGATGAGCGGGAATTGGGTCGGGGCATGAGCAATCGCTTCGCTTTCTTTGTTGGGGCATCGGCGGCCTTACTCGCCCTGGCCGCGCACTCCGTCGTGGATTTTAACCTGCACATTCCGGCGAATGCATTGATCGGGGTCGCTTTTCTGGCGCTCTTAGCCAACCAATCACGCTTTGCGGCCGTGAATCGCGAAGCTGACGCTGGTGTCATTGTGCGGATCGGACTGATTATCGCATTGGCAGGAGGGGTTGCATATTTCGGGATTCAGGGCTACCGCCGCGAGCAGGAATCGATTTGGCAGGCGCGCGCAGGAGACTTGAATCTGCCGTTTCTGGAACGAGCGGCGCTTCTGGAACACGCATTTACTGCGGAACCCGAGAATTTTCAAACTGCGTATGACATTGCGGAGCTCTACCGGCTCCAAAGTTTTCAAGGCGGCGATGACTACGAGGTGCAGGCCAGGACGGCTATGGAATGGTATTTGCGCGGCATGAAACTGAATCGTTTCGATGGGTATGACGACCTTGGCTACGGCATGTGCCTGGATTGGCTGGATCGCCACGACGAGTCGGAGGCGTATTACAGCCGGGCCGAGGCTTTAGACCCCAATGGTTATTTTACGGTCGCCTACGTCGGCTGGCACTACATTCAGGCCGGGGACTATGCCGCGGCACGAGTCTGGCTGGAGCGTTCACTCCGGTTGGAATGGAACGACAACCCGATCGCGTCATCGTATTGGGACATCGTCCAGGACAGACTGGCCAAACAGGCGTCCGGCCAGCCGGTGTTACCCGCCGGATACCAGTAATTTTCAGGGATTTGGCTGTTGACATTTCCTTGAAGCCGCTTATTCTTTAGGCAACAGAGTGTAATTGGGAAAGGTCATATATTATGAGACAAATTCAATTCTTGGCCGTGTGTGGTTTGATGGTTGCATGGGCTGTCGGAGCCCGCGCCATGAACGATATCAAACCGGCGGCTGTGACCGTCGTGAATGTCCAGGGCCAGGCCCGCTATTCTGTGGACGGCCATTCATGGCACCCGCTGATAGCCGGCAAGATCCTGCGGCAAGGCGCCGTGATCGAAACGGCCGGGGGTTCCAGTTGCGATTTGGTGTTGAGCGGATCGCCCGTGCCGTTCGCCGAGAGCTCACCTTCGCCCGCCGGTTCGTCGTCTCTGGCCATCGCACCGGATCCCCAAATTCGCGGCTTTGAAGCCGCCAAGCCAATGGCTCAGCAAAATGTAATTCGCATGTCTGAGGACAGCATGCTTGCGATTGATAAGCTGACCGTGGCCGACACGGGCGCCGACAGCGTAAGCGATACAGAGTTGGATTTGCGCGCGGGCAAAATCTTCACCAGTGTCAAAAAGATGTCAGCCAGTTCCCAGTACATCATCAAACTTCCAAACGGCGTCGCAGGTATTCGCGGCTCGTCGGGCGAGCTTGGCGCCGACGGTTCGGCGGATTGGCTTCACGGCGAGATCGTGATTTCGTTCCTGGGCTCCAATGGCCAGCCGCACGTGGTAGTAGTTCATGGCGGTTTTGAATACAATCCCCACACCGGCGAAATTTTGCACCTGTCCCAAAAAGCCATCCGGGTATTGGAAGCCTTCGGTGCCTATTCCTCAACCTTGTTTGCCCAGGTTTATCCAATTGCGCGAGACCTGACGCTGGTCTTCATTTCGCCGACGCAAGGCGCTCCGACCCATCCGTCGTCGCCGCCTCCTAACCAGGGGCCTTAGATTTGATAGAATAATCGGTAAAAATCGATTTCCAAACCAGAGCAGCCTTGAGTTGCTCTGGTTTTTCGTTTAATCCGGCTGTGTGACATTCAAGCCTGCCAAACACGCGCCGGTCATCGTGGCCGTTGTGGTCATCATGCTGGTCTGCTTCCTTCAAATCTTGCGGCTGGATTTCTTCGAGCGCTTGGAACGGATGACCTATGATCTGCGGGCCAAAGCGGCGTTGGAATTTCCAGCGCCTGCCTCGACGAATTTGGCGTTTGTCTCCATCGAAGAATCCAGCATTGATGCCGTGCTTCATGGAAAGGTGGGGTTTCATTTTGGCCTGCTCTGGCCAAGACAAGTTTATGGAAGGCTGATTGACGAACTTACGAGCGAAGGCGCAAAAGCTGTTGGGTTTGACGTCCTCTTTGGCGAACTGCGGCCGGACAATCCGCCGGTGGAGATGGCGAATGGCGCGCTCGTGGAGTCGGACGCTTATTTTGCCGCGCAAATGAAGCAGGCGAGCAATGTGGTTATCGCGGTCACGCCCGGGGTCTGGCCGGTCCCTGATTTGTTCGCGACCAACGTGTTTGAATTGGCCGATATTTCAACGGAAAAGGATTCCGATGGCGTTTTGCGGCGGGTTAAAGCCTTTCGTGTGTATCGTCGCTGGCATCCGTATCTTGAAGAAAAGGCATCCGAGTACGGTTTGAATCTGGACCAGGCCAAAATTCTGCCGGGGAAAATTGTGCTGCCGCAAAACGACAGCACAAATCTCGTTGAAATTCCCATTGATGCTCAGACAAATTTCGCGCCGCACGCCCGGGCCTATACCGACGTGCGAGTCTGGCACATGGGCGTTATTCTTGCGGCACTCCAATTGGGTTTGGATTTGAGCAAAGCGGAACTCGATTTGGCGCACGGCAAGATCATATTGCGCGGCCCAAACGGTGTTGAGAGGACCATTCCCGTTGACGCCGAGGGTTACTTTTATGTGGATTGGAGGATGACGCCCAACGACAATCGTTTGCTGCGCGCGCCAATTGAAGCATTGCTTTGGCAGGACGAACAAAGGCTGGAGGGCAAGACAAATAGCTTAAGCGACGCGTTTCGCAATAGACTCGTCGTGGTTGGCTCAGCAGTGGAAGGAAACGACCTCACCGACCAGGGCGCCACGCCGCTCGAACGCAATACGTTGTTGGTCAGCACCCATTGGAACGTTGCCAATTCGATCATCATGAACCAGTTCATCCGCCGTATGTCGACAGTTGGTGACTTGCTGTTGATTATCATATTTGGGGTGCTTACCGCGCTTTTTACCCTGGGATTTCGATCTGCCATTTTGGGCAGTGCGACCGTTGTCTTTCTTATCATAGTTTATGCCGCAATCGCATTTTATGCGTTCGTTCACTTTCGTTTGTGGCTGCCTCTGGTTTTTCCGGTCCTCGGGGCCGTTCTTGTCCAGCACTTGAGCCTCGTGACCTGGCGCGCCATCTTTGAAGAGGGCGAGAAACGCCGGATCAAATCCGTCTTTTCAAAAATTGTCGCGCCCGACGTCGTGAGTGAATTGCTGCGCGCCGAGAAGCTTTCCCTGGGCGGCGCCCGGCGCGAGGTGACCGCGTTCTTTGCCGACGTTCGCGGTTTCACAGCGCTGACGGACGAGGCGCAGGAACGTTCGGCGAAGTTCGTGAAGGAGCACCAGCTGGATACTAAAGCTGCCGAAGCGCATTCGGATGAGTCCGCGCGCGAAACCCTGAATACGATCAACACCTATCTCGGTCTTGTTGCCGATACGGTGATCACAGGCGGCGGTACGCTGGACAAATACATCGGCGATTGTGTCATGGCCTTTTGGGGTGCTCCGGTAGCCAATCCAAACCATGCAGTCGGTTGTGTGCGCGCCGCCATTGAGGCCCAACGGGGAATTTACCGCATGAACCAGCAGCGCCGTACTGAAAATGAACGGCGCGCCGCCGAAAACACTCTGCGCACGGTCTCCGGAGAAATGGACAGGCCGCTGCTGCCCATCCTGACGCTCGGATGCGGCATCAATACGGGGGTAGTGGACGTAGGACTGATGGGCTCGGAAATTCACCAGATTAACTACACAATTTTCGGACGCGAAGTGAATTTGGCCAGCCGGCTGGAAGGCGTTTCCGGCAGCGCGCGCATTATTATCGGTGAAGCCACCTACCGGAACGTGCTTAAGGATGATCCGGCCCTGGCGGCGACCTGTATTGAATTGCCGCCGGTCAAGGTCAAGGGAATCCTCGATGCCGTAAAAATCTATGAAGTGCCCTGGC
>DASXFM010000503.1:0-16321 GCA_036489615.1 Verrucomicrobiia bacterium | reverse complement strand
GGTCACAATGGCCCGGCTCGCCAAGGATACAACCGAAGCGAGCGAACAAATCCGGAAAGAATTCGCGGACATTTGGGATCATCTAACAACCGGTAATTGGTTTCAGGAACCCGCTTCCAAAGTGCCGGAAGAATCGGAGGAGGCGCAATGAACGATAAAAAATTCATGGAGTTCGACAATTGGCGCGAAGCCCTTGATGAACTCGTTGATTTTCTTTCGCAGATGTGTGCGCCGCCGTCAACCGCGCCGGCCTGGGAATGGTGTGAATTGCATATTGTGGTTAAAGACGGTCCATTCAAGGGCCGATGGCGGGCGCAACTTACGCCCATGGCTAAATGGGTTTTACAAGCATGCCAGCATCCCCGCGTGAGGCGAGTAGTGCTTATGGTATCAGCGCAATCGGCAAAGACGCTCCTCATGCTGATGTTCTTTAATTGGTGCGTGAAAGAAGATCCCGCGGATTCCATGTGGGTAATGGCGGATGCGGATCACATGGGTGAATTTGTCGAGAAACGTTTATTGCCTTCGATTGAGGGATGCGATGCAACGGCCCCGCTTCTGGTAGATGCCAAAAAAGGCATGCTCAAACTCAAAAACATGAATTTGATGCTGCGTGGCTCAAATTCAAGAGCGAAGCTGCAATCGGACCCGATCAAGCGTTTGTTTTGTGATGAACGCCGGGAATGGAAGCCGGGGGCGATTGACCTTGTACGTAAACGCACGCGGACATTTCACAATTCCATGGAATTATCAGCGGGCACAGCGGGCGCTGCCGGGGATGAATTGCACCGGGATTATCAGGAAGGCTCGCAAACGGTTCCTCATTTCTCGTGCCTCAAATGTGAACATTCTCAGCCATTCCGATTTGCGCGGGAACACAATTGCTTTTGGGTAGATGATCGCGAGCGAGGCGGTTTGGTCTGGGACATGAATGAAACGACCCGGCCAAATGGGATTTGGGATTATGACGCGGTAAAAAAGACCGTGCGTTTAGAGTGCGAGAAATGCGGGCATAGATACGCCAATTCGGAAAAGTACGATCTGATACGGACCATGCATCCATCAGATTACAATCCGAAAATGCCGAGTGTTTGGAGCAATCCGGAAAACCCCGGCGAGATTCAGAGCTTCCATTGGAGCGCCCTGGAAATGATTTGGGAGACGTGCGATTGGGGTAACATCGTCGTTGAATTTTTGAAAGCGTGCGAAGTGGCGAAAACACCGCCTTATGACGTTGAGCCGTTGAAAGCATTTGTCACCGAAACTTTGGGCGAGCCCTGGGAAGATCGGCTTGGCGTCATTAAGGACTATGGATTTTTGGAAACTCGAAAACGGGAATATGCCTATGGTGATCCTTGGGGAGAAATGCAGCGGGCCTTCATTTCGGCTGATGCACAAGAGGCCGGGGGCGAGCATTATTATTGGGTCGCCCGGATGTTCGGTTTTGGCGCTGAATCACGGCTAATTGCTCATGGCAAAGCGAATACCCTTGAGGAGCTTGAGGAAGCTCGGAAATATTGGAAAATTCCGACCAACAATGCGATGATTGACACTGGGTATAAGACGCAGGAACTTTACCGGTTTGCCCTCGCTCACGGCTGGAAATGCTTCAAAGGCGATTCGGATACTTTCTATCTCAAACGCAGAGATTTAGGTAATAACAATTATGAAACCTACAGGTCCATCTGGCGCAAAACGCGGGTCGCCGTCTATGAACCGGAAAGCAAACGGCGGATCGCCATGATTCCCCTGTTTACTTTTTGCGACGACCCTACAAAGGACATGCTGGCGGATTATATGAAAGGGACAATCGGGAATTGGACTTTTCCAACGCAGATTGACAAAAATTATTTGGAGCAAATGAGCGCGGAGCGGCGAGAGGAAATTATCAGTAAAGCGACTGGCCGGGTTCAATATATCTGGAAACGTTGGAGCCGGGCAAACCATTATCTTGATTGCGAGAAGATGATTTTAATCGCAGCACTCATTACCCGGACTATTTCCGCCAGACGAATAAAACCTATCCCGCCGAACTGAATGTTTAATTGGTTATAGGGAGGCCGTGTCTTGAACGTTCAGCCATTTCTGTAATGGCTAACGAGTATACCATCCTAATTGCTTTTGTGACAGCGGCGGCGAAGATCGCCGGGGAACAGCAGGACAATCAGAATCCAAACCCCAATAAAGTCACACCAATAAGCGTCCTGGACGACATTATCATTGGGCGCTTTAAGTCTGACATTGCAGAAGGCAAAACGCTGGTTTCATCTTCGGAAGCGGGTGGCAGTGTGGGTTTTACTCTCGTGGGGTCGCTCACCCCGGCTGATGTCGTGGCCAAGGCGGTAGAGGCCAAAATGTGGATCAATAGCCAAGCCGATCCCAATAACCCGGAAACCTGGCGTTGGCCGGAACGGCGGATGCGATTAAGGGTGACTTTTTCAGGCCGCGAACCGACCGCGTTTTTCTAAGCTATGGAAATCGATTTTTCTCAATTCGGTGTCACAACGGCTCCTGCTCAGGCTTTTCCCGCGATCATCCCGGCATCGAGTATTCCGATGACTACGATCCGCGCCGATCCACCGGACAACGGCGGGTGGGAACGGGTGACATCGGACGCGAGTCTTGATGGCGGGTTCGGAAATTATTTTGAGGCGCTTAGGAATTCTCATGATCGTAAGGGAATTCCTTATGCGATGGTCAATTTGGCCCCGCAAATTTTGCGGCTGCTCAACGGCTTGAATCGAAAGATGTTGTCAGCCGTTGGCCGTTATTTGGTGGACAATCATCCGCTGGCGAAATTGGCCGTGGCCCAAATCGCGCATTATTCCACGCCGGTAAATATCCATTCGGCGTGTGCGGATCAGGCGGCGGCGGATAAGTACGACGCGTATTGGGAGAATTGGAAAAAGGCAGCGGACATGACGCGGCGATACACCTATGAGGATTTGCAAACCATCGCTTGCAAGGCCATCGACACGGATGGGGATATTGGCGCGGTCATTACGACGAAGTATGGATTTCCCCAAGTGCGATTTTTCGACACATATCACGTTGGGAATCTTTCGGGCATGGACCCGCAAGACGGTGTGGTCGTGGATGATTTAGGCGTGCTGCAAGGTTATAAGGTTTGCGATGGGCCGATTGATACGCTTGTAAGTTCGGCGCAGACATTTATTCCGTCCTCGCAAATGACCCTCCTAAAAGACGCGGAGCGTTATAATTATTATCGGGGATTTTCGGCAATGCGCCCTGGCAGCAATAGCGCCCGCGATCTTTGGGATATCATGGATTTCACGAAGACCAAAGAGAAAGTGGGCGCGGCTTTGGCGGCTGTGATCCAGCAGAAAGGGCCATTGGATGAAGATGAATGGGGTGATCGAACGGCGCGAGGCGATGATTTGGGTGACGCATGGCGGCAGAGCGGCCAACAAGGTCCAAGCCAAGCGGGGCAAAAAGTTAAGCACGATCCGCGCAATCCGAAAATTACCCTGGCTCAATTATTCGGCGGTGATATCCCGGTGATCGAGGGCGAGTTGAAGCAATTCATGACGCAAGCGAGCGGGGCGCAAGTTATGGAATTCGTTGATTATTTGGCCGGGCTTTTCGTGGCGGGTCTTGAGATTCCCCCCGCGTGGTTCCTGGATACGAAGTTGACCGGGCCGAATGTGCGATCTGTGCTTGGCAAGGTACAACGCAAGGTGACGGGCCGCTCAAAGGAAATTGCGCGGTTTGACGAATTTAATTTCATTCGCGTGATTGCCTGGGGCATTCGCTTTGACGGGCTTCCGGAAACGCCGGATTGGATGAAGGTTTCCTATCAGCTTCCGCCGCTGGTCACTATTGATCTTGGCGATCAAATGCAGAACGAGCGGGCCGACGTGCTTTGCGGCCAAATGACCGAAAAACGCCGATTTGGAAACCAGGGCCTGGATTGGAAAAGGGAACAAGCTCAACTCGCGACGGAACTTGATGTGAAGTTGTCGAAAGCGACGGAACTTCAAAAGAAATATCCAAATGTTCCGCTCGAAGTAATTTTGGCGCGGCTCGGATTCGGGACACTCGCTTTGAGTGAGGGAGCCAGCAAAGCTCAAGAACAAAAGCCAAATCAGAAGCCGGGCGACGAAAAGGACGAAAAAAAGGAAACATCCAATAAGTAATTTATGTTTAATCCATTTTTGAAACGGCTGGCAATGGACATTCCTCTTTTGGAGGGGCAAACACTTGGCTTCATCTGCGGTCTTGAGATCACTAAGGACATGATCGAGATGGCGGAACATCCAGCGATTAAAAAGTTCAAGGATTCACTCAAGCCAAAGATGGAAAAGAAAGAAGGCGCGGCGATTATCCCGATTCAGGGCGCGTTGGCTTATAATCCAGATGCTTGGGAGATGGCTTTTTGCGGTGTGGAAGATTCGAGGAGCATTACCGATTTGTTAAACAATGCGGCGGTTGATCCGGAAGTGAAAGGCGTGTTGCTTAGGATGGATACGCCGGGAGGCATGCTGCTCGGAGGGCCGGAAATGGCGGATGCGGTGAACACAATCAAAGCAGCCGGCAAACCGGTTGTGGCCCATACGGGCGGATTGATGGCCTCACTCGGGTATATGATCGGATCGCAGGCAGACACCATTGTTGCGAATAAAAGCGCGATCATTGGAAGCATCGGCGTCATTGCGTCCATGGTGGATTACACGGACATGTTTTCTAAGTTCGGTATTAAGTTCGAGTATTTCACGAATGAGGCGGCAAAATTTAAGGGGGCCGGGGCCGTGGGCAAACCGCTTTCGCTCGCGCAACGCAATAATATTCAAGGCAGCGTGGATAGCGCCGGGCAAATGTTCATGGAGATGGTAACGAAAGCGCGTCCTGACGTGAAACCGGACGCCATGCAGGGACAAACTTTTCGCGGAGACGAGGCGCTTAAAAACGGTTTGATCGATCAGATCGGGGACGAAGATTTTGCCTTCGCAATCTTAAAAAAGAAGATGCCGGAAGCGGCGACCAGTGGTCCTTACCTGTAAGTCATTTCTGAATGTTCGCACTTTTGTGTTAAGCGGTTTCACCAAACACAAAATTTATGTTGCGAAGAATTCTTTTGAATCCAGACCCATCGGGCGGCGGTGCCACTTCGAATCTGCAAACCGCCCTCGCGGCTAATGCCAAGCTAACGGCGGATTTAGCGCTGGCTCGGTCTGAAGCCGATAACCTGCGAACGCTCAACGGGCAATTGACCACTGCGAAAACGGATTTGACTTCGCAATTAACGATTGCCCAGGGGCAGGCTTCGACGGCGCAATCAACCGTGAGTGCATTGACGGGTGACAAGGCCGTTTTGAAAACCGGCGCCACAATGCCCACTGATTTGGTTTCAGCGGCCAATACGATTTTGACGCTTACTGCCGAACGGGATGCGCTCAAGGCAAAGGAAACAACTACGGCGGCGGCGGTCGCCAGTCTCGGTGTTTATGCTGGTACTCCTGGCGCGACGGCTGCAACACCAGCGGCAACGCCTGCGAATATCGACGCCGCAACCGGCATCGGACAGCCGGCAAAAGTTTCAAGCTGGAATCCGGACGCCGCGATTCTCGCCGCTTATGGCGTTAAAACTTACGCGGATTTGGAAGCCAAAAAAATTGGCCCAGATGTCCGGCCTCACAAGCTCGATTGATTTTCAACCATTTTAAACCCAAAACCTGAAACGAAACTGACCTATGGGAACTACAATTGCAAATCTCTGGATTCCGGCGGTGTGGGTGCAGTCCATGCGGGAACGCATGGCGCATTTCCCCGCGCTTTGGAATAGCGGCGTCGTTGCCACTTCCGAACTGTTTAACGCGATTGCGACCGGACAGGGCATCAACGCGAATATTCCTTTCCTGTACGATATCAGCGATCAGCTTGATGAAGTCCAGGTGGAAGATACGTCCCCGGTCAATGACAATGCGCAGCCGGGTGCGGTTGTGGTCGCGGCGATTTGTAACCGTGTCTATAAAGCTTCAAGCAACGCGCTCTCGAAACAGCTTTCTGGCGCAATGCCAATGGCGGCAATCATCGATACAATGGTGCCTCGCCGATTAAAGCAGCGGCAGACGACTTTGATCAATGTTTTTCACGGGTTGTTCGGTACAGGTGGAAACGCAAACGCGAATGCGGCCTTGCAGGCCTGCCGCTACGCCGGTGTAAACGGTCAGGAAGTTTTCACGGAGAATGGCGCGGGGGCTCAAAGCGTGAATCTGATTGACCCGGACAAAATCATCGACACCAGCGCACTCCTGGGTGAATTGGAAGATGCATTGCGGGCTGGCGCTATGCTATGTCACCAAAACGTCAAGGCGCGTATCCGCAAACTTGACAGGCTGAATTTCCGAACGCTCGTCATGCAATCGCAATTGCCATGGACGATTGAAGCCTATTGCGATGTGCCGATTTTCACTTCCGATTATTTGGCCCGGCCCGGCCAGCAATCTGGATACGTATATGACACGTATTTCATGGCGAAGGGCACTGTCGCCTATGGCGAAAAACCGCAACAGGGCGATACGAATGACGTGGCCTCGCTGCAATATTTCCGTAATCGCGATTTGAACCAGGAGCTTATCTGGGATCGTACGCGGTTCATGCTCGGTATCAATGGCGTGAGCTATAACGGCCAGCCAGCCAACCCGAACAATGGGCCTGCTAATGCCGAATTCGCACAGCCCGGCGCGTGGGCGTTGAAATTCCAAAGCGCTAATCGAGTTGGAATCACATCGATTCGGACGAACGGATAACCGGCATCAGTTGAACGGACAACACATTTTTTAAAAATGAGCAAAGTGGCACAAAAAGACCCGGATTGGGACGGGCAGGACGCGGAGAATGATGAAGTTCAAAGCGAGTCCAATGCGCCGGAATCTGATGGTGCCAATGGCAGTAACGCCAGCGACAAGGCCGAAGGCGGAACGCCACCAGCAACGCAGGCCCAATTGCCGCCTTCTCCTTGGCGTCATACGACTGTGCCGCAACCGGCTGCAACACACCCTGGATTGCCGAAGCAGGCGGCTTCAGCTTCGGCTGTGATCGCAGCGGACGAATCGCCGCTGCCAGCGAATTTGCGTGAAGGCTTCGAAATGCTAAAGGCTGCGGAAACCGCACTGAAAGAAGCGCAACGGAAAGACAAAGACAAGCCTTCTCCATTGAAGGTAAATGTAGTGAAAGCTTGGGCGCGTCTTAAAAAGGTTCGCAGGGCAGTCTATGACTTGCAGCAAGGGCGCCCTCTTACCCGGATCACGGCTCAAGAGCATGGACGGGCACACGCGGGACATGCAGCTTCAATCGTGGAATATAGGCTGAAAATCTTGGCATACCAAAACACGGATATTAAGGCCCTTATCGATGAACGGGACGGATTAGAGGCCAAGTGTGACGGGATGGCCGATGATTTGCAACTCGTAGGAGAATTTCTACTAAGCAATGACGCTTTGCGGATCGCATTCGAAAAATTTGCCCGTGCGAAGGCCGAAGAGAAGGCCAAACGGGAGCAGGAAGAGGCCGAAAAGGCCAAGCAGGAAACCGAAAACCAACAATCATAAATTATGAAACAATTCTTTTCTATTTTGGCAGTTGCCGGTATTGCCATTGGCGTTGCGGTATGCATCGTGAAAGCGCAGGATAACACCACTACCGTTTTCAACGGCTCGACGGCAATTACTAATAATCAGGTTCAGTATCAAACCGGTGTTTTGCCGACGCACATGCCTGGGCCGGGCGTTTATGCGGAGATCGGTACGCCGGGGGCATCCACGAATGGCGCGGTTATGAACGGAGTGTCAACGAACGTTGTTTATTTCCAGGGCGGCACAAATTATTACGGCATGCCGGGCACGTCTTCGAATTTGATCCTCAATGTTTCGCAGTTTGATGACATTGGTTTTCAACTCTCATTTACCGGCAGCCTATGGGCAACTAATGCCGCCGTGGGTGTGCAGGTTTATCAATCGGATGATGGAGGATTCGAATGGTTCGGGCCAGTGGCGACGATCCAAAATAATGAAACCGCGTTGCAATCCTGGGAGCCGAGCGGCTATTACAGCTATTCGATTGGAACGAATTTCAGCGCGAATGGAGCGACTACGCTGGCATTTGTGCCGTTCGATAATTGTCAATCCATCGGTTGGGTAACTAATTTCTGCTGGGAAGTCAACATGAAGGCCCAAACCTATAACGTGATCAAACAGGGTTACGGAACTGGCGCAGCCAATTAATTTATCGCGGGTTGGAGCAGCCCGGTAGCTCGCTTGGCTCATAACCAGGAGGCCGTAGGTTCAAATCCTACACCCGCAACCAATTTGCGAGACAGAGTGGCAAAATGACCTAGGCCCGGTTCTAATTCCCGCCTCACTCGCGAAAGAAAAAATGTGCCGGATGGCCTCGAAAACCATTCGGCACAATCTGTAATGCAATATGAATCAGGCAGAATCAGCGCGACTGGCCCGAATCGAAAAGGTTCTCGGGGAAATAAATACCGCAATCGTCGGGAATGATCTTGGCACGACGGGGATCGTGAAGCGCCTGGAATCGGTGGAGAAAAAGATTCGGCGTTGGGAGTTGCGCATGGCGACTTTTAGCGGGGCAGTTTCGGCCTCCATCTATGGCGGCATCGAATGGATTAAGCATCTTCTTTCCAAGCATTCATAATCGGACAGCCTGAATGTTCCGGCTTCTATGTGAACAATGTCCCTATCATTAACTTGCTTCCCGAAAATTGGCGCGGGCCTGTTCTGATCGGTATTGCGGTAACTCCGTATATCACCAGAGCGGCGCATGCGTTTTATTGCGGGCACGGCATCGTAGGCGCAGTCAAAGGGGTTTTGTTCGGCACTAATCAACCTAAAACCAATTAATGCATGAAAACAAAATCCTCTCTCTCTATCGGCATCGCGGTTCTTATTGGACTGGCGATGAATTCACAAGCGGAAATGAATGGCCAGGAAATCGCGCAAGCCTCCGCGCCCGCCAATAATATTGCGTTGCCGTCAAATCCGGGACAGGTCATTCCTTCCGGCGCTCCTGCGTTCAATACGAACGGAATGGACTTCACCAATGTAACGGTGAAGGTCGCCACGGGCTATGAACTCTCCGGTATCGGTTCCCTCGGTTATATCCAGGCCGACGCCGATCTGTGGTCGCTCAAAGATTGCGACATCGGTATCGGTGGCAACATCGCGCTCGGCGCATTCAACAGCGGCATCTACAGCGCGGCGGCAGATGTTGAACTGATTAAAAATCTGTCCAACTTCCAGATTGTCGGAAAGGCGGGTATAGGAGGCAACTTTCAAGACAATGTTGGCATCTTCGGCGAGTTGGGCGCTGACATCAATTACAACCTTAGTGCTGGCACAGGATGGAGCATCCTGGGAGCCGATACATTTTGCGGGGCCGGCGTTAAGGTCCAGGCATCAAGCTGGCTCGAAATGAAAGGCGGCGGCGCGGGCTTGGAAAAGGTTTTTACGGTCTATACCGGTTTTGCGTTTTGAAGTTGCGCCATAGGACGCCATGCGAATTTCCGGCGCATGGCGTCATTCCAATTTAAACGACCTTCCTTATGAACTTTCCAGATGATTTGACACCCGGCGCAATTTGCCTTTACGGGGGTAATGGCGGCGGCGAGGGTTTTGCGGCCAAGTTGATTGAAATTCGCGAGGATGATCCGGACACGGATCATGTGGCGCTATACATCGGCGGCGGGAAGGTCTTTACGGCATTCCCCAGAGGCGGTGTGAATGTCTATGACTTCTCGCCAACTGGCCTTGTGCATGTCCGTCAGCCGCTCGGGACCGTCAATCTGGCGAAATTGCTGGCGTGGATACCGACTGTCCAGGGCGCTCCTTATGGTTGGATCGATATAGAGGCGGATGCGGGAAAGAAAGAGCCGCCGCAGCCATTTGTCCCCGATGCGGCAACAATCCATGTCACGGGCGCCCATTGTTCACACACAGTCGCAATGGGCTGTGAAGTGTTGGAAGTTCCACAATTTGAGCCCGCTTTTGATAAGCGGCTTGTCGAGCCGTATCATTTCAAAATGTCGGTAGCATCCAAGCGGGTATGGGATGTTTCGCAGATGGCAACCAATTTAACACCGGCCAGCCCGGACCTAAGCCCTCGGGCAGAGGGAGAACAGATTCAGCATACACCATGAAAATTGGGAAAATATTTTCGATGGGCCGCGTCCTTTTGGGCGCGGCTCTTTTGGCACTCATAGACGGTTGTATTGAACAGTGCCCGGCATCGACATTGCAATTTGGATTCTATGATGATTATGGAAACCAAGTGTCGAATAATTTCAATCTCACGCTGCTGAATCAGCCGTTGCAGTATCAAAATTATTTGGCCTCTTCTACTCCGCAGACTTTTGTTTTCACAAATTGGCCGATGACAGTTTCGAATTTGGTGGCAGGGCAATGGGTACTCAGCGTCCAGGGATGGGGAAAGAATCTCGTATTGGCAGTGCCGAATGACAATAACACCTATTTTTTCACGACGCTGATTAATTCGAATGTGGCTTATTATGCCAAGCTTGGATCGGTGTTTATGAATTGGACAACGAACCTGGATTCCTGGGGAGCGATAGCGCCGGGAGCATTTCTGGGGCAATTGTCGGCAGTTACGAATATTGGTTACACGTCCGGGCAATATGGAATAACCAATAATGTATTATGGCTTGATACGAATGCGCCTTCGGTCCCGGCTGGCGTCCTGACGAACACTGTGGCGACGAACGTGGCGGGTGTAGTGCAGAGCGGTGGAACCGCGTTTCTTGGATTCGATACTTTGGGAGCGGGGACGACGGCGGCGAATAATTTAGCGAGTTCTTTGGGGAGCGCGGCTTACTATCCGGCTTCATATTTTGACCTGAACGGAAGTGGGGCAGCAGCTTCCCTAGCAAGCACTAATGCATTATGGCTTGATTCACTCGGGCTTTTCCTGGGGGACGCGGCATGGAACACGGGTACAAACTCGATTTGGAACAATGCGCTTGGGCTATTTCCGACACAGCAACAATATGCGCAGGCGGTCACTCATAATCAGCCGATTATTTTTATCGTTTCCGCGACGAATTGTTGGGCAACGAATACTTATTTTTCATTCCCATCCACGACGGCAATGTTTGTCTGGATGACGAATAATCCGCTTTGGTCTATGTATACCAATGGCGGGCGTCCTTATGGAGGTCAGATTTTAGATTATGGAGGCGATCTGGCGTTGACTAATCGTATCGCATTCATTTGCCCGACGAATTATCAGAACTCGTTCTCAATCTGGTCCCCAAGCCCGATGTATAATAGTTTCATTTTTCCTCAATCGAACAATTGGGCGGAGGGCCTTTTATTTTTTGGCGAAGAGTTGACTAATTATCCAAGTGGGCTAGCCCTTGGTCATTTTTCGATTCGCAATATGGGCCTATACGCGGCGAATCAATCGAATGACGTTTTATATGTCAGTGGCCCTAATTACGCGGAAATGGTTGGCTGTTTCGGGGGTGTAACTAATAACTTTGCGGTAGGAACTGATGGCAGGACAATGGAGCTTGGGCCTTTGCCCAATACACCCGCAAACGGCTGGAGTCTTACAGTGGCAAGGTTTCAATCGCACAACGATAATAAATTTGTCGCCAGCGATGATATGGTCAATGGATGCGAATATGGGATAGTGGAAGATTTTGATCATGACGAAAATTCGGATATCCAGGGCGGCAGCATTCGGGGGCAAACCGGACAGACAAACGCAGCCTTAATTCTTTGGCGTGGCAACAGCGAGTTCGCAGCGCAAAAAATCCATTATGTCGCGGCAGATTATGGCGTAATATTCGGACAGCCTTTTTTCTCCTATAATACCCATCCTATCGCGACGTTCGGACCGCACGTTTATCGGGACATTCAGGTCGGAGGCGCGGATTTGACGATCCTGTATGCGAATGGAGGATCGCCGCTGGTCAAAATCGATGCGGATAATGTCACCGTCACCAATCCTGCCAATGCCACCGTGGCGTATAATAGCGCACAGGGAATATCCGGGTCCGGTTCTTACCTGATCGGCGGCACTGGACTAGCATTACAGACGCCGGATGGCACGATGCTGGACAATGGGGGGCAGGCTGCCTTTCAAGGCCCGGTATTTATCGGCCTCGTCACCACTAACACCCAGCAGATCACCGTCTACCAACCCGTCGTCTCTGGCACCCTCCCCGCAAATATCATCGCCACCTATACATTTTGCTACACCAATGCCGTCAGCCCTGGATACGCCGTCTATACGAACAACCTTGCCCCGTCCGTAAACGTGCTCGTCAATAATAGCTTCGATCCAAATGCGGGAGCCTCCGGCGAGGCCTCCTGGTCCATTACGCCATCCAATCAAATTAATAATACCTCGGCCAGCTTTGACTATGTGAATGGCAGCTCCGCCCTCTCCGGAAATTTTTTGGATGCGGAGGGCAACTACACCTCCAGCCTCAGGGCCACCAATGTTTCATACGGCTATCCCATCGCCTTGAGTAGTACGAATATTACAGCCGGATATAACAACCAATTTTATGGCAATGGCGGCGGGTTGACGAATTTGCAGCCCGCGTCCCTGGCGAGCCCAGGAGCGCCCAGCATCGCCAGCTATTCACCGCTGCTTTCCGCGGCTACGCTGGACCCCGCGGCGAGGAATAATTCCATGACGGTAATTTTGACAACGAGTTCCTCCGCGCAATTATCATATAGCAATTACTGCGTGATTTCGTTTTCTTCGCCTTTTCCATATCAACCACATTTCGTTTTGTCGCCATGCGGGACAAATACAGAGGGGAACGCTTCGGCGATGTGGAAGATCGGCACAAACACGACAAGCACGGTGACAATTTCAAGCAGCTCGACGGCTCCTAGCGTGAATACTGCGTTTTACCTGAACTTGATTGGGCTATGAAGTTTGCTGTTTCGATAATATTCTTTTGTTTATGTTGCAAAGGGCAAAGCATGCCGCCGACGAACACGCCTGCCATCAACGCATCTATCACCGATACGAATCCGCAACCGGTTCCGAGTTCTCCATACATCATTATTTGCGTTACAAATCCAATACCCGGCGCGGGGTATAATGTCTTTGCGAGCACAAATGCAGCCGGGACTAATTGGCTCCTTTACGGTTCTACAGTGGATACTTTTTTCGCGGTAACCAGCACGAATTATAGCCGTCTGTTTTTTAGGGAATCGGCAGTAATGTTTCCTACTAACGGTCAATCGATGTTTCATCCATGATCGAAAATTTTACACCTTCTGAAAAGGCGCGACGGGAAGGATTCCGGCGCAATCTGATGGCACGGGGGCGCATGGTATCAATGGATTGTAGCGACATCACGATTCAGGCTATCGTCCAGGATGCGCAACAGTTGACAGATGAAAATAGGCCCGCAAAGCAAAAGAAATCAGTCTATGCAGTCGTAACGATTTTATCCGGGATTGTCCCGGACCCTCGCGACGTAGGATGCTTTACGGAAGTGAAAACGGGCAAGGAATACAAGGTGCTCTGGTATGACGAAACGACGGGTGACCGGGTGACGTGGAAGTTTCAATGTGAAGCGCAAAGGGAGAATTACGAAGCAGATCAGCAACAGAATGCGCCGGGTTTTTGAGTTGACAGGCGTTAAAATTGGGCTTTAAACTCAATTTGTGGCACGGGCAATATATTTTTTTCTCGCCGTAGTTTTCTCTTACGGGTTATTCAGCGAATTACAAATCACGGCTTTTCCTAAGCTTGAAAATGCAAACGATTATGCCCGCTTTATTTTCATTTCGGGCAATAAGCCGGATGAGAGTATCCCGGACAATTGGAAGTCCAGGACATTTTCAATTGCCATGTCAGCGGCGTGGTCGGAATTATGGAAAACGCCGGTAACGCGGCCTTCGGTGGAAAAGATAATGCCGGATGGAACGAAGATTTTAGCCTGGTCCATGAATTTGCAGCGGCCATATTGCAATGCCATGGCTTCTTACGACGCGTTGTTTTTTTTCGCAGTCTGCCTTGGCCTGATTTTTGTGATGGATGATCCGATCATTCCTATGCTCGGAGTGTTTGCGAGCATTTTAATGAATGCGCCTGGATGTATTGCGCCGTATCTTCTGCCATGGGATTTGCCTACGATGGCAGCTTGGGTTTTCATATTCGTGATTTATTCGAAGTGGAGGACAGCCCCGCAATGCTGGCTTTGGTTGGGAATCGCCATTATCATTCTCGGTCTGTTTAAAGAGACGGTTTTAGTGACGGCCTTATTTTTCATTGGCGCTAAGTGGAATTGGCCAAGGCGGATTGCTGCAATAATGGGAATCGTTTTGTTGTCGCAGGGCTTCAATTGGCTGCTTTGCGGCATTGCGCCGGATTGGATGTTTTCTGCGAGCAATGCGGCGGAGGGAGGCCATCGATGGAATCCATTAATGCTCTGGCCGATTGTATTAGCGAACGCGGGGAGCGTGGTCCTAATGCCATCGCTTTTATGGAGGAATCGGGATTGGCCTTTGGCAGCGGTTTGCGCGGCGTTTATCGCGTTGCAAGCGTTGAATAATCTTGCGTGCGGGGTCTATGACGAAAACCGGGATTGGCTTGAGATTGCGCCCATTGGATGGATTTTGATCAGTGAATGGCTTCGCCCGCGCCTTTGCCCCAACGTTTCTCCAAAATAATTTCAATCGCTTTCTCGATATCGCGTTCGCGCCCCCCGATGGCGTTTTCGACAACACGATCCGGATCGCGATTGCTGGCCCAGGCGGAATTGTTTGTAAAGCTGACATTTATAATGCCTTTTTGAGTGGGGGGCCAACCGCGAATTGTCCCTGCCTCCATATGGCGACCAACCCAACCTTTGACAGATATTTTACCACCGAATGCAACGTAGGCAGCAGCCCATCCGCCGCGAGCCTGGCCAACATTCTTCTTTTGCAGTTCAATGAATTCCTCCGCAATAGATTCATTGACGACAGCAATGTTTAGCCAGCGCCAGCGGCCTATGACGACATCCCCTGCCCCGGCCGTAGTGACGCGGCCTCTTTTGCCCCGATGATCCGCATGAATCTTTTTCAGGTCGGTGATAGTAGCATGCGGCAAGAAATGTTCGGAATCCACGCCGTAAACGTTGCCGTGACGATCCGCGTAGATGCGGAAAGCATCCCGCCCTTGACACCGCTGGCGAATCGCCCAATCCAATTGCTCTTGTGAGTGTGTAGCATTTTGGGATACAAACACCCTAGCATGCTGCGCCGGGGGCGGCATTGTTGCCCCTTTTACTCCCTTAATGACTTTACGGATGTCCAATTCAACGCGACGTTCGCCAATTGCTTTCGCGGACATATCTTCGATTTCCGGATCATGGAACGGCGAGAATTGAGCGAAAGCAGCTTTGACATCCCCGCCAGAGCGGTCCATCAAATCGGCTTTATAAGAGCGCATTCCGGCAATGTCCCTAGCCCATAAGCCGCGTTTGATGGATTTGCCGGCCAGCGGCGGCGTAAACTTCATGAGACGGTCACAGAGAGCCCGTCCCTGGGCTTCGAAAGCGGCTTCCAGGGTGATTAGGGCGGCATCGGCATATTGCTTGACCCAATCGGAAAAGGCATCAGCGTTCGTTGTAAATGTGACGAGGTCGGCCATTATGTTCCTAGTGTAAAATAGCCCTGGATATCGAAACTCGTTGAGCTTTGTATGAATCCGCCTTCAGAGCCAATAATTTTCATAGTGAAGTTTTTCCTTTGCGTCACATAGTCCAAAGCCACGCCGGTTACAAAAAGTGGCGCCATCAATCCAATGATATTTTGGGCGAAGAGTTTATCCCGTAATTCATTGGTTCGGCCTGAGTGGGTTTGCATGTTTTGGATAAGCTCTTTCTGTGACCATTGCGTTTTTTGATATACTTCTACTGTGGCTTCGAAATGGGCTCCGGCTTCACTGGTCTGGCCCGCTGGCACAAAGATTACAACGCGATCTTCCTGATCAACTGACATGGGATCAAAAAATGTGACGATGGGGCAAAGGTTTTGATCGAGGATGCCCCCCGGTTGGACGGCGCATTGGTTTAGGAAATAATTGGCAAAGAGGGTGGCAACCGGAAATTCGAAGTCGTATCGCATATAAGAGCGGGAACGTGCGGATTCTGAATGTTCCGCCTTATTTGTATGGCAAGCAAAGCGACCAATCAGGACTTATATCTTACGGCCCATGCGGCTGCTGTAACCAATATCGGTACGACAGATGCGTTTTCTCTCGACAAGAGCGCTATCGCCGCCTTTACGGCTGCCGCGCATGACACGCG
>DASXFM010000482.1:0-5459 GCA_036489615.1 Verrucomicrobiia bacterium | reverse complement strand
CTAGCGCTGCCAATACGATTTGTCAATGCAGATGATTCGTCCGCATGATGGCGGAATCCCTGACTGACGGTCCGCAGATGAGGCAGATTTCGCGCGAAGACTGCGGCTAAACGTTGTCTGGCGGCAACCCTAAAAGGCCATCTGTCCTGAGGAAACACAGGAAACTTCCGGTAATCTGGCCTCCACGTCTCCGCCTTTTTTCCGGTCGAAGTTAAGCCGAAACAGGTGTACCGTGTTTGCAGAACTTAACAACTCAAATAAAGTCTTAACGAAGTTGTTAAGGGGTAAAAATGGGTGCGTTTTATTGGGAAATTTGAATTTCTGACTTAACTTCGCGGGCGATCATTTTTTGAAAATAAATCGGGGAATTAAGTCGAAGTTAAGTGTTTTGGATCGCCACGGGATTTTTCTCACGCAACGGTCGCGAAGGACGCAAAGGAACAAATCCTTCACGGACTTGGCGACCTTTGTGTGAGGAATGGATGAAATTTCCGGTTGAGGGTCCGCATATACCCGGGGCGGCGCGCTCACGGATTCGCACTTGCCCAGGCTAATATCGTCCGCCCGGTCAGGGCTTTCAGTCTACGGCGTTACCGCCCACGGTTGGAATCGTTGACCGAGGGGAATAGTGAGAGCGAACTCATGCTCGCTGCTACGCCCATAACTTGCGTAGCACCATGCGTCAGGTTGATCGTCCTGAAAAATCGGCTTGAAATAATGCGGAGTGGCGCGAGATTTATAAAGACGTAGATACTGGTCACCGGCAAGAATTCAACTTCGAAATCCTAAGTGGCAACGCCACTTGCGAAGACCGCCCTCCCGGCCGTTTTCGTAAAACTTGAGGGCACGCAGACTGCTGTGAATATACGAGAGAGGCCCGTGCCGGTCGTGGGCTTGAGCAAGAGCAAGAGTACAAATGAGCAACGTCAAGTTACATGCCTATGTGATTGGGTTCGCGGTCCTTGCGCCGTTATGGATGGCGCTTGATTCTGCTGCCCAACTTGCAGGCGGTTTTTCCCAGATTAATATGCAGGATGGCGGCTATTTGCCGGTCATCATTCAGCATCGGAGCGGACGCCTGGTTGGCCGCACCGATGGCGGGGGGATTTATTCCAGCGATAACCAGGGCAATTCGTGGACGTATTTATCCGGCGACATGGTAACGACGGCGTCGTTGATGCCGCAGGGAATCGCAATGCCGCAAACGGCGAGTTCGAGTTCCAACTTGATTCTCCAGGCGTGCGGCGTCGATTACTTGAGCACTGATCCGGGACGCGGAATCTGGAAGACAACAAACGGCGGCCTGAACTGGACGCAAACATTGAGCAGTGTGAACTTTTCGGGAGGTGACCAGGAACGGATTGGCGGCGAGTGCCTGATATTCAATCCGACGAACGATTCCGAGGCGTGGGCGGGAAGCCGGGGACAAGGATTATATGAATCCACCAACGCCGGGGATTCGTGGAACCTGATCACGAGCGGCCTGGGGACGACCATTATTGCCTCGGTGTACATCCCGCCTTCGCGTCCGAACCAAATTTTCGTGGGAGGCGACGGCGGCCTGTGGATGTCGGCCAATCATGGCGTCAGTTGGACGCAACTCGGATCATTTACATTGATCCAGCGTGTGACGAGCGGGCCGGATGGGACAGTGTATTACGGCGGACTCAATAACGGGGTGCAGGTGATCCAAAAGATCACCTCGACGAACTGGAATAATCCGGCGGTTTATGTTTACACCGATCTTCACGCGGCTTACACCAGCGGCATCGGCGACAACGGCAATGCAATCGTTTGCCTGGCGGTTTTGCGGAACGGCAATCTGGTGGCCGGTGATTTCGACGGGGACACGCGAATCAGCGCCAACGAAGGGGGAACTTTCACAACATTGCCTGATGCCTATGTACCGGGCTCGGTCGTGCCGAAATGGACCAGTGGCAGCGCTGTCTGGCGGCCTAATTCGCTGGTCCAGGACGTCAATTTGCCGAACACGTGGTATGGCGGCGGAGGCTATGGACCGATTCGCACCGACGATGGAGGGCAGACGTGGCAATACATCTGCAACGGCATTGGAGAAGTCGTGACCTACCGAATCAGTTTTCATCCCACGGACCCGAACCGAATTTACATTCCGTGCGCGGATCATGGCGGTGCGATTGTCACGGACGGCGGGATTTCCGGCAATGTGGTTTCGATGGCCACGCCATTTTTTGCCTGGCCGAGCGACATCGTGATGTATTCGCATCGCGCGATGGCTTGTTACACCAATGGCGTCAACCGCGTCATTTTTCCCGGTGGCTGCGAACTCAATAACACCGCGCGCATCTATGCGACGACCAACGACGGGACCAGTTGGTATCACCTGGCGGCGGTGGGTTTGCCGACCAATACCGCGGGCGAGGAAATCGTTGATAACGTTGATTCTCTGGATAATCCCGATGATTTCCTGGTCGTTATGGGTGGAAACCTGGGGATCGGCGCGGGAGGCGTCTATCGGACGACCAACGGCGGCGCGTCGTTCACTCAATGCAACTGGTTTCCCGCCACCAACCTCACCGTGGCCGTGGGAACCGAGCAATATTGGAACGTCTCCGTGGACCGGGACGCCACCAATGTCAATGTGCGCTATCTTTATTCGCGCGCGGCGTTTCCCGGGACGGGAACCGGCGGCGGATTCTTTAAGTCTTCCGACCGCGGAATAACCTGGACGCTGCTGACTCTCGGAATTTCAGGCGCGATTGTGCCGGGCGATTGGTCTGATTGGAACGGCCAGATCGTGGCCGATCACGGCATCAGTGGAACCGTTTGGATGATGGTGACCGGCGGCGCCAACGGCCTGCTGGTGAGCACCAACTCCGGTTCGAGTTGGAGCGCGGTGCCGGGCTTCTCCAACGTGAGCGCCATGGACGCGCTCAATGGCAACGTCGTCGTCTATGGCGAGATGACGACCGATACCTGGTATAAAATCTATTACTCCAGCAACAGCGGTTCGTCCTGGAGCGAGATTACCCGGCCCGGTTATCGATTCGGCAACGCGACCAGCCTGGCCCTGGACCCGCATCGGCCCGGTCGCGTCTTCATCGGCACTGGTGAGCGGTCCGTGGGCATTTTTACTCCAGGCACGCCGTTGCAACAATGGAAGTTAAATTATTTTGATTCGCCCGCCAACTCGGGGGAAGGCGCCAACGGCGCCGATCCCAACAGCAATGGCCTGCCGAACCTCGTGGAATATGCCCTGGGCGCCGATCCATTGGCCGGCACCCGTTCCGATCCGCTTGGGCCCGGCTCGCCCAACGGCCTTGAATACGCCCCCTGCTCCATCTTCTCGACGAATGCTCTTCTCAAAGGCCTGCCGGCCATGCGGCTCAATTTGCCAAATCCGCCGCCCAGCGACATCGAATTGCTGGCGGCCGCTTCGACGAATTTGAATCGGGCGGGCTGGACCGACATCGCCACGTGCACCGGCACGAATGGCTGGCAATGGCTCGCGCCCGGCTCCAACCTGGTGGCACCGGATGTGAACGTCAGTTTAAGTGGGCGGGCGTTGTTTGATGTCGGATGGCCGACGTCAATCCATGCCGCTTCACAATTCATGCAGCTCCAGGTCGCGCCCGTGCCGTAGCGGTTTGCAACGCGGCACAGTTTGAAAGGGTATGGACCTGAGGACGGGCCGTCCCCAAGCATTCCCGGCCATTTCGGTAAGAGGCGCTGACGCAGAAACGACCTACGTGTAAGGGCGTGAGCGGTTCGCCCTGCTTGCAAGACGACCAAAAGACTGTTATTCTCACGGCATGGGCGCTCACTCTTGTGGCGGCAGAATCGATTGCTCAGCATCATGAGTATCTATAATGGGCGAGAAGAGTCTGCTTACAAAAATTTCCGGCGTCGACCTGAAGATTCGCAAAATCCATTTATTTTTACGTGGTGGACATCCGCTCATGATGAACTCCTGCGCGTGGGGATCATGAAAGACCAGTGGATTTGGTATTGGAGCATTACTGAGGACATTCTTCGAGTTACGGAGAAGTCAGTGATCGAAGAATGGAAGCGGCAGGACCCGGGGTGTCGCTCTCGCGCGTGGTATACATCTTGATGGATTTTGCCAAAGTCCGGGCGGAAGAATTGGGGTTAACGGCGCTCATTCGTCCGGCCCAAAGGAAAACCTGTGCTTTTTGCCATCAGTCGTTTGTCGAGGACTCGTTGCCCGCGCCGATTATAAGGCGACTAGGAATTGAAAGATTGGAGTTTTGCGCCCCCTGTGTCAGCGGACCCTTGTACAATATAGGCAATACGAAGGCGTCTCGCGCCGAAATAGCCGATTATCTTAAACAACTGACTGACCTGGTTCAGCGTGTTCCTGCGCAAGACTTTGGTAGCGGCCTTGACGACTTGATTGGCTTGACTACGGACGACCGGTTGGCGTTGTTCAAGCTTCTACTACAGAAACCTTCGCTCCGTCGCGTCAAGCGGCTCTATGGTTCTTGGTTAAATGCACTGATTGAAGCCGGGATATTGGAAAACGGTACGAGGGCGACGAACCGCGGCACGCAGTGTTTAGCCAAAGATGGCCATGTCTGCCTGTCACTTGCCGAGAAAACGATAGATGATTTTTTGCATTCCCGAGGAATTTACCATGAAAGGGAAGTAAAGTATCCGGAAGGGAACTTCCGGGCCGACTTCACGGTCAAAGGGGTTTTCGTCGAATATTTCGGACTGGTTGGTGATGCCGGATACGAAGCGAAGATGAAACTTAAACAGGACTTCTGCGAGAAACATCATGTTAAGTTGATCTCGCTTTTTGCGTGCGATCTCGCCACCGTGAGAAGTTTGGAGGAAAAGCTTAGCGGTCTCCTGTAAAGTGGCGGTGAATCGGGGAAGATGCCATTGCCGATGAAAACCGGAAGAGCGGAAATGAGCATAGGCTAATGCAATTGTGATTCACTATCACCATTTGCGGGCCGTACCTCAACAGTTCGACGGACATCTGCTGGCTTGCCGCCAGCCAAGATAACCCGGCTGAAAATCACTTTGGCGGTCAAATTGCTCGTCACAAGCGGGATAAGCGGGTTTGGATTCGTAATGACGAAGTTAAATTCTGCTTCCGCTTTTGGGGCAAGGGCAGTCTTATTTTGGCCAATGACCCATTTTGTGGATTGGCCAATCATTTTTCCTTGTTCATCCAACAGAATACAAATTGCCCGGGCCGACTTGATCTTGAGCTTCCCCCGATAGGGTGGACAAGGGCGGAAGCGGTTTATGGATGTTAGTTTTTCATGAACTGCGCTTCAAAAGCAACAGGGGATTTATAATTTAAGGCGCTATGGCGGCGGCGCTGGTTGTACCAGCATTGGATTCCTACAAAAAGTTGTTGTTGGGCGGCAACCTGATTGGCGGGGAGCTTTGCGCCTAAGACTTCGTTTTTGATCTTGCCGATGGCGCTTTCCATCCAGGCATTGTCA
>DASXFM010000441.1:0-10828 GCA_036489615.1 Verrucomicrobiia bacterium | reverse complement strand
GAGCATTGCGCACAGCGGCGGCGATAATGAAACCGTAATCGGCGCATTCATCCGGTCCCGACGCCAGCCTTCCAGCATTTGAAGCAACGGAATATACGTTTCCGTCACGGCTTCAAACAGCCAGCTTTCCTCCAGAAATTTCTCGTGTTCTGGATGGCGCACAAATGGCAGGTGCGCGTGCAATATCAGGGCGAAATATCCTTGCATCGCTCTATTGAAACAATTTTACGTTTCCGGTTCAAGGTTTCAGGTGTTGGGTGATTCACCCGTCCCTGAAATACTTCAGCACTTTTAATTTTCAATTTTCACCTTTTAATCTAGTTTCCATGGACATGACCGTCGCGCCTGCTATGTCAGATTCCTGGATTAAAAAATTCCTGGCCCACCTGGCCACGGACCGTGGCGCGTCTCAATATACCCAAAAAAACTATCGGCACGCGCTTGAAGAGTTTTCACGCTGGCATGTCCAGGACCGAAAGTCGCCACCGGTCTGGGACACGCTCCAGCGCGATGATTTTCGCGGTTATTTGCGCTATCTGGGACGCAATAGTCTAAGCCGCGCGGCGATTTCCCTCCGCTTTTCCGCGCTGCGCACCTTCTATAAATTCCTGATCCGAAACGGCCTGATGGCCGGTTCGCCGATCAAGAATTTGTCGCTTCCCAAACCCGAGAAGCGGCTCCCCAAATTTTTGACGATCCAACAAATGGAGGCTCTGTTGGCCGCGCCGCTAAAACTGGCACAGTCCCGCCAGGGCAAAAAAGGCGCCGGACGTCCTGTGTCCCTGGCCGTCGGGTTGCGGGATGTCGCCGTCCTGGAAACCATTTATTCCTGCGGCCTGCGTATCAGCGAATTGTGCGGTATGCGCGCCGATGATATGGACTGGGCGCAACAAATCATCCGCGTGCGGGGCAAAGGCAAAAAGGAGCGGTTGGTCCCCATTGGCAAACCCGCGCTTGCCGCGATTGAACAATATTGGAAAACCTTGAAAGTGCCGCCTGTGGGCGCATCGCCTGTTTTCTTCAGTGAAACCCGAAGCCATACCCCCTTGCACCCGGTCCAATTATCGCGACGCTTGAAACAATATCTCGTCTTCGCCGGGCTGGACGCGAATTTGACGCCGCACAAACTGCGTCACAGCTACGCGACTCACCTGCTGGATGCCGGGGCGGATTTGCGGAGCGTCCAGGAATTGCTCGGCCACGCCCATCTGACGACGACGCAGATTTACACCCACGTTACGACCGAACGATTGAAAAAAGCTTACGATGCCGCGCACCCGAGGGCGTGAGCCGATGGGCGATGGATCGCCACGTCTGGGCGCATCTTTGCACTGTTCTTGGTAGGGACGGCGCGCTGCGCTGTCCGCGCCGCGTTTAGCGGCGCAACGAATGGGGTGGGACGTTGGACCGTCCCGCATTGCGGGATTCCGCCCGCTCTACGGGCGGTGACGGCGCAGCGCGCCGTCCCTACCACCACCGACGTAAGAACAAAGTGCGGATGCGCCCGCCACGTCTTGAATATTCAAAGATTGCTTTTTTTGAATCTACGGCGAAGGTACGGTGTCCAACTGTTATGACGAGAGTAAAGGTTTTCACTGTTGCCGTAGTCGCTTCCGCCGTGATTTTGACGGGTTGCTCAGATCCGAACAGCGAGCCGACTAATGCCGCTTCAGGCGCGCCGAACGGCGGACCTTCCGGTGCGATTGCCAACGATGGCAGTAGCAGTTCATTAGATCGGGATCAGGCCGAAGAACTGCGCTCGGATGCGCCTGTTACCTACGCTCACTTGCGGCAAAACCAACCGCTGACGATATCCGACGTCAAAGCGCTTTCCCGGGCCAAGGTTAGCGACGACGTTATTATTTCCCAACTTCAGAACTCGCGCACGGTTTATCATTTGAGCCCGCAGGACATCATCGAGATGCATTCGGCGGGCGTCAGCGACAGAGTGGTCAATTTCATGATCACCACGGAAAACGGACCGCCTGCGCCTCCGCCCACGACGGTGGTTTATTCCGACGCTCCGCCTCCTCCGCTGGACGAAGCCGTGGTTGCTCCGCCCGGTCCCGGATTCTTCTGGGTTAGCGGTGAATGGCAATGGAACGGCACTGGATGGGCCTGGACCAGTGGCCATTGGGCCAACCCGCCCTGGCCCGGCGCAGTCTGGGTGCATGGCTATTGGTATCGCGGGCCCGTCGGCGGCTGGCGCCATGCCAAGGGCCATTGGCGATAGTACCCTACAGCCGTAAATAGAAGCCTAGGAAATCAGGTCCGCAGAAGAATGCTTCAGATTCCGGTCAAGCGTGGCCAATTTAAATCCATGCCTGGCCGCTAAATCTGCCAAATAATGGTCTGTGACTTCGTCGGATTCTCTCGGACAGCTTTCTAACGCAGGCAGGTCGTCCGGAATTCTTTCTACTTTTCGCTCTGAGGCAAAACGCTGGAGAACTTTCCTCGCTTCTTCCATGGTCAAACCAATTGAGGATTTTTTGTTGGTGCTGATGCGAAGAAAACCAAGTTCAACAATTGGGCAAAGCACGATTTACCTGTCAGCCATCCAGGCGTTCGCCTTTTTATGCAACGAATGCGTCTGAACAACGCCGGCGATCAATAGGTTTACGTCCAGCAAGTGCTTCACGGGAATTCTGCTAGAAGTTCTTTAATGGCTGCTTCATCAATCGGCTGTTCAGGTGCAACAACCGTAAAGCCATCCTCTTTAACTATGCGGCATTTTGGCGCGGTTTGTGTCCCTTTCCGGAGGAGAATGAGCGTGAATCCCCCGTCCGTATTCTGTTGGATGGAATAAACCTGGCCAGGCTTGGCCGAAGGTAGCCTAACCCGTCTCTGATTGTCTGTTTTTGCCGTTGTCACTTGGATAATATCACGCTTCAAAGGGGCTCTTTCAATCCCTTTTTTGGCCCAGCCTCATGCGAGCGTCTCTCACGACATTCTGTTTGTTTGATGGACGACACCCTCCAATCAGGCTACGATTTTCCATGCCTTTGGCGCGGATTTTGGTCGATGGTTGCAGCCCGTTGTAGTATTAATAAAACCCCAAGACGCCTGCGGTGACCGGCTAATTTTCAATCCGCTTTTGACCTGAATTCTTATTTTTGCCGTGCGTCCCCTTTTCAATGAAATAAACAATCACATTATAAATAATGAGCAAAATAAATATTCCGAGCGCCGGCAGAAAAAATTGAACTAAGGAAACGCAAAATGGTTCTAGATTTCGGGAGGACGCGCTTAAAATTAATCCGACCAACGGGGTAATGAACAGGATCGCTAGAAGACCCAAAACAGGCTTTTTTATGCCGTTTTTCATTCCTTTAAATTTACTTAGACCAAAAAAGTTGACCAGTATAATCTTTTTGCGTGGCACTGGTTCGCATATTAATAGACGGATATTCGCTGTTGTAATGTCAATTAAACCCCAAAATGGTGAGAATTGGCAACCGGTGAGAAAAGTTGATTTTATGATTTTATATTCCCTTTAACAATTCCCTTCGGGAACTTCCTAATTTAGCATTTGACGCAACCATGCAAACCAAAAAGCCAGACAATGAACTGCTTCGATTGTATACGTTGGCCTTTGAGGAATTCACACGCAATGGGAAAGTTTCAACTGTTCATTGTGATAAATGCGGCGGCTTGATTGAGATTCACGCCTTGGGGCTTGGCTCAGCTTGGGCAATGAACTGTCCATGCGGCAGGTTTAAGGACACGCTAAGAGGCCTCTAGCATTCGGCCCAATTGACGCAAATAAGTAGCGTCGGTATGCTGTCTCATGGCGCTCGTTCGGATTTTAATAGACGGATATTCGCTCCTGCACAACTGGCCCGAGTTGGCGCCAGGGCAGCCGCGGTATTCCGAACGCGCCCGCGACGAATTGATCCGAATTCTGACCCTGTATCACGACGCGACCGGCGATCCCATCACCATTTTCTTTGACGGCGCAGGCGCGCGAGCCTCCGCGCAAAAGCCGGAATCCAGCCGCGAAGTGGAAGTGTTGTTCTCTCGCGCCGGCCAAACCGCCGACGACATGATCGAGCGCGCTGCGCATCGTTTCCAGGAATACGGCCAGGTGCTCGTCATTACCGACGATTTTGCCGAACGCGATACCGTCGACGCGCTGGGCGGCATGGTTTCCAGCTGCGCAAATTTCATCAATTCGATTGAAAAGGCGCTCACAGAATTGCAGGATGACCTTAGAAGTTTGAATCGAAGCGAGAAAAATCGCTTTAGACGTCCGCGATAAAAATGAAAATCCGAATAAACCTCATTTGTTTTTGCATAGTCGCGCTGCTGGCGGCACCTGGCTTTATTTTACCCTCGCCGGCGCAGTCGAACCAGCCGCGTGTTGAAAACCGTCTTTTGTTGGTTTTTGACACATCGTCCGCCATGAAGAGACGGCTTCCCAATGAGGCCAAGGCCATCGACCAGCTGTTTCAACTCACATTAAATGGTAAATTGCGGCCCGGCGACAGCGTCGGTATTTGGACATTCAGCCGGGACCTGCACCTGGGACAATTCCCACAGCAGGATTGGACCCCGGACATGGTCAACTCCCTTCCGCCGGAGATTGAGGGATTTCTTAAAAAGCAACGCTATGCCAAAGACACACGTTTTGAGGCGCTCATCCCAACGGTCAACGAAGTGGTGCGAACGTCTCCACGGCTCACCATCGTCATTTTTTGCGACGGCGACGGCCAGGTGAACGGCATCCCGGGCGCAGCCAGCATCAACGCCAGTTTCAAGCAGCACCAGCATGACATGGACAAAGCCCGCATGCCGTTTGTGATTGTCCTGCGGAGCCAATTCGATCGCAACCAGGTCGGTCACTATGTCGGATGCACCATTAGCTCCGCGCAAGACGTTATTTTGCCCCAATTCCCACCGATGCAATTACCGCCGCCGCCAGCACCCACTCCGGTTAAAGTGGCGCCGCAACAGCCACCTCCCGTCGCGCCGCCGCTCATTGTCATCGGCACCAATTCCGAAACCAAACCGCAAACACCGGTGACAGCTCCTCCTGCCGCCCCTCCGCAGCTTCAGCCTGCGCCCATGCTCCCGCCGACGGTCAACCCCGTTACTCCGGCGAAGCCTGTGCCCCCGGCCGTTTCTCCGCCGCCGTCCATCCCGATGGCCCAAACCAATTCCGCTCCGCCGCCCGCCGCCGCGATACAGCCGATACAACCAACGAATACGGTCGTCGCTCCTCTGCAAGCGACGGTTCGGCCCAGTCCGCCACCGTCCGCTCTACCCCAGCCGCCGCAAAGTCCCGGCGCGGGCAAAAACCGTCTCCTGGAGGCTGGCGCCGGGCTTGGCATCGTTGCCATCGCCATCGTCTATTTTCTTCTGCGCCGCTCACGCAGCCAAAACTCCACGAGTCTCATCACGGAATCGTTGAAAAAAAGATAAAATTTCAGTCGTGACTTTTCCCGGCGCGCATGGAACATTTCCCGCCCATGAAAATACTCAATTTAGTCTGCGCACTTGGCCTGTTCATCGGCACGGTGGCGGTGAACGCCCAGGACACCAAATCGTCTTCGCCCGCCTACGCCGATCCTTCCAAACTAACGGCCCAGGCGCCGGATTCTTTCAAAGCGGTCTTTAATACGACCAAAGGATCATTCACCATTGAAGTCACACGCTCACTGGCGCCCAACGGCGCGGACCGTTTCTACAATCTCGCAAAATCCGGTTTCTTCACAGATATCGCTTTCTTCCGCGTCATTCCCGGTTTCATGTGTCAGTTCGGTATTCACGGTGATCCGGCTGTATCCGCAAAATGGCGCGACGCAAACATTCAGGATGACCCCGTCAAGGGCAGCAATACCCGTGGCGCCATCACTTTCGCCACTGCCGGCCCCAATACGCGCACGACGCAATTGTTCATCAATTTCGGCGATAATACCGGCCTCGACGCCCAGGGATTCGCCCCGTTTGGCAAAGTCGTCGATGGAATGACCGTCGTGGATAAAATCAACGGCGAATATGGCGAAGGCGCCCCGTCCGGAGCCGGCCCCGACCAGGGACGTGTTCAATCGGAAGGAAACGCTTACTTGAAAAAAGACTTCCCCCACCTTGACTATATCAAGTCTGTGACCGTTATTACCGGGAAAAAATAAACCAAGGAACTTTTGTGAACGAAGTCGCTATCATCAACACAACTGAGGGAGAAATGGTCGCTGAGTTTTTGAACGTCGCTCCAAATACCGCCGCCAATTTCATCAAACTGGCCAAACAGGGCTTTTACGACGGCACCTGCTTTCACCGCATCATTAAGGGATTCATGATCCAGGGCGGTGATCCGCTGACGAAAGACTCCGCCAAAGAACACGCATGGGGCACCGGCGGACCCGGTTACACCATCAAGGCGGAATTCAATGATCATTCGCATCAGTCTGGAGTCCTTTCCATGGCGCGCAGTTCCGACCCGAACTCCGCCGGCTCCCAATTCTTTATCTGCGACGGCGATGCTTCATTTCTGGACCGTCAATACACCGCCTTTGGCCGATTGATTAAAGGAGAGGATGTATTGAAAAAAATCGCCGGCACTCCGGTCGGCTCAGGCGGAGGCGGCGAACGCAGCAAACCGCAAAGTCGAGTCGGGGTCAACAGCATCAAAATTGTCCCTGCCGATTCGGTAAAATAACGCCTGCCCGATCTCCAGCCTTTAGGCTGTTCCCATTCCCGGGGCACGCCAAAGCGTGGAGACCGAACAAGCTTGAGCACATCCGGGTGCTCATGCACAACAGTTGAAATGGTGGCTGCGGTGCAAACCGCTTCCATTCTTCATTCTAAATTGTTAAGCTTTCACACGTGTTCAACGATGCAGCTATTTGGAAGAACCTGAGTTCGCCGCGACAACTTTTTTTAATCGCCGGCCCCTGCGTTATCGAAAGCGAAAAGCTGTGCCTGGAAGTCGCCTCTTCCTTGAAGACCATTTGCAAGGCAAACGGCATTTTCTACGTCTTCAAGGCGAGCTTCGACAAAGCCAATCGCACCTCGGCAAAATCGTTTCGCGGGCCAGGACTCGAAGACGGCCTAAAGGTGCTCGCGCGCATCCGCGCGCAATTCGAAGTCCCGGTGCTCACCGATGTGCATAATGAAGTCCAGGCCCGGGCGGCTGCCGAAGTCGTGGACATCCTGCAAATTCCCGCGTTTCTCTGCCGCCAGACGGACCTGATTGAAGCCGCCGTCGAAACGGGCAAAATTGTAAATCTTAAGAAGGGACAGTTTCTTTCCCCAACCGAAATGGGACACGTGGCCGAGAAAGCCAAACGCGCCGGAGCCAGGCGTGTGCTTCTCACTGAACGCGGCACGACCTTCGGCTACAACAATCTCGTAGCCGACATGCGGTCCATTCCCATCATGAAATCCTTCGGCTGCCCCGTTGTTTTTGACGCGACCCATTCGGTCCAATTGCCCGGCGGCGGCGGCGACAAATCCGCCGGACAGCGGCAGTTCGCGCCCGTCCTGGCCCGTGCCGCTTTGGCCGTCGGCGCAGACGGCCTTTTTATCGAGTCCCATCCGCGCCCCGATAAAGCCCTGAGCGACGGACCGAACATGATCCCGCTGGGCGAAATGGCCGCTCTTTTAAAACGGTTGCTGCGGGTCTTCGAGGCCGCGAAAGAATGAAGCGTTTGCCCTCAAAGCTTCTTTCACGGCTCGCAAACATCAAACTATTTATTTGCGACGTCGACGGCGTGCTGACCGACGGCGCGGTTTATATTGGCGGCGCGCGCGAATTCAAACGATTTAGCATTCACGACGGCCTCGGCCTGGTGCTGTTGCGGCGTGCCGGAATCAAAATCGGATGGGTTTCCAGCCGCCCCTCCCCGGCTACGACCCTGCGCGCGCGCGAACTAAAAATCAATTTTCTTGTCCAACAAAAGGACCAGTTGAGCAAAGCCGCCACCATTGAGGCGATTTTGGCCCGTGAAAACCTCAAATGGGAGAACGTCTGCTACATTGGCGACGACATTGTGGACCTGGCGCCACTTGAAAAAGCCGGCGTAGGCGCGGCAGTGGCCGATGGCGTGGACGAAGCAAAAGCCGCCGCGGATTTGGTAACCCGCGCAACGGGCGGCCACGGCGCGGTGCGTGAAATGGTGGAAATGATTTTGAAAGCGCAGGGCAAATGGGATTCCATCATTGCCCGATATCGGCAATGATTTTTCAATGCAATGAATGACCGGAGAACAATTTGGCTGAGCCACGACCGCTCGCCGCGCCGCCGCATTGCGGAGGCGCAACAGAGCCGCGCGCGTGGGCAAGCGGAAAGCCGCTCTCTCACGGTGGCCGCGCTGTTATTGGCCACAGCCATTATATTGGCCGCGCCAAGCGTCCGCGCGCAACAGGTCCCGATTTCCGGCAGCGCCAATGATTTTAACTCGGTGGAATACTACGGAGCGCCGCATCAGCAGGACATCAAACGCCTCTTTTCCGGCGCGGAAGCGCAACCTCTGGCGGGCGGCCTTTTGCTCGTCAAAAAGGTCAAAATCGAGATGTTCGACCTGAACGGAAAACTGCAACTGGTTGCCGAAGCGCCCGAATGTATTTACGATCCCGTCAACGTCGTGGCCAATTCACCGGGCGAAGTCCACTTGCGCACCGGCGACGGCGAATTGCAAATTGACGGCGAAGGATTTATATGGCAGCAAAACGAGTCCGTCTTCACCATCTCAAACCAGGTGGAGACTGTCATCGACCGAAAGCCCGCGTCCAAATGAAGAAATTTCCCTGCCTTATCTTTTTAGCCATCGTCTGCGGGGTTGCTGCAACGCTGCCGGCGCAAACCAACACTGCGACCAATGGCGTGGACTCCATCCTGGCGCTGGTCACCACCAACCGCCCCCCGGCCGCGCCGGTCACGAACCAGCCGCCCCAAAGGCAGCGCGGGCCCATCATCATTAAAGCGGCCGGGCCCAGCGTCTTCGATATGTACAATCACTGGGTCACTTACAGCGAAAATGTGCGCGTCACGGACCCCCAAATGAAGTTGACCTGCGAATGGGCCAAGGCGGATTTCTCGGAAAACTGGAGTCAGGCGACAAACATCGTCGCCGAAACCAACGTCGTCGTGGACTATATCGACCCAAAAGGCCAGAAAGGCCGGGCCCTCGGAGACAAGGCGGTTTACCTTTTTCAAATCCAAAACGGCGTCACGAACGAAACCGTGACACTGACCGGCAATCCTCCTGAAATTGAACAAGGACCGGATTACACGAACCATCTGACAGGCAGCCAATTTGTGTATGACCTCATGACCGGAAAAATGACCGCGCCCAACTCAACGATCGTTTTTTGGCCGGGTACGAACAGCCCGTCCGGGTCCAATTCACAGCCACAAGGGAATTTGCCCTTCGCAAAATAACCAGGACATTCGAGTGAGCGACACCCAATCCAAGTCTGAATTGAAGAAAGACGTTCCCGGGCCGGATGTCGCAACCGGGGCCGAACAACATCCGCTCCTCGCCACGGAAAACCTCGTCAAACAATACCGTGGACGCCGCGTTGTCAACGAAGTTTCGGTAAACGTCAGCGCCGGGGAAATCGTCGGATTACTCGGTCCCAATGGCGCCGGCAAAACCACCACTTTTAATATGGTCGTCGGTGTGGTCCGCCCGGATGACGGGTTCGTCACCTATCAGGGCCGAAAAATCACCAACCTGCCGATGCACAAGCGCGCGCGGCTGGGCATCGGTTACCTGACCCAGGAACCGTCGGTGTTTCGCAAGCTGACGGTGGAACAAAACATTCTCGCCATCCTGGAGACGTTAAAATTATCGCGCGACGAACGCGCCGTACGTTTGAAGTATCTCCTGCAAGAACTCGATCTTACGCCCGTCGCCAAAAGCAAAGCGTACCAATTGAGCGGCGGAGAAAAGCGCCGGCTCGAAATCACCCGCGCTCTCGTCACCAGCCCGAAACTCCTGTTGTTGGACGAACCGTTCAGCGGCATTGATCCTATCGCGGTTTATGAAGTGCAAAAAATTGTCCGCCGCCTCCGCGAACGCGGCCTGGGCATTTTGGTCACGGACCATAACGTGCGCGAAACCTTGAAATTAATCGATCGCGGATACATTATCCACAAGGGACAGGTCCTGGTGGCCGGCAGTTCAGAGTTTTTGGCAAATGATCCCAAGGCGCGGGAAATTTACCTGGGCCCGGAATTTAACATGTAATGGCTGAATATGGCGCAAGTCACCGTTGAACAATTTTTTAAAGAACACGGCACGGCCCTGCAAATGCGGCTCATCTCGGATGGCGGCGGCCTCAAACGCCCCATTCGCGAACCCACCGTCAACCGTCCCGGCCTGGCCCTCAGCGGTTTCACGCGCTACTTCGCCCATAAACGAATCCAGGCCATTGGCCACGCGGAATCGTATTTTTTGCAATCGCTTCCCGGCCCGGAACGCGAAAAACATTTGGCCGACCTGTTCGCTTTCAAAATCCCCTGCATCGTCTTTAGCCGCGGGCTGAAGCCAGACAGGGAATTCGTGCGCGCCGCCAACGCCGCGGACATACCGGTCTTCCAAACGCCGCTGGTGACGATGAAGTTTATCAACGCCGCCACGCTCGCGCTTGAAATGATGTTCGCGCCGCGCGGAACGGAAATCGGCAGCATGGTCGACATCCTGGGCGTCGGTGTGATGATTCGCGGCGAAAGCGGCATCGGCAAAAGCGAAGCCGTCCTCGCGCTCATCGAGCGCGGCTATAGCCTCGTGTCTGACGACGTCACGCGGATGACCCTGGTAGACGGCCGCGACATTATGGGCACCAGCTCGGATTTGACCCGGAGCCACATGGAAATCCGCGG